>JAPFDH010000041.1 GCA_026169045.1 Lachnospiraceae bacterium | reverse complement strand
CTGTTTGTTCCTCTGTTATTTCGCTTGTCAGCGCCATATCACTGAAATATTTACCACAGCCTTCACAATACCAGTATTCACGATTTCCAGTCTCGGTACAGGTCGCAGCTTTTTCCTCTGTTTTTACAGCATTGTGCCCCGAAGCCGGAATCACTGTTTGTTCCTCTGTTATTTCGTTTGTCAGCGCCATATCACTGAAATATTTATCACAGCCTTCACAATACCAGTATTCACAATTTCCAGTCTCGGTACAAGTCGCAGCTTTCAAATCAACTTTCGTCACATGGTAGTGACAACTAGGATTAATATTACCATATGATTTTCCGCAATCCTCACAAGTGGCAGGTATCTTACAATTTGCGGTACCACCTGTATGAATATGTTCTCCGATATGAATATATCTGTATGCTCCAAACCAATTCATTTCATCAGCACTGAAGTCTACCGCTGTATCATACGGTGACTCTGTTCCTTCTTTGAAATGAACAGCAGAAGATCCGTCCCAGTTATTGCCATCCACTTTAAATTCTGCAAGCTTTCCGCTGGCAGGAGTAATACGGAAAGAAATGTTATCGGTATTTCCCTCGTTCCAATTGAACAAATCAAAGCCTCCATTTGCAGTCACTTCAGATGCTGTAACGTAAAACTGTTCCGTTACAATCGCCGGAATATAATCATTTGGTTTACTTGAAGCAATCAAATTAGAGTTATTCACAGTCAACGCTCCAACGACTACCATTCCTTCCTGTGTAGTTCCTTTAGCCGTCACAGTACTATCATTTACCGTCATATCACCATTCGTGAAGATTCCACGCATACCCTTGGTTACTGCGGTAACATTGCTGGCATTGGCAACGCTTATATTTCCTTCCGCATAAATTGCGGGATAAGCATCTCCTGATGTACCAGTTGCAGTCACAGAAGAATTGCCAATAGAAATAGTTCCATAACTGGTAATCGCATTTGTTCCTGCTCCATTTGAGGTAGCATTTACTGTACTGTCTGTAATTGAAATACCAGTATCACCGGCAAGAGCAATATCATAACTGTTGATCGTTATGTTTGCATGATTCTGTATTGTCAATGTGCCACCCCAGGACATCAATCCTCCCCAATTATTTGAGGTTACATTTACAGTACAGCCATCAATCGTTAATGTACTCTGATCTACCTGTATACCATCTACATTACTTTCCACCGTCAATGTGTCTGCACTGGTTCCTTGAATAGTAATATTAGCTTTCTGGCCGTAAAGCGGACGCTGTTCGTTGGATAAGATTTTATTCTCACCGATCAGAATAATTTTCAGATCTCCTGCTCTGACATCAATGACCGATGAATTTGTTTCCTGATTAATCGTCGCATTCTTTAGTGTCAGTGTCTTGCTTTGTTCGTCCAAAACTGCTGTCCCTTCACCGCATTGTACCGGCACACCGTCTTGCAGCAACTGTCCGTTAATTTTTACTGTTGCTATATCTGCCGCAAAGACCCTCATCGGCAATAATATCATAACAAGCATAAAAGACAGTACCACCATTAGCGTTCCATTGATAAATCTGGTTTTCATAGCCTTCCCTCCTTAAATTTATTTTTCTTACAAACAGTTTCAGCAAAATATGAATCCCCATCCAATATTTTTCATTCTTTATCTCATAGATCCAGTCTGACGTCAATCACTTTACTAAAACATTCTTTATTTACTTTCAATATAAGCAATCAATCTCAAAAAATCAAGTCATCTTTTAAACTTTTCCAAACTTCTACTTGACGAAATGAAAAAAAGATAGTACAGTTTTATAAAAAATAATTGCACAGACGAAGTCTGCAGGAAAAGGAAGTAATTTCCGCCGAAGGAGTAAAACTCTCAGGTGTTTTTAACAGAGACTGCAGATGGATGTGACTCTGGAGAATCCCATAAAATGGGTGCCGAAGGTGCAAGGTACACAATGTGTACTCAATCTCTCAGGCAAAAGGACGGAGAATTATAAAACAACCGCATTTCCAGGGGACAGATTTATTCTGTCCTTTTTCTTTTATTTTCCATTGGGTCTGCTGCAGGAAAGGATATCTTTATGTGGTCTACAATCAATCAGCTATTAAAAAACATTGATGATTTTGTCTGGGGCGTTCCCCTTATGGTCATCATCCTGTCGGGAGGAATCCTCCTCACTGCGCGAACCCATTTTCTGCAAATTCGCCGTCTTCCCCTTGCCCTAAAATGGATGATTAAAAATGAAGAAGGTGGAAAAGGGGAAGTGTCTTCCTTTGGAGCCCTCTGTACTGCACTTTCTGCCACCATAGGAACCGGTAACATTATCGGAGTAGCTACTGCAGTATGTGCCGGAGGTCCCGGCGCTATTTTCTGGATGATCGTTGCTGCTTTTTTTGGCATGGCGACGAAATATGCGGAAGGATTACTGGCTGTAAAATACCGCATTGTCGATCATGACAACCATGTCTTAGGAGGTCCTTTTTATTATATCGAACGGGGAATGGGACACCGCTTTCGCTGGCTGGCAAAGCTCTTTGCTTTCTTTGGCGTTTGTGTAGGGCTATTCGGTATTGGCACCTTTACTCAGGTTAACGGTATTGCCTCTGCTATCAACTCTTTTTTTGATCCGGAATCCACATTCTGTGTCACTATTCCTAAAATCGGTACATATTCCTGGTCCGTTGTCATTGCTTCTCTCATTTTAACATTTTTTGTCGCACTCGTTTTAATTGGTGGAATCCAGCGTATTTCTAAAGTGGCTCAGATCATTGTCCCCTTTATGGCTGTCATTTACATCCTATTTTCACTATTACTGATTCTTTGCAACATTTCCAAAATACCCGCTGCTTTTTCTACCATTATCCAATCGGCATTTGATCCCATGGCTATTACCGGCGGTGTCGTAGGAAGTATGATTGTTGCCATGCAAAAAGGAATTGCCCGAGGAATTTTTTCCAACGAAGCAGGACTTGGTTCCGCTCCCATTGCTGCGGCAGCCGCACAAACCAATGAACCGGTACGTCAGGGACTTGTATCCATGACCGGAACATTTATCGATACCATCATTATCTGTACAATGACCGGTTTATCCATTGTCATCACCGGCGCCTGGCAGGTAAGCGGATTGGAAGGAGTAGAAGTGACTACCTATGCCTTTCAGAACGGCCTCCCCATTCCTCCCACCGTATCTTCTTTTATTCTCATGATCTGTCTGGTATTTTTTGCGTTTACCACCATCCTGGGTTGGGATTATTATTCGGAACGCTGTCTGGAATATCTTACGAATGGAAGCCAAAAACTGATAAAACGTTACCGGTGGATTTATATTTTAGCTGTTTTCATCGGCCCTTATATGACCGTATCCGCCGTATGGACGATAGCCGATATTTTTAACGGTCTGATGGCTCTTCCCAATATGATCGCTCTTTTTGCTCTAAATGGTATCGTTGCAAAAGAAACAAAGCGTTTTTTCTCTGAAAAACGCCATTTAAAATAATATTTATTATGAAAAGAGGGCATCCCCACCGTCAGAAATAACGGAGGGGATACCCTCTTTTCTCAATCATGTCTCGGCAAATATTTTATTTCATCTTCTGTCAGATTCATTAAATGTACCAATGCCACCGTACAATCTGCACGATTTACCCAACCATCTCGCTGGTATCCCTCCCAGATGAGTCCCAGACTTTTTGCCTGTTGTTCACACTGCGGAATCGTCCATTCTCTGTCATCCATGGGATGAAGGCTTCTCACCATCATACTCACCAGCTCACCGCCGGTCAGAGCATCATCCGGACGAAAACGACTGTCCTTTGTCGTTTCCTTATCAATTAATCCGGCATCCAAAGCCGCCTGTACATTCTGTGCATCCCATTCATACTTATAAATATCACAATATTCTCCCTGATAAGGACGCTTGTAAGGTGCCTTCACAGCTTTGAAAAACAAGTATAAGAACTGACCTCTCGGCATCTCATCAAAAGGATGATAAAATTTAAGACAAGGATCCAAAAGTCCCTTTGCCATAGCTTCTTTTAAACCATTTAACTGACGGATATGTTTACAGTCAGCATAAGGCAATTCCGGCAAATCCGTTGATAAAATAGGTTTTTCTTCCTTTTGATCACTGGATACGGCATCTGACGGATAAAGACTGGTATCCGGTTTCCATGGTTCTCCCTGAAATGTATTCATACAATGATAAAGCGGTTCTATTTTTTGCTTGCGAATTTCCTCTGCCAAGTATTGAGCAACCAAAAGTGCTCCATAGTCATTTGTATGTGTGACATCATTAAAATAAACTTTACAGTTTTCCACACCCATTTTGCAAAGAAGTTCAAAACTGTAAGAATGAAGATCCAACACAGGTACATGCCACTCTTTCCCAACTTTTCTGCAGCTATCCGCATATTCTTCCAGCAAATCATAGTATCCATCTTCATCTCGGCTTGGAATACGGCTTAACGATGTCACTATAACAGGATATGCTCCCCTTTTTCGAATCTCATGAATATACCAACGCAAATTTGCCGCATACTGACCATACGGACGCAGGTTTCGTCTTTTCTGATCATTATGGCCAAATTCCATCATGAAAATATCACCCGGACGAATGTTACGGCATACAATATCCCAATGCCCATCGTCCCGGAAACAATTAGTTGTCATTCCGCCATGTGCCTGATTACAAACAGCCAGCCCATCAAAGTACTGAAGCATATTTTGTCCCCAACTTCCCCCATTGATAATGGGGTTGTACGGATATCCGCCAATATAATCTCCTACCAGCGAATCTCCGGCGATAAAAAGAGTAGGAACCTCTGCCTCTTCCAGGGATACTGATTCCATACATACCCCTTCACCTATGAGGCTTACATATATTGCCTGATCTTCCACCGGCGGTTTTCCCATTACCGGAATATATTCACACACATGCGTATAAAAGCGACATGTAACAGCCTCGCCCGCTTCTATGACAATATCTCTTTTTACTAAATTTCTTCTTCCGGAATATAAGTGTACTCCGGACACTTTTTCCTTTTTACTTCGGATTGTAACGGATACGGCATATACACCGTTTTTCGGCACATCAGCACGAAAACGAAGCGGATAATTTTTATTGCTACACTCCACTCCATATGTATCCCAAACGATTTCGGCTTCATGTTCTGTCTTTTTTCCATATGGATTCCAACCGGCCGTACCAGTAAATTTATCCTGGCTTTCCTCTATATTAAAGGGCAAAAATCCCCATCCTCTTTCCATTTCATAATACACAGACATCCGGTCTGTTTTTTCATTTACAAATGAATATGTTTTAGAAAACATGTTCCACCTCCAGAAATATTTTTCCATCATTATAGACCGATCACAACATGGTAATGAATCAATGATACTATAGTATCACACCTGCAGATACTAGTAAATATATCTTTCCATTTTGACCCTGCTAGGAATCTATTTTTATTTTTCGGTTAACCGCCATCCAGGTATTTCGCTCTTCATCTGTTTGACCTCCATGTGTATTTCCAATCCCACCATGATCCGTTGTAATGATAATCAGCCATTCTTCCTGTTCGTATGTTTCTCTATCCATGACTTTTTGAATAATATTTCTTCCACATGCATCTGCTATAATACAGGCATCGCGATAAAATGGATTCTGATTTCCATATCCGCTTTGATGCCCTGCAAGATCTGTCATTTCCAGCGTAAAAAAAATTACATCCGGATCTTCTTCATCTTTTTTTATCTGCCCGGGATTTTTTTCTACCAACTGTAATAAGCATGCATAGGTCTTGTTATCTCCTTCTTCTAAAAAAAACTGAAGAGGAAGATTATTTTGTTTTACAAATGCAATATCATTTTTATATGTGACGGAAAAATGTTCCTTCCAAGAACAAATAAATGCTGAGGAAATCCCCTTTTGCGATGCATCCATGAGAAACGTCTTGGCCATATCGTTTTTTACATCATCACTGCTTTCAACTGCTGTGAAATTACTCCATTGCCCGGTAAGGATCGATGCCCATCCAGGGCTTGTCGTCGTTTCCTGTCTCCATTTTTCGTCTCCCCCCGCATACGTATGATACAAACCGCCCTCTTTTGACACCATACAGACTGAACTAAACGGATCATCCAAAATATTCCATAATCCATCTTCCCGAAAACCGTCATATCCCATAACAAGCACCTTTTTTTCCTTTTTTCCATCCGGTAAAGGCATTTGTAAAAAATCGGTAACTACATAATGAACAATTGTTTGAGGGAACCGGTTCTCATCAGAATTTTCAAAGAACGCTTCTCTGTCCATTTCCTTTGCGTATATTCCCAATTTAACACTTCCCAAGACAAAAAGTATTTCAGCAACTGTGTATAAAATCCTCTTTATTGCTTTCATGATAGTTTCCTCACTCTGTCTTTTTTAGCTGCTTCTCTTAAAAATTGTAATTTTAATGTTTTCAAAAACAATTTGCAGCCGATACTACATAGTGTGTCAAAAATCTTCATTTTCTGTCATACATTTTTTTACAAAAAAGGTGCCGCAATCTTGAAACGCCAAAAACAAATTCAATCAAATAGCATCTGTTTTCCTCATTTAAGATTGTAGCACCTTATTTTTTTATTCGTGTAACTATCCAAAACCGATACACAAAAATGTCAATACGACATTCTGAAGCATTACAAATTCATCATAATTTCCATCAAAAGTTGAAGCAATAGATTATGATTATAGATGAGACTCAAAAAACTGCTTTCTTTTATCATTCCCATCATCTGAATTCCCCAATCTGTATTGGAAAATGCTGTCAGCACCAAACACAGAATCCACAGAAAAATCAAGCCCTGTACCAATGCCAGAATTCCTCCTGCAACACTGTTGAGCTGTTTTAATCCCGGAATCCGTGTTACCAGATGGAGAAAATGGAAAATGATTTTTAAAACAATCAAAGCAATGATAAAAGTGACAACATAGGCAATCGCCGTCATAATCATGTTTGCCAGATAAGCACTGACATATCCGGTCAAAGTATCAACACCAAGCTTTTCATAAACACTGCTGTTATTATTATCCTTTAAAAGTCCTGTCAAAACTTCAGGAATAGGAAGTTTGTCTAAAACTTCATTCTCCTGCTCCGGCTCCATGGCCTCCACTTGTTCTTCCAGATATCCGTCAAAAGATGTCTGAATGCTGGTCTGTATATTGGTTTGCCACGATGTATATTCATTAAGTCCCGATTTCACATACGGACCTGCCGCTGATGTGATAACCAGCGCAATGATCATAGCAAACAGGGATAAAGCCATTTTGACAAAACCTTTTTTTAACCCAATCAGCACTTCCGCAATTAGAAATACGATTACTACTATCGTCAACCAATTCATCTTGTATCAATCCTTACTTAAAATCTTCTTCTTTCAGCAAAAGTCTGCCTTCATCATCATATCGGATAACAAATAATCCCTTTAATGCTCTTCCAACTGATTTTTTATTTCCGTTTTCCACCGCATCATCCAGCATTTTTTCTACCTGGGTCTGCCATCCGACAGGATTATCTTTCAGTATTTTTTCCAGTCTGGTTGTAACCAGAAGTCTGGCTGTTTCATCAATGGCACAGTCTTTTTCATCGGCATACGTTCTTGCGTATTCCATCAGATCTTCCACAGTATACGTCTTTGCATGGAATTGCGCGGAGAATACTTCCGCTAATTTTGGATTTTCTTCAATAATGCGGTTAATTTCTTCTTCGGTGTCAATAAATACCACAATCAGACTTCGGTCATTTTTATCCAAAATCACTGCGAATTCATTTAAAACTTCCTTACCAAGGCCACCTGCCTGCTCTACAATCACCGCTTTTCCCAGGAGCTTATCCAATGTTTTAATGATACTTTTTCCATTCAATTTCGCTCCTTTGGTTCTTGCAATGGTAGAAGGACGATTCTTTCCATCAGTCCGCATCGCACGCAATTTATCCACAGCAAAACGGAAACCTTCTTCTGAATTTTCACTCTTTACAAAGAAATGCCAAACTCCACTTTCATCTGCCGGATCCACCACCACATTGTGACCGGCCTTTTCATCCGTATGTGGCTTCTCATTTTCCTCTTCTGAGATATCTTTTTTCGCTACACTGACTTCTCCCGTCTGATCACCTAAATTTTGATTTTTTTCAATCATTTGACTTAACTGGCGAATCTGTTCTTCCACAGAAAAACTTCCCGGTTCTGAAAATTTCAGCGTATCATCTTCTGGTTCTTCTTCCACAACGGCTTCAGTTTCTGCCTCTTCCATTGGTTCTACCGCTTCTGATAGGGTTTCTGTTTCCGGTTCTCTTGATACAGCAATTTCCTCTTCTGCAGATTCTTCCATTTCTACTTCTACTGCTGGCTCTGCTTCTTCCGTTTCCTGGATCGGCTCAATTTCCGTATTCTCTTCTGTATCCGATTTCTCCTCGGTTTCCCGAATTTCTTCTATCTCCTGATTTTCTTCTGTCTCTGAAGATTCTTCTGCTTCTGAAATTTCTTCCGTTTCCCGATTCTCTTCTGTCTCTGAGGTTTCTTCTGCTTCTGAAATTTCTTCCGTTTCCTGATTCTCTTCTGTCTCTGAAGCTTCTTCTACTTCTGAAATTTCTTCTGCTTCCTGTTCTTCCTCTATCTCCGGTGTTTCTTCTGCATTCTGGTCAAAAGTTTCTGCTGACTCTTCCGGTTCTGATGCGAATGCCATAGCTTCATCCACACTGTTTTCCTGCGTCAACACCCCTTCATCTTCATCAGCTGTATTCTCTTCTATTATTGCCGGATCCATTTCAGAATATTCCGGTATCTCCGATTCCTTCTGTGTTTTTTCTTCTGTATCGTCTTCTACCTGAATGGAAACAGAATCCTTTTCCTCTTCCTTCTCATCTGACGTAATAGAAACCACGGATTCTGCCAGCTCAGCCTGAAAATGTTCCTGTTCCTCATCCGGAAGCTGCACAAAAGTCACATTGGACCCCTCTTCATAAAAATGCTGTCCATTTTTCAGTTTCTGTCTCTGTACTTCACTCAATGGTGCAAATTTTGCTTTTAGGTACAATGCCTTATCCACGTATTTGCCCAGACCAAACCATAAAATAATATCATCACATAATGAAATACAATCTTGTTTTCGTCCTGCTTTTGCATACAGTTCAGCCAATTCATAGGACCAACGCTCATCAAAATCTTCTTCCTTATATTTCTCTAATATTTTAATCAGGTCTTCTACTTTTGCCCCTTTTGCCTTTTCCAGCTTATAATTTAAGATAATTCTTCCCATATCATTGGGGGCAATATTACAGAATTCTTCATAGTATTCTTCTGCATCTTTATAATTTCCGCAGTCCACCGCAAGTTCCGTCAACCGATAAACAATACGGCGTCCGATCGGAGCATACTGGTATGCCTGGATCAAAACATCAATGGCTTCCTGATATCGGCCAACTGCTTCATAAATATCGGAAACCGCTGTCAGCATTTTTACATCTTTTACTTTATTCCAGTCGATACCGTCACAAATCTTCACAGCGGATGCGTATTCTTTTTTCGCAGCCAGCCGTTTGATATGTTCTGTTTTTAGTCTGTATTCATACTTATCCATTTGCCTGACTCCCTCTTTCCTGAACGTTACAATTCCACACGCCCCTCCAAAGCACGCAGAAGAGTAACTTCATCGATATATTCCAAGTCTCCGCCCACCGGAACGCCACTGGCGATCCGTGTTACTTTAATTCCAGTCGGTTTAACCAGTTTGCTGATATACATGGCTGTGGTTTCTCCTTCCAAGCTGGAATTCGTCGCTATAATTACTTCCTTTACCTCTCCCTGGAGCCTTTGTATCAGTTCTTTTAGCTTGATCTCTCCAGGTCCGATACCAAGCATGGGGGAAATCGCTCCATGGAGTACATGATAAACCCCATTATACTTTCCCGTTTTTTCATATGCTGCCAGATCTCTTGTATTTTCTACCACCATGATAACACTGTGGTCTCTTTTGGAACTGCTGCAGATAGGGCATAATTCCTTATCCGTCAAAGTGAAACATTCTTTACAGTAACGAACGTTTTCCTTTGCCTCTATAATTGTATCTGACAAACGTTTTACCTGATCCTGTGGCATATTAATGATATGAAAAGCCAATCGCTGTGCTGACTTTGCACCAATACCGGGAAGTTTTGAGAGTTCTTCAATCAATTTTGTTATTTGACTGCTATAGTAATCCATTAGAACGGAAATCCTCCGCCTAAGCCGCCCAGACCGCCGGTCAGCTTACTCATACCAGCACCTGCAGCCTCATCCACCTGACGGAGTGCTTCATTGGTAGCAGCTATAATTAAATCCTGCAGCATTTCAATATCGTCTGGATCAACCACTTCTTCTGACAGTTTAATTTCTGTCACTTCTCTTTTCCCGGATACAGAAACCGTCACAGCGCCGCCACCAGCTGTGGATGTGAAAATCTTTTCTTCCAGCTCTCTTTGCTGTTCTTCCATCTGTTTCTGCATTCTCTGTGCCTGTTTCATTAAATTATTCATATTTCCCGGAATTCCTCCAGGAAAGCCACCTCTTTTTGCCATGATTAAAACCTCCTGTTATCACTATATTTCCTATCTTTTCACTATTCTTCTTCCATGCCAATATCCATTTCAATTCCCGGCAGCCTTGTTCCTCTGACCACCTTTGTTTTCGGATCTGTAGCACCTACCAATTTTGTTGTAATATGAAATTCTCTTTGATACTGTTGGGAAAGAAGTGCATTCAATTCTTCCATTCTTCCCTGAATATTCATTGCTGCATAATTAAATTTATTTGTAAACAGAATACAAATCCCCTTAGCCGGATCATAACTAATCGAAGTTCCCTTTAACAAACTTCCAATCAGGCATCCCTGCCCTGCTACAATCTTGTTCCAATCCCGGCTGACTTGTTCATAATCTGCATACTGTGCTTCACTGACTTCAACTACCAGTTCTTCTTCATTGGATGCGGATGACTGAAATGCTTCAGCAGAATTCTGCAAGGGAAACGTTCCGTTATTCTCACCTGCCGAACCTCCTGTTCTATCTGACTGCCCCGGCAATCCTCCATTGCCCAGATTACCGCCCCGTGCTACCAAATCTTCCAATGCACGGATTCTGGCATGCAATCCTTCTAAATCTGTCTCCATAGCCGGTTTCATTAATTTTATCAGAGCAATTTCAATCAAAACACGCTTGGAAACTGCAAAACGTATCTGAGAAGACAATTCGGAAAAAATACGGATATAACGCATCAATGTGTCCACATCCAGACGTTTTGCTTCCTCTTTCAATGCCTCCAAATTATCTGCTGACATATCCAAGGCATCTTCCGCATGATCGGCAGTCTGCACCAAAAGCATGTTTCGCATATACCAGGTAAAATCAGTGACAAATTGTCCCAGATCTCTTCCCCCTGCGACGATCTCGTCCAGAAGAGAAACACAAGCAGCCACATCCTGTTCCAAAATTTTTCGCAGAAGCTGACTGAACACCCCGGTATCTACGGCTCCCAAAACATCCAAAACCTTTTCGTATGTTAATTCCTGTCCATAGTAAAAGGAAATACATTGTTCCAGCAAGCTAAGGGCATCTCTCATGGAACCATCCGCCGCTTTTGCTACATACTGAATGGCTCTATACTCCGCTTCCACGTGCTCTTCTTTTAAAAGCCGAGCAATCTGATCTGCAATAATTTCATTGCTGATCCGTTTAAAGTCATATCTCTGACAACGTGAAAGAACCGTAATCGGAATCCTATGAACCTCTGTTGTAGCTAAAATGAAGATCACATAAGACGGCGGCTCTTCCAATGTTTTTAATAATGCATTAAACGCACCGGGAGACAACATGTGAACCTCATCTATAATATAAACACGATACTTACCTTCCGTGGGAGAATACTGTACCTCATCCCGAATTTCACGAATATTATCCACACCATTATTGGAAGCGGCATCGATTTCCACCACATTCATGGAAGACCCGGCAGCAATTGCACGGCACGCAGCGCATGCATTACACGGACTCCCATCGATTGGATGTTCACAATTGACTGCTCTGGCAAATATTTTTGCTATCGTCGTCTTTCCGGTTCCTCTCGTCCCGCAAAAAAGATATGCATGACCAATACGCCCCGACAAAATCTGATTTTTCAGCGTCCGGACAATATGTTCCTGTCCCCTTACATCTTCAAAGCAATTGGGACGCCATTTTCTGTACAATGCAGTATAGGCCATTTTCTTTCTCTCCTTTTTCTGTTTTTCCTACAAAACAACATGAAACCGTTCTGCCCCCAGGCTTAAAAACAGAAACCTGCGGGCAGATTTTTCTCTAAGTAATGTCGTTATTCATCACCAAAACTGATTCCCACCAGTTTTGCTTCTTTTATCATATCACAATCCGGTGAAACCATCTTTAACTTTCCAGCCACATCTGCCAACGGAACATTTACGATCTCGTTGTTTCGGATTCCTACCAGATAACCATATTTTCCATCCATAATCATTTTACCTGCTGCTGCGCCCAAACGGGTTGAAAGCACACGATCATATGGACACGGTGCCCCGCCTCTCTGCATATGACCAGGAACTGTTACACGAACTTCCTGACCAGTCAGCTCATTGATTCTTGCCCCCACTTCGTAGGCAATGGATGGATACGGATTGTTCTGCTGTAATTTCTTTTGTTCTTTCTTTGACAGAGCCGCATTTTCTTTGGAAATGGCACCCTCTGCCACAGCCAATATAGAAAAACGCTTTCCTGCTTTTGCACGTTTCTTTATTGCATCTGCCACAACATTTATATCATAAGGAATTTCAGGAAGCAAAATAATATCAGCCCCTCCTGCCAAACCAGCATGAAGAGTCAGCCAGCCTACTTTGTGCCCCATGATTTCCACAATGAACACACGCCCATGAGAAGCTGCTGTAGTATGAATACAGTCAATTGCATTTGTCGCAATATTAACGGCACTCTGAAAACCAAATGTCATATCGGTTCCCCACAAATCATTGTCAATTGTTTTGGGAAGTCCGATTACATTCAGTCCTTCCTGACTCAAAAGATTGGCAGTTTTCTGGCTTCCATTTCCTCCCAAAACAACCAAACAATCAAGACGCAATCTGTGATACGTATGTTTCATCATTTCCACTTTGTCGCGTCCCTGCTCATCCGGCTGACGCATCAACTTAAATGGTTGTCTGCTGGTTCCGAGTATTGTACCGCCTTCTGTCAAAATACCAGAAAAATCACTGCTTTTCATAATGCGGTAATCCGCATACATTAATCCTTTATATCCTTCTTCGAATCCGATAATTTCCACGTCTCCCATGGAATTATACAGCGTTTTTGCCACACCTCTCATGGTGGCATTTAAACTTTGGCAGTCTCCGCCGCTTGTCAGCATTCCGATTCTCATCATACCATCCACTTCCCATCTTATAAACTCTCTGCTCCCAAAGCCATGCAAAACACACGGCTCTTCCTTTCATTTGCTCACAGATAATTTCATTATACAAAAAAGGAGCTGCCTTTGCAACAGGCAACTCCCAATTCCTATTTATTTTCATAACTATTCAGTCAATCACTCGAATTTCCTTAATCACAGGTCTGTCACTTTCTTCCACAATTCCTGTAGATGTATTTCCCAGAGTCTCACAAATTTCGTCCACAATCTCCATTCCCTCTGTTACCGTTCCGAATGCGGCATATTCTCCATCCAAATGATCAGAGTCTTCCTGTACGATGAAGAACTGGGAACTGGCACTATCATAATTCTTTGAACGCGCCATAGACAAGGTTCCCCTTGTATGTTTTAATGGATTCTCTACTCCGTTTTTAGAAAATTCCCCTTTGATAGAAGTATCCGCACCGCCACTTCCGGTTCCTGTAGGGTCACCTCCCTGCATCATGAATCCATTAATGATTCTATGGAATGTAGTTCCGTTATAAAAACCCTCGTTAGCAAGATTAATAAAATTTGTTACAGTAATCGGTGCAGCATCTGCGTCCAACTCCGCTTTAATCACACCATAATCTTCCAATTCAATTTCCACATGATGTTTTCCGGAAAGCGGTCCATTTTCTTCTTTCGTACATCCTGCAAGCATTCCTGAAAGGAAAAGACACATCAGGCAAATTGCAAAAACTCGTCTCATTTTTCCCTCATTTCCAACCACATATCATAGATCCTGTGATTTCTCATTCTTTTATTTCGAATGATGCCAGGGTCAAAAGGTCTGAATCCACATGAGCTTGCTCATAAGTGGATGAAAGACCTTGGAACCCGCCCCGATATGAGCATAAAAGTGGGATGTATATCCCACGATATGCGAATATTGGGCAGGATTGTGGGAGTGCGTAGCACAAAACAATCCTGCAGGCATCATAGTTGGGGACTTTTGGCCCCAACATCATTTCGAATGATTATATCATACATTTTTTCCATCGTCTATATACGATTCGATTCAATCACATCCGTTCTAAGAACTCCCGCATACCGTTACCTCTCCATTCATGCCCCCCATCATGAACGGAATGGATCAACCGATCTGCTTTTCCATAAAGAGCAAATGCACGTTTCGCTGTCATAACCTGCGGATACACATTCTCAAGGCCGCGAGCACCTTCCAAGGGATCCTTTTCACCACTCTCAATAAACAATCCTCTGGGTGCAATCATAGCACCCATATCCCCCATATCCATGGTTTCCCAAATATGAGGCACAAAATTGCAGGCACAATTTTGAGGCAAAGATACCAGAGAATCTCTCATTCCATAAAAATATCCGCTTGTAATCGCTGCTTTTACCCGCTCATCAATGGCGGCAAGCCACAATGTTTGCTGTCCGCCCCCCGACATACCAGCACAGGCAATTCTTTCACTGTCCACATCCTCCCAGGATTCTGCCAAATCAATCAGACGCATCAGATCCCATACAGCCAATCCAATCACGGATTGACCAAATCCTATGGCAAGCTGTAAAAGCTCCCTATGAGAATTTCCCCGCCGCATTTCCTCGTTTTCTGCCTGTTGCGGAAATTCCCTTCTCTCACCGCTTCCCCGTTCATCCGGACAAAGAATATACCACCCTGCATCTGCCATCTCTTTGGCAAATGCCGTATCCACAGTCGTTTCTTTTCCTCCGCCATGTCCATGGGGGAACAGTAACACAGGACGTTTCCTATTCTCAATTTCTTCTTTGTAAAGACGGTAAAATGGCATCCACACATCCGGTTCTGTCTGCATAATCCAATATTCTTTTTTCCGTCCATCCGAATTTTCCGTTTTTATACACTCTGCTTTTGCATCGGTTTTCAGGCATCGGTCAATCCCTGAAATCTCCTGCAGCTTAAGTGCCGCTGCTTTTCGCCATATCTGATGTTCTTCCTTGGTAGCAGCACAAAATGCATATTTTCTCTCACAAGAATCATACTTTTTTTGAAAATACTCCAAACTGGTATAATACATAGCCTCTCCCTTCCGCCTGTTTTCCCTGATACCAAGAAAAATTGGGCTAATTCTCCATCGTTCCTATTGTAAGGTGCACCGGTCCCAAAAGCCCCGATGGCTCTACCGGCATTGTAACAGACATAGTATCTTTTTGCTGATGCACCAACGTATTGGTAACCACAACCGTGATTGTATTTTTCCCTTTTTTCCACACATTTCCTATTTCAAATCGATACGGTGGTGTAATCCTGCATCCTACACAAAGACCATTTACCCAAACCTCTGCTGTTTCATACACCCTTCCCAAGTCTAAAATCCCCATAAGTGTGTCCGCATTCCAAGACAGATCCACCGTCGTCTCATATTTCATAGTTCCGGAGAAGTCCGGCAAAAAGCCGAAAGATGTAATATTCTTCAGCAGGAACAAATCTCTTTCATAAATAAATCGATCTTCTCCTGCTTTTTTTAAAGACAATTTCCAAGGGCGATCCAGAGATATGTGCTTTTCTTCCTTAAATATTGTCTTATCTGCCTCATTCGATCTTGCCATCCCACTTCCGACACAGATAATTTTCATTTCATAAGGGGATAGCGATAAACCAATACCTCTTCCTGTATGAGCTTTCCGATCGGTTTCTCCTCTTACCTTCTCGACCACATTCACAGATTTTAGACAATTTTGCCATGCATCATATTCTATGATGCATGTTCCAGGATCTACCGGTAAAAGAACCGTCGTATCCACCGTTTCCGTCACCGATTCATTAAAGAACAGATAATATTCCCCGTCTTTATGAACATAATGATAATAACGAAGATATGGTTCAAAAGAAGAAAGATGAATTTCTGCTGCTGTATTCATTCTGCTTCCCAACGCATCCAGTTCCACCACATCCGGCCGATATGCTTCCCATTCATTTAAATCTCCATTTTCTTCCAAAATCTTTGGAAGCGAATGGATACTCACAATAGGAAATCCATTTTTTATGGCCTGCTGACACCAGGCAGCCAGTTTTCTTGGAATACACTTGCATTCCGGCAAAATCAGGGCACTTGCTTCCTCTCTTCCCACATACGCATCTTCATCATATACAGGAGCACCGAAAGGAAGTTTTCCACCATTAGGACAAAGTGCAACCAAAATATCCACAGGAAGAACTTCATAATCCACCTGATTCTGTGCCAATATCCGTCCCACAGACTCAAATTGCATCACCGTTCTGTCCATCCATTCCAGCTCTGCCGTATACAAAACAGCAACACAGGATCGATGAACCCCGCCGCTAATCAGATGGCAGACACGATTTAAATATTGCATTAATTTCTGGAAATAAGGGTATTGTGGATTCATTCCCCTGGCATAAAAATGAGGCGGGCAATCCGGATCCGGAAAATCTTTCATAGTAAACGCATGGGGAACATAATAATTGACACCGCGGACCAACATATGATCCGTCAGCCATTTCATAAATTTTACTCCTTCTGTCCATCCATATGCCCCAAAAATTTCACATATGGTTCGTCCCTTTTTCTTAGGGTCTATATGGCCCAGCGATGTTCCCATTTTTGCCAATCCATAATGGTAAAACTCTCCATAATAAAACTCTTTTCCACCGATCCGATAAAATGCCGTATCATCCAGCTGCGGACGTATCTGCTGTAAAACCACATCAATCCCCGCCATATCCTGTCCCCAAAGAGCACGGAAATAATGTCCGGTTCCAAGCCCAAGTCTCGCGTGGCTTCCCCCATCTTCAATCACATGGCCAATATACTCTACACCATGGACACGACACCATTCTCCAATCTGCCCGCAAAAATTGACACCGTAAAGTTGTGTAACATAATCCATAAATTCTGCCCGCAGTTCTCCGGTTTTATTTTTCCCACCATCCACGGTATCCAGGGTCTGCCAAAGTGCCATAAGGTTTATACAAAATTCATCTTCCCATCGCTCCCGCAGCATTCCTTCCAGGTGATCACTCCAGGGCAGATTCATGGTAGGCTGACCGATATACGCATTATGACCATACTCACCACAAGTATTTCCAATCTCCGGTTCATCAGAAAAAAATCCGGCGAACGTCTTTCCAAACTCTTCTTTATACCGTTCATAATGGGGCTCGTAGACCGTATCCAAGAAAAATCGAACTGAATCCCGATCGATTGAATTGATATACCCCGGTCTTCCCGTTCCTTTATCTGTAATTTTAATGATTGTGACACACCAAAATCCTTCCGGCACATCCCATTCCAAAAAATCCCCGCGTCTCCTATCGGAAATATCCAGAACATCTCCCATAAATTGCTTATTGTTTCGATCCCGTTTGGCAGCCACTGCTCCCACAAAATGCTCATTTTCTTCCAACTTCACCAGAAATGATGTATCCTGCATAGGACCAATCACATCCACACTATAACGGGTAAGATATTTTTTTCGATACAAAGAATCGGATCCGATACGTCCGTTACAATATCCGCTGGGGAAATGGGCATCATCCAAAACCCATACCCGCATCCCCAGTTCTTTCGCCTTTTCCATGATAATATCCATGTCTCTCCACCATCCTTCTCCCACAAAATCAGGATGTGGACGGGACTCTACGCAAACCGCACGAATCCCACAGGCAAAAATTTTATCCATTCCTTCTTCTAAACGCTCTCTCGAATCTCCATGCTGCCAGAAAAATGGCAGAATATAGTTTTCTCCCTTTCCTTCCAGCACGTCTCTCAGACGTCTCTCCATTCCATGCTCCCTTCTACATCAAACCAAACGTTATGCTATTCTTGTAAACCTCCAGGTCCGGCTAAAATAATCCCGGAATCCACAACATTCTTCATTCTTTTTCACCATCAATCCCACATACATTAACTCTGCCCCACTGTATACCTTTCCGGTCTCTTCACAGCGATAGTAGGCTTCTTCTTCCAGCCCTTTCAATTTTAAATGACGATAATTATAGGAGACCTCCCCCTTAATCTGGAAATAAGTCAGGAAAAATTGTTTTTTATCCTGAGACAAAAACAAAAAGGACGCATCATCACCTTCAAATGGATTTTTCAAACGATATAAATCAGCCTTGGGGACAAACTCTCTTAATTCTTTATAGGTCGCCACTTGCTTCTTTACTTCTTCCTTTTCTTCCTCCGTAAATTTTGTCAGATCCAGCTCATAACCAAAATTTCCACTCATAGCTACATCCGCCCGCATAGCCAGAGGTGTAATTCTACCTGTCTGATGATTTGGAACCGCCGACACATGTGCTCCCATGGATGAAACCGGGTATACCATGCTTGTACCATATTGAATGTATAAACGCTCCACTGCATCCGTGTCATCACTGGTCCATGTTTGAGGCATATAATATAACATACCAGGGTCGAAACGTCCCCCTCCTCCGGAACAACTTTCAAACAGAATGTCCGGGTGAGTCGATGTAATCGCCTCTAAAACACGATACAATCCCAATATATAACGATGCCCCATTTCTTTCTGACGTTCTGCTTCCAACATAGGAGTATAATATTCTGTCATATGTCGGTTCATGTCCCACTTCACATAGGAAATCGGCGCATGTGCCAACACATTATGAACGGTCTCAATAATATAATCGCAGACTTCCTTTCTAGAGAAATCTAAGATCAACTGATTTCTTCCCTCATTCGGCACTCTTCCGGGGATTTGTATTGCCCAGTCCGGATGAGCCCGATACAAATCACTATCCACGGAAATCATCTCCGGTTCAAACCATAAGCCAAACTTAAGGCCTCTCTCCTGCACTTTTTCTGCCAGCCCCTTCAGTCCGTTCGGCAATTTTTTCCCGTATTCTTTCCAATCTCCCAGAGAAGTCGTATCATCATCTCTTTTGCCAAACCATCCATCATCAAGAACAAACAATTCGATTCCCAAATCTTTGGCTTCATCTGCAATCCGTAAAATTTTCTCCTCATCAAAATCAAAATAAGTAGCTTCCCAATTGTTCACTAAAATTGGTCTGTTTTGATCTCTATATTTTCCACGGCACAACCTCGTTCGATATAATTTATGATAAGTACGAGACATTTCGCCGAGCCCGTTTCCGGAAAATACCAACACTGTCTCCGGTGTCTGGAAAGATTCCCCATTCAACAACTGCCAGGAGAACAGATCCGGATGAATTCCCATCTGGACACGAACCCCTCCACAGGGATCCATCTCTGCTCCAGCCAAAAAGTTCCCGCTATAGACCAGACTGAACCCGTAAACATTTCCATAGTCTTCTGTGGCATCGGCTTCCATCAGTGCCATAAACGGATTCTGTTGGTGACTGCTGGCCCCCCTTCGGCTTCCAATCGCCGAATATCCTGCACGAAGCGGTTTTCTCTCCACATGACGTTCTCTTGCCCATGCTCCCGGCAATGTCAAAAGATCATATCTGCCTGCCGGAAAATCAACATTAACTGACAATGCCCGGTTTAAGGTAACCGTCTTTCCGGAATGATTGGAAAAGCGCACATTTCTGGCTATAACATCCAGCCCGGCAAATGCCGTATAAGAGAGTATCACATCCAAACCACTGACTCCGTCTTTTCCATAAATCAAAAGAGTCTGTGCCTCTGAATCATCCTCCACATATGTAGCCGGAAGGCCGCACAATGTTGGTTTTCCTCTTAAAATTTCATATCGCTCAAACAGAAATTCTCCTGCCAGACAACCATCCTGCCGCTGCACCTCATAGGCCGGACTTCTAAAATCAGACATGTAAGAAGCCGGATATTCCTGTGGCATTGTATCCAGAGAATAGGATTTATCCTCTCTGTCAGGATTCGGTGAAAAACTCAGATTATTGGAACAATATGCATTTTCCGGACACATGGAAGCCAACTTTTTTCCCCAATACAAATGGGTCAGATATTTTCCTTTTTCAATCCCGACAATATAACTGGTATGTGGTGTTGTCATATGAAACAACTGATTCTGCTCATCAAAAAAAATCATAACGCACCTCCGAATATATTTTTATTTATGGACGTTCCACTTGTTTTAAATCAATCAGGCACACCTGTGCATTGTTTCCTTCTGTAGGACGGTTAAATAAAAGTTTATCTCCTTTTCGATTAAACGATGGATGAAGATGATGACCACCATCCTTTGGCGTCCCGGTGTTTGCCAATACTTTCATCTTTCCTGTTTGTCCATTGATCAAATACACCTGATTGGGGCTCTCATTTCCCCAATAGCTGATCCGGTCTGCACAAAACCACTTTTTATCCCTGGATACCCCAGGATGCAATAACTGTTCTCCATAAGCTACCGGCACAAATTGATGTCCATCCTTATTTCCCATCATTACATGATGCGGCAGTTTCATAAAAATCATATTTTCTCCATCCGCAGTCCACACTTCATGCGTAATCCATTCTCCTTCTTGTTCCACGTAATATGGCCGTGCCATACCTGATTTGCGATCAAACATCCACATTCTCTGCAAAGCATCCCCACCGGTCTCATGAATGAAAAAAATGGTGTCAGAATCCGTAGGACAAACCTGCGTGTGTCCCAGTGTATAATCACTTCGATATACAACTTCACTCTTTCCTGTCACTGGATCCATAACCACTAAAGAATAAATACAATTGGCCAATTTATAGCTGCATACAATTGTACCATCCTTACTGGTTGTTAAATGACCGGTTATACGACCTCCTTTTGGCAATTCACCAATTTCTGTGATCGTCTTATCATCGCAATCCAAACGGCAGACAATATCTCCCTTCGTCATTACACCATAATTTTCAAATCGATCCATAGCAAATCCGGTATAAGAGGAATCTGCCATCAATTCATAGTCTCCACTTTCCACATGAGCCCGATAAAGTTCATTTTTCTTTTCTCCCACCTCTTTATTAAAAAAGAAGTATTGATCATCTACCGTAAAATTTTCCGTCGTAAAATATAACTTAGTATTTTTTTCCGGTCCCATGGTGTACTGTCGAATTTCATATCCCGTTCCCTCATCCCTGTAAGTTGTTAGTTCGTTTTTCATCGTTTCTCCATTCTGCCTGAAAACAGGTCTTTACATTTTATATTATTACTTATTGTACCAAATCCCGTTTCTGTTACAATGGAATATCTTCCATTATACCTGCCATTTTCTTGCAAATCTATTATACTTTTTTGATTTTCTTAACCGATTTTGACTAACATCCCATTGTCCGCCCACGGCTCGTTGTCTACGCGCAAAAAAAGAGCCATCCGCTTTCTGCGGACAGCTCCTATCCATTTTTTATCTACTAAAATTTTCTCATTATAATAATTATCTTTTTTACTGAATCTCAATGTATTTTTTCGTTTCTACAGCAGGTTTTTTCTCTTCCTTTGGAATAATCACAGTCAGAAGTCCATGTTTAAATTCACCTTTCACATCTTCTTCCTTTATGTCTTCTCCCACATAGAAACTTCTCTCACAAGCACCCTGATACCGTTCTCTTCGAATATATCTTTCGGATGCTTTCTCATTTTCTTTCTTTTCGATATTCTTTTGAGCACGAATAACCAAATATCCATCCTCCAAGGATACTTTGACTTCGTCTTTCTTAAATCCAGGCAATTCAACCGCCAATTCATATGTATCCCCTTTATCCTGGATATCCGTTTTCATTAGATTTTTTGCCCTATGACCGTATAATTTTCTCTCCATTTTCTTTTCTTCTCTATCATTGAAAAAAGGAAAACGATCCCATCCATCGAACCAGTCATCAAACAAATTTTCTCCAAAAATACTAGGTCTTAACATAAGTCATTCCTCCTTACTATCACAAACTATCTATATTGAAAAGAACATCCCCGGATTCTTTCTCTCTTGATGTATCTACCGGGCACTGCACGGTCTTATTTTATTTCACACCAAAACGGTTGTACTGAATCCATTTCTGTTCTTCTTGTTTTCTATTTTCATCTTTTTTACAGGAAGGCTTACGCCTTCCTGTGTGATATCAGCCTTCAATTGCAATGTATTTTTTCTCTTCTACATTTGGCTTTTCTTCTTTCTTAGGAACAAGAAGTTTCAGCGTTCCATCTTCAAATTTTGCTTTAATATCTTCCTGATTTACATTTTCACCTACATAAAAGCTACGGCTAAATGTTCCGCTGTACCGTTCTTTACGGATATATTTTCCTTCTTTATCTTTTTCATCTTTATTCTGACTGGTGCTCGCCTGAATCGTCAAATACCCGTCTTTTAATTCTGCTTTTACATCTTCCTTCTTCACACCAGGCATATTCATCGTCAATTCATATCCCTGATCGGTATCTTTAATATCGGTATTCATATATCCGTTTCTTTCATAACTGTCAAATGGGAATCTGAAAAAGTCATCCAATAAACTCTCTCCAAAAATACTAGGCATCAACATAAGTCATATCTCCTTTCTAAAAAAGACATTTACTGCGTTCGCACGATCGGAGAAACCCGAGGTGTTATTGTTCTTTGTAACAAAGGAACTTTAAAATCTTTTTCTCTTCCTTTGTTCTAGTTGTACTATAACACTTATTATTAGCACTGTCAATAGGTGAGTGCTAATTTTTTGTGAAAAAATTGTGAACTGTTGCCGGTGAACGTTTTTTCATTCAACCTTATTTTGAGTCATGAACATATACAAAAAAGGATGTCTTTGGAAAGTTTCTCCTCTCATAAAGACATCCTCTACAAACCATATTTTAACCCAAAAATCTCTTTTCTTTCATTCCTGACATAAGTTGTGGAATCATTTTTCTCTTTCGTTTTTACAATGATCATAAAATATTTATTAATAATGGGGACATTTCTTTACCTTTCATCCAGACCCGCACATTGGATCATTCTCTTATAAAAGAAACGATTAAAGATGGCGATTACACGTCCCACTCCGATTACAGCAAATACCGTACCTATGCCGACCCCGGCTAAGTGCCCCACACATATCAACCCAATCATTGTACTTATAATAATATTTACTACATCAAAACAGTTTTTTGTAAAGCCTACTCCCTTTTGAATACAGTCAGCTATGGCCTGCACGATTCCATCTCCCGGATTCGGAATGATTCTCATATTAAGCGACATCGCTGCACCAATACCGGTACAAATAATTGCAATTAATAATGCCAGCATCTGAACAGTGAAACGTACCGGACCTGGTTCTCCAAACTGCGAATAGTCTGGAAGAACAACAGAAAACACATTTAAAAATCTGGTAAAAACAAGACTGAGCGGTAGCTGCAAAAGATCCATAAGAAAAACGAGTTTGAAATCTTTTTTTCTTAAATGTCCTATCGCCTCATTATTTTTCTCTGTATATTTTCTTATTTTGATAAAATGAAGGATCATTTCTAGTAAAACAAAAAAAGTGTATAATCCAAGAGTCGTATTTCCGAAATTAAATCCCATTACCAACGATATACTATAGGATACAGAAATAATCGCGGATACGCCAAGCCCTGCTTTTGTATTCAAGGAAAGTCCTAATGCAAGGATCAAAAGACCTAAAAGGTAAATGCCGATTCTGTTTATCCATTGTCTGTTCAATTTTATTCCCCCAATTCTTCCAGTTTTTTATCTTAACTTTATATTATAACAAACAAGTCAACTTCACACAACCGGCTACCCTCATACCTATTGAAAGGTTACTGGTAAATAATTTCATTACCAACTACCACAACTTTCCATCCACCTGATCAATAAACCCCAATCTTACGCTCATACTTTTTCAAAAAGGCCAAACATCTCCGTGACAAAATCTTCATCATTCATTTTTTGTTCCACATATGTATTAAATTCATTCTGATCGATGACATCATCTGCGATAATATTTCCATAATTCGGATAATTGCCTTCTATTTTTTCTCTTGTAATCTCATAAGCACTTCCACTGAAATTAAATTTGATAGATTCCAGATTTTCGATTAATACAAACGCAGTAACTGCATTGTAAAGCAAAGCTTTTTCTGTATAAAGATTTTCATTGTTATACCAATCTGTAAAATGATAATCAATGGTCAAACCACAATTTTCAGAATCGATTTCAAACACAAAACCATGTTCAGAAAGCGGCAAAGAATTAAATAAATTCCCGGTATTGCTGTTATTTCCGACATAGGGATTCTGATATTGTACAATATTTTCGATTCCGCTTTTGTCTCTGTTAAACGGAGTGACCGGAACTGTATCTATACTATATTCTTTATGGGCATCAATTATAAAGTACTCATTCGGCGTATCTGCATTGATTTGAAACACATGATAAAATAAATTGCAGTACTCTATAATTTTCGATTCCGTTTCTTTTGTCCTCGTCATATATCGATACATGGGAGGCCTCCTGTCTTCACATACTCCCAGATAATCACCGATGAAAAAAATACCCATAATCAATAAAAAAGAGAGAACTGCTATCCATATTCTTTTAAACAGGGAAAGAAAACTTAACTCCCTGAATACACCTGCTATAAGGAACAAAACTCCTACGACAGAAAATAGTTGACTCCAGCTGCTTTCATATGACAAAGCACTGAAAGACCCAAAACACATGAACATACCTGCCACTATAATCAATATGGAAATCTTCCTATGTTCATTTTTGATTTTCTCCGCACTATAATCAATGGTATCTGCAAGATTTTGTTCCGAACATGCAATCCGTTTTTCTTCTTTTATTTCCTCCCCTGTCAATAATTCATTCAATGATATTCCCAACTCCCTGCTCAATGGTTGAAGCAAAGACAGATCCGGCATATAATTTCCATTTTCCCATCGTGAAATAGTCTTATTACTCACCCCTAATTTCTCGCCTAATTGTTCTTGTGTCAGTCCTTTTTTCTTACGATTTTTGGCAATGAATGCACCGATTTTTTTATTATCCATAAATCACCGCTCCTTTCGGAGAATATAATACCGATTTTTTCCAAAATCGTACACCCCACAAATAGCGAATTGCTATTTTCTATAAAAAATGTTCCTCTCTAAGCAGCCAAAGATTATTTTTCCTCTGCTTAGAAAGGAACCATTTCATTATATAGCAGTGATATAATCAACTACTAAACTATTCTTTCATTTTTCTTTTTCTTAACTTCATAATAATTCCTATTGCAATTGCGGAAAGCAAAAAGGTAATTACAAAATATCCACTTCTATACCTATCCCCTGTTCCAGGTGCTTGCTCATCAGCATCGGTTTCTTTCCCTTCATTTTCATCAGTTTCCATTATCGATTCAGAATTCTGTGTTCCATCACTGGATACTTCCACACTCGATTCTTCAACGCTTGATTCTTCCAGACTTGATTCTTCCGGACTTGATTCTCCTGTACTTGGGATTTCCGCACTTGATTCTTCCGGACTTGATTCTTCTGTACTTGGAATTTCCGCACTTGATTCTTCCGGATCTGATGGTTCTGATTCTTCTGGACCTGGATTACCATCAGAAAAATCAGTTGCATGAATCTCTAATTTATTTCCTCCTTCCAACATGTCCTCTGTATCCAGCAAACGAGTCTGATTCTTTATGTACGAATTCAGAATCAAATCGTCGATATCTTTATCCGCTGTTACTGTCACTATTTCACCGGAAGTCTGAATCTCAACTATTCCATTGGTAATCGTTCCTGATATTTCGACAAGGCCCGTCTCATTCTCTGCCACTATCTCATCCGTATCAATCACGATTGTAAATGAACAATTTTCTCCGCCTTTCATAGAAATTCCTTCTCCGGGAGTAATGTTGGCTGATATAATATTGGTTCCATGAAGAGAAAGATATCCCTGACTATTATATATTATGACATCGGTATCCTCTCCCGATGGAGTCCATTCATAGGATTCGCCATCTGCGACAGTAAACATACACTCAGACGAGATTGTTTTTTCTCCGTTCTCATTTTCAAGAGTCTCACTGTTCAGCTGTATATCTTCAATTTCCATGGTATTCTCAATATCATCCACCATATTTTTTAACACTTTTCCTGTACTATCTACAAGTTCAAAAGGATCTGATAAGTACGTAATAATCTTAGCTAGTTCCCCGTCTTGCGGTTCCATCATATCTTTCTGATCCACTTCAGAAGGAACCATAACAATTACTTCTCCATAATGATCCGTATTAATCCCCAGTTCTTCACATTCAAATGTGGTAAAATCATGATTCGTTTTCAACTCATAAAAAACTCCTTCTGGAGTATCGCTTTTCACACTATTTTCATCGTATACTTGAAAAGAATAACCAGATTCTGTTTTATCATATCCTGTTACCATAACAGTATGTCCCGGAACTAATAATAAAACGCTTTGCCGTTCTTGAAGATTTTCCAGCATCACATAAAATAATTCTTGAATATCTTTTTCTTGAGAAGCTCCCAAATTTCCCTGTATCAGCTCATAAATGTTATTATACAAAATATCCCTTAAATTAGCTTCAACAATCGATGTCCCATAATCCCGTGGACTATAAATATGCTGCATCAATTGATAATAATTGATAGTAGAAAGATAATCCAAATCTTCGCAAGGTTTCAACATAGTATAAATCGTAGGAGCACCAAGTTCTGAAATCTCTGATATGTCTATATTCTCATTATAAACTAAACCAAGAACTGTTGCGATTCCATAACACGAACCAGACCATTTATTTTCCCCGTTAATCAGTTCTCTAACATAATCTCTAGTTCCATCATTCATCTCATGATTAAATAATGTCTCATAATCCTTCTCATCTATCCAATATTTATTCACCCCATAAAATCCACTTTTCGGATCCAGATCGCTAAAATGACAAAAACTATTATTATCACGTCCCAAGATGAAAGCAGTATATGGATCCTCTTCCCCGATTGTTTCCCAATGAATATCGGTACTCAGAGAAAAATTCTTTTCCCAATATTCATAGGCTGCTGAATTCAAATATCCCCGCAAAGTCATTTCCGGAAAGCTTGTATAATTTCCTACTGCTGATAAACACCAATCTAATCTTTCTACTGTTGCCGGAATGGTGATAAATTTTAAGTTTCTAACCGGATTTTCTTCCACTCCACTCTTCATCGCTCTGGCAAATGAAGCTTGCCCCAATTCTGTAACATCATCAGGAACGGTATACGAAACTAAATTTTTTCCAATCGGATAATATACCAACGTCCACTTTTCATCATAATTCTTTTTAAACAAGACTCCATCTCTTGTTTCATATTCCAAACTATTACTAGAAATTTCCAATGACTCCAATGCAAATAAGGCATAAAACTGAGAAGCTTCAATGCCAGATGCATTGGCTGGCAATTTAATCCGTTTTATCGTTTCATTCTTTCCAAATATCTAAATTGCAAAACTAAGTTCCACCCCCTTCTCCTGTTACAGTGGAAATTAATTTTACAATCTCCGGAGTGGATTTTACTTTTACAGTTTTTTCCTGTATCCTTTATCCTGTGATGCTGGTTTCATTACAGGAGGATAT
>JAPFDH010000022.1 GCA_026169045.1 Lachnospiraceae bacterium | reverse complement strand
TAAAATACATTCAATCGGCTTCGCCGCAAATTTTGAGCGATTTGTCAAGTGGTTTTTGACAAAAAAGTGGGGGATTTTAATAAAAAAGGAATCTGAAAGCCTTATATTTATTGGCTTAAAGATTCCGAGAGATCATTTTATGGGATAAGGAGGAAACGATATGAGAATTTTGGAATCAAAATTTGTAAAAGGTTTTATTAAGATGGCGGATGACGGATATCATCAGGGATGGCATGAAAGAAATGGTGGAAATTTATCCTATCGTTTGATGGAGAGTGAAGTAGAAAGTATACGTCCGAGATTAAATTCACCGGGAGAGTGGCAGCCGATCGGAGCCCATGTACCAGGATTAGCAGGAGAGTTTTTTCTGGTAACGGGAAGTGGAAAGTATTTTAGAAATATTATTGTGGATCCGGAGGTATGTATTGCGATTATTGAATTAGACGATAAAGGAGAAAACTACCGAATCCGTTGGGGGCTTGTGGAAGGTGGCAGACCCACCAGTGAGTTACCAGCACATTTGATGAATCATGAGGTGAAAAAACGAGTGACAAATGGAAAGCATCGTGTGATTTATCATGCACATACAACCAATGTGATTGCATTGACATTTGTATTGCCACTGAATGACGAAGTATTTACGAGAGAACTGTGGGAGATGGCAACTGAGTGTCCGGTAGTATTTCCGGATGGGGTGGGAGTTCTTCCTTGGATGGTTCCGGGAGGAGAAGAAATTGCTATCGCCACAAGCAAGCTGATGGAAAAATATGATGTTGCTATTTGGGCTCATCATGGAATGTTTTGCTCAGGGGAAAATTTTGATTTAACATTCGGACTGATGCATACAGTGGAAAAATCAGCAGAAATTTTAAATAAAGTATTGGCGATGACACCAAATAAACTGCAGACAATTACACCGCAAAATTTTAGAGATTTGGAAAAAGGATTTCATATTACACTGCCGGAACGTTTTTTGTATGAAAAATAGTAGGGTTGTGATATAGAAAAAGTTTTCAAAAATTTTAGAAAGAAACGTGGTGGACGAAATCTTTCTTTTATATTATGATAGCAGAGTCTTAAGAAATATATTGTATCAAGTGTATCCATATGGCAGGGCACTTTGTATATAATAATATGGATAAGTACTCTGCTGTTATTTTTATAAAGAAAGTGGGGCAATGCGATGAATTATACATTTTTTGAACTGATGTGGATTTTTTTTGCATATTCCTTTATCGGATGGATTCTGGAAACCGTTGTAGGGACGGTTCATCGAAAACAGTTCATAAATCGTGGATTTGTGACCGGACCCGTCTGTTTGGTTTATGGAATTGCAGCGGTGGGAATGAGTGTGTTTTTGTGGGAACTGCTGGGAAATCTTCCGGCATTATTTCTTGGATGCGCTGTGATTGCTACGGTGACGGAGTGGTTCGCTGGCAAGGCATTGGAAAAAACAAATCATAAGAAATGGTGGGATTATTCCCATAAGAAATGGAATTTTGATGGTTATATTTGTTTTTCTTTCAGTGTTCTTTGGGGAGTTTTAGGTGTGCTGGGCATGAAATATGTTACTCCCTTTTTGATACGAATCTATCATTTTTTCCCGGGAGTAGTTGTACAGATTATTTTGTGGTGTCTTATAGGAATAACTGTACTGGATTTTCTGGCATCTGGTATTGCTGTTTCCAGGAGACAGCATGAAATGCCCAGAATGTGGAGATTTCACAGAAAACTGGGAGGAGTCACATATCGATTTGAAAACTGGATTGTAGAACATGTCAGCCGTCGTATGGTAAAAGCTTACCCGGTGGTAGCAGAAAAGCCGGAAGCAGTGGAAAAAGAGGGAAAATTTGCAGAAGGTTGCGGATTTTATAAATTATTTTGGCTATTTTTGATAGGGGCCTTTTTGGGGGATATTGTGGAGACCATATTTTGTCGTTTGACAGCTGGAGTCTGGATGAGCCGAAGCAGTTTGGTGTGGGGCCCGTTTAGTATTGTCTGGGGACTGGCAATTGCAATAGCAACCGCCTTGATGTACAAAGATAAAGATAAGCCGGACCGTCACATTTTTTTTGTGGGAACATTGTTGGGCGGAGCGTATGAATACATATGCAGTGTTTTTACAGAAATTGTATTTGGAAAAGTGTTTTGGGATTATAGTGGAATTCCGTTTAATTTAGGGGGCAGAATTAATCTTTTGTATTGCTTTTTCTGGGGAATAGCAGCCGTAGTGTGGATTAAATTATTATATCCTAAACTGGCTTGGGTGATTGAAAAGATACCAAAAAAAATAGGGGTAGTAGTTACCTGGATTTTAGTGGTATTTATGGCCGCAAATGTGATCATGTCCGTGGGGGCATTAATTCGTTATGACATGCGTTCCAAGGGAATCCCGGCTAAGAGCGGATGGGAGCAGTATATGGATAAACACTATGATGATGACACGATGAAACGAATTTATCCCAATGCCGTGGATGTATAAAGTAGGGAAAAAGTGATAAAGTAGAACATATATCAGAAAAAAAGTCAAAAAATATGGAATAAAAGAAATGGTTTTTTTGATCAGATATGTTATGATGAAAGCAGTGGGAAAATTCCGCTGCTTTTTTATATGCAGAAAATGGAATGGTGTATGTTTTTGTTGAGAAAATAGTTATGTTATGAAATAGAATAGAGAAGGAGGGACGAATAATGAATAGAACATATCATGTGGCAGTGACCGGAAAAGATAGCTGGGAAGGTTCCAGGAAACGACCGTTGCGAACCATATCGAAAGCGGCACAGCTGGCTGAGGCGGGAGATTGTGTGGTCGTTCATGAGGGAATTTACCGGGAATGGGTGAAACCGCAACACAGCGGAACCAGTCAAAAAAGTCGAATTGTATTCGAAACGGCACCGGGAGAACAGGTTATCATAAAAGGTTCAGAGCGGATTCAGAATTGGGAACGGGTAGAGGGAACTGTGTGGAAAAGTGTTCTTCCCAATACGTTTTTTGGGGAATATAATCCATATAAAGAAGTTTTGTTTGGCGACTGGTTCATTGAACCAACAGACAATGCATTGCATACAGGAGATGTCTATCTGAACGGAAAGTCATTTTATGAAGCAAGTTCGTTGGAGGAGGTTTTGCATCCGGTAAAGAGGTTCCAGGGATATGGCTCTCCCTGGACAAAGGATACAGAGATGATTTTAGAACCAGAGCAGACGATATATCAATGGTATTGTGAAGTAGATGAGGAGAATACTGTTTTATATGCCAATTTTCAAGGAGCGGATCCCAACGAGGAATTGACTGAAATCAATGTGCGTAAGTGCTGTTTTTATCCGGATAAGCCAGGAAGAAATTATATTACTGTGCGTGGATTTGAAATGGCACAGGCGGCTTGTCCCTGGACGCCTCCTACAGCGGATCAGCCAGGTCTTTTGGGCGTACATTGGAGTAAAGGATGGATTATCGAGAATAATCGAATTCATGATGCAAAATGCAGTGGAATCAGTATTGGAAAAGAGGCATCTACCGGTCATAATCTGTGTAGCAGGCACCATAGAAAACCGGGATATCAATATCAGATGGAAGCGGTATTCCGCGGACTTCAAATCGGATGGAGCAAAGAAACCATCGGTTCTCATATCATAAGAAATAATGTGATTTATGATTGCGGTCAAAATGGTATCGTGGGTCATATGGGCGGGGTATTTAGTGAGATTTATGGAAATCATATCTATAATATTGCAGTAAAACATGAATTCTTCGGATATGAAATTGCCGGTATAAAACTGCATGCTGCCATTGATGTTCAGATTCATGATAATCATATTCACCACTGTACATTGGGTACCTGGTTGGATTGGCAGGCACAGGGAACAAGGGTATCCAAAAATCTGTATCATGATAATGACCGTGATCTGATGGTAGAAGTTACCCATGGCCCATATTTGGTGGATAATAATATTTTTGCTTCAAGTTATAATTTTGATAATGTGGCACAGGGAGGTGCCTATGTGCACAATCTCTGTTTGGGAATTATGAGAAGAGAGGATGTTCTTCTGCGATCCACGCCATATCATTTCCCTCATTCCACTCAAGTTGCCGGAACAACGGTGGTGTACGGAGGAGATGATCGCTTTTATCAAAATATATTTGTCGGGGGAACATCGTTTGATCAAACCAAGGGATCCTACGGTACCAATAGCTATAATGGAAGCCCGTCCTCTTTGGAAGAATATGAACAAAAAGTTATTGCATTGGGCAATGGAGATGTGGAACAATTCATGGAAGTAAAACAGCCTGTATATGCAAAAGGAAATGTGTACCTTTATGGAGCAGGCGTGTATGAAAAAGAATGTTGCTGTTATGTCAGCCATGAAAATCCATTGGCAGTTTTAAAGGAGGAACAGGATGGCATGTATTTGGAAATGAATGTAAGCCAGGAGATGCTGTCTGTTCCAACGGAACTTATTACAACAGACACCCTTGGAATGGTAAGAATAGTAGAAGCACCGTATGAGACACCGCAAGGAGAAGATATTATTTTTGATACCGATTATAATGGAATGATGAGAAAAGCAACACCTAAGGCGGGTCCTTTGGAAGACTTGAAAGTAGGAAAAAACAGAATCAAGGTCTGGGAAAAGCCAAAGAAAGATGTTGATACCGCAAAATAAGAATACAGGAGGAACAGGACTATGATTCAGGTGGCAAAAACTCCGCCAATGGGGTGGAACAGCTGGGATTGTTATGGAGCCAGCGTAACAGAAGAGGAATTGCTGGGAAATGCCGAATATATGGCAGAACATTTGAAAAAATATGGGTGGGAATACATTGTATGTGATATTCAATGGTATGAACCTACGGCAGACGGATCACAATACCATAAATTTGCAGATTTGTGTATGGATGAATACTCCAGACTGATTCCGGCAGAAAATCGATTTCCTTCCTCGGCAGGGGGAAAAGGATTTGCGCCTATTGCAGAAAAAATACATGCAATGGGATTGAAGTTTGGTATTCATATTATGCGTGGGATTCCCAGGCAGGCTGTTCACCAGAATACAAAAATCTATGGAACGGATGTGACCGCCAGACAAGTGGCAAAGAGCTATTCCATCTGTGCCTGGAATACAGATATGTATGGAGTGGATTCTACTCAAAAGGGCGCGCAGGAATATTACAATTCCATCTTTGATTTATATGCATCCTGGGGAGTTGATTTTGTAAAAGTAGATGATATCTGCAACATGAAATATAAGCCGCATGCTCCATATGATGATAAAGATGAGATAGAGATGATCCGAAAAGCGATTGATCAGTGTGGAAGAGATATGGTATTGAGTCTTTCACCGGGACCGGCTGTACTGGAAGAAGAAAAACATCTGAAGGCAAATGCAAATATGTGGCGTATGACCGATGATTTCTGGGATGTTTGGGAAGCATTATATGATATGTTTGAGCGATGCGAAAAATGGGCACCACATGTGGGCGCACATCATTGGCCGGACTGTGATATGCTGCCGTTGGGGCACATCGGAATCCGCTCCAGTGAACATGGATTCTCTGACAGAATGACTAATTTTACAAAAGATGAACAGAAAACGATGATGACCTTATGGGGAGTGTTCCGTTCTCCGTTGATGATGGGAGGCGAGATGCGGGATAATGATGAATGGACATTGTCCCTTTTAACAAATGATGAGCTTCTTATGATTCATCGCGATGGAAGAGGAGCCAGACAAATCATGCGGGAAGATGGGATTGTAGTTTGGCACAGTCACTTGCTGGATGGAAGAGATTGCCTGGCTGTATTCAATCTCAACGATGATAGAAAAAAAATTACATATGATCCGGAGGATGCTGGAGTTATTGGAAAAGAGTTGGAAAAGGAAATTTGGGGACAGGAAGTAACAGTTGAAAAGGGAGAAATACAGGCACTTATTCCAGCCCATGGATGTGTATGTGTCCTTTTCAGTGACAGGTAATATCGTATAGAGAAAGAAAAAGGAGAAGAAAAATGAAAGTTTTATTATTGAATGGAAGTCCAAGAAAAGAAGGTTGTACTTATACCGCCTTGTGTGAAGTGGCAGAAGAACTGAAAAAAAATGGAATTGAAAGCGAAATTATGCATGCAGGTAATCCCACAAAGGAAGCAGTGAAAGAGGTAGCGGATCGATTGAAAACAGCGGATGCGTTAATCGTGGGTTCCCCCGTATACTGGGCTTCTCCTTCTGGTGAAATTGTGACATTTATGGATAAACTGTGCGGAATTGCAGGAAAGGATATGATGATGAAACCGGCAGCGGCTGTCACATCGGCGAGACGTGCCGGGACAACTGCTACATTGGATGTTTTGACAAAATATTTTTCTTTCTTTCAAATGCCTATCGTATCTTCTTCTTATTGGCCTATGGTGCATGGAAATACACCGGAGGAAGTGAAACAGGATGAGGAAGGTCTGCAGATTATGCGAACATTGGGAAGAAATATGGCTTGGTTGCTGCGCTGTATAGAAGCCGGTAAAAATGCCGGTGTTGAAATGCCAGATCAGGAACCCAAAATTAAAACCAATTTTATTCGATAAAGAAAAAGACAAAAGGAACCCGGTATCGGGTTCCTTTTTGGTTGAAAATTTAAGTTTCGTCTGTCTCATCGGAAGATGCTACGGATTGATTAATGGCAGCACTGCGTTTTTCCCAATGGCTGAAATGATAATAGATCAGCATTACTGCACTGCACATAAGCCATCCGGCCGGATAACCGAATGCAACAACTTTAATTGTGCCAAATAAATGAGATGCAATAAACAAATAAATCTGACGGAATACAATAAAGCAGCTCATGAGTATGATGGTTGGTGCTGTTGCGTTACCGGCACCGCGCAGCGTTCCGGCATATACCTGGTTGATACAGCAAAATGCAAAAAACGGCATCATAAAACGTAAAAACATGCTTCCGTAGGATACGACTTCAGGATCCTGATTAAATAAGCTCACAAGGCTGGGGGCAAAAATGAGGATGGGTATCATCATCAGGACGCTGATGGAAATGGACATAACAAGAGCCACATTGCTTCCCTTTTTAGCACGTTTCAGATTACCGGATCCGATGTTTTGTCCTACAAATGTGGTGACGGAAAGTGCAACTGTCTGCATGGGGAGCATGCAGAATTTATCAATTTTTCCATACGAAGACCAGCCGGCCATACATGCGGAGCCGAAATTATTAATATAGGATTGGACGAAAACATTGGAAAATGATGTAACGGCCTGCTGTAAAGCAACAGGAAATCCGACAGCAAAAATCTTTTTCAGCATTTTTTTATAGATCCGAACTTTTCGCCATACGATACGGTAGGAATCCTGTTCTTTTGTCAATGTGATCATGACAAGGATTGCAGAAATGCCTTGAGCTGTAATGGTAGCAATGGCTACGCCTGCTACTCCCATACGGAAGACTGTCACAAAAAGAATATCAAGTATGGTATTTAGCAGAGCAGAAAATATAAGAAAATAAAGCGGACGCTTGGAATCTCCCACAGCCCGCAGAATTCCGGATCCCATATTATAAAACATCAGTCCGGCACTTCCGGCAAAATAGATGCGCAGGTATATGGAGGATTGTTCGATAACGTCAGCAGGTGTTTTGGTAAAACGCAACATGGTGGGAACCATTAATACACCCAGGATCGAAAAGAAAATACTCATAATAAAAGTGATGGCAATGGTGGTGTGGACTGCCTTGTGAACACCTTCATCATTTTTTGCACCAAAATAATGGGATATAACAACACCGGCACCTGTGGACATTCCCATGAAAAAGCCGATAATTGTGTTGATAATATTGTCTGTGGTTCCGACAGCTGCCAGAGCCTCTTTTCCCACAAAGTTACCGACGACAATACTGTCTACAGTGTTGTAAAGTTGTTGAAACAAGTTTCCGATTAACAGCGGAATCGAAAAAAGCAGCAGATGCTTCCATATACTGCCTTCTGTCATGATCCGGCTTCTTTTTACTGTTTTAGCCAAAATGATCGCTCCCTTTCTTTCTCTTTCCATATACTTTATCATTGATAATAGCAATAAAACAATGGATATTATCAGCTAATCTTCTGATCCGGGCAAAGATCATTTACTTTTCTGAGTGATCGCGGTATACTAAATAAATGTATGAAAAGAAAAGAGATGGATAAAGAAAGGGGAAAAGGTGAAGAAAAGTACATCAGATACAATTAAGAGAGCTTCCGAATTTCCTGTAATCATGATAGGAGAGGGACTGATTGTCGGAGGTTTTGCCGGTTTGGTGGTTTTGTTGTACCGTATCAGTTTAAATTATGCCGGTATATGGATGAATGAGGTTTTGAACTGGATAAAAGGAAATCCATTGCGGATTTTGTTTTGGTTCTGTGCCCTGGCAGTTATGGCAGTGATTACGGGAAGCCTTGTGAAATGGGAGTCTATGATTTCAGGAAGTGGAATTCCCCAATTGGAAGGGGAAATGACAGGAAAACTGGATCAGAAATGGCATCGAATCATTCCGGCTAAATTTGCAGGCGGTTTTCTGGGAATGTTTGCCGGATTGGCACTGGGAAGGGAAGGTCCGTCCATTCAGTTGGGAGCCATGGCTGGTAAAGGTGTATCACGAATTTTGAAACGGGGAAAAACAGAGGAAAAGTTTTTGTTAACATGTGGAGCCAGTGCCGGATTGGCAGCTGCGTTTCATGCTCCGTTAGCCGGGGTTATGTTTGCCATGGAGGAAGTACATAAGAATTTTTCTGTTGCTGTTTTTGTTTCTGCCATGACGGCATCGGTGACAGCTGATTATATCACTTCGTCTGTATTGGGAATGGAACCGGTTTTTCAGTTTGAAATTATCGGAAATCTGCCACCGCAATATTATTGGATGCTGGTAATTCTGGGTGTGTTTTTAGGTCTGATGGGGGCGTTTTATAATTGGTTTACGCTTGCCGCGCAGACAGCGTATAAACGTGCTGGATTGAAAGATCCCATTAAAAAGGCTATGATCCCATTCCTTCTGGCTGGAATAGTCGGGCTTTTCGTTCCGCAAATACTGGGAAGCGGTCATACCATGATTGAAACATTGACGGATGGAAAGATGGTATTATCTACAATAGTGATTTTATTTCTTTTACGTTTTCTGTTTTCCGGAATTAGCTTCGGATCAGGGGTTCCGGGCGGTATCTTTTTCCCCATGCTGGTGCTTGGGGCGTATATAGGCGGTTTTTTTGGTTATATATGTAAAGATTATTTGGGGCTTCCGGCAGAATATGTGAATAATTTTGTGTTGCTGGCTATGGCCGGATATTTTACGGCAGTCGTCCGGGCTCCATTAACAGGAATTATTTTAATCTTTGAACTGACCGGTTCTTTAAGTCAGATGTTATCGTTATCGGTGATTACCATTGTTTCTTATATTACGGCCATGATGATGCATGCGGAGCCAATTTATGAAAGTTTATTGGAGCGAATACTGGCAGCGAACCAGATTCCGACAGAAAAAGGAAATGGAGAAAAAGTATTGGATTATTATGCTGTTGCAGAAGAATCGGAAATTGCAAACCGGATGATTAAAGATATTCAGTGGCCGAAACATTGCCTTTTGGTAGCAATCAAAAGAGGAGAAAAAGAAATTATTCCAAAAGGAGAAACAAAAGTGATGATGGGAGATATTATCATCACATTAACCGATGAAGAGCATAATGGAGCGGTATATGATGTTATGTCAAAGCTGTGCCGAAAAATGCCATGAACATCTTGACATGGAAACCAAAATAGATTAGAGTAATTGTTAGTTAAGACTAACAACCGGGAGGATTATGAATGAAAAAACTATTTTGGTGTTCTATTGGAATGTTCGGATTGATTTTGGGGGCTGTAGGTGCCGTGCTTCCATTGCTTCCGTCGGTTCCATTTTTGTTGCTGGCAGCGTTTTCCTTTGGAAAAAGTTCAAAAAAGTTACATGAGTGGTTTATTGGGACAAAATTATATAAAAAGCATTTGTATGATTTTGTGAAAGGCAGCGGAATGACCTGGAAAACAAAGATTCGTATTATGATTGTAGTGACAGGCATAATGGCAATTGGATTTATATGTATGGATGCGGTGGCAATTGGAAGGGCCATTTTGATGGGAGTCTGGGTATTTCATGTTTTGTATTTTTGTTTTGGAATTAAAACCAAGAAAGAACATGAGAACACTGTGACAGAATAATCTGTTTAGAAAATGTGAGGAAAAAGAGAAGAAAATTTGGACAGTATGTTTGGATTTTCCTCTCTTTTTTTCTAGATAAGTTGGATAAAAATGAAAAAAAATTATTAAAAAAACAAAAGATGCATATAAATTTATGAAAAAAAGGATGTCGATTTTTTTAGAAGAAACTTCAATGTGTTTAAAGAAAAGCCCGGTTGACAAAAAAATATATTTTCTTTATACTTTAAAAGTTAGGAAACGAACTAACGGGATGGAGGGGAAGAAGTGGAACGTAAGAAAAACAACAATATTAATGAAAAACCTCATATGGGAAGACAAATTCATATTTTATCCCATCAGTTGAAAAGAAGAAAGATGTTATGTGAACGGGATGACAGTGAATTGACCATTATGCAGAGATCTGTTTTGAACTATATTCTTTTATCTACTTTGGTAGGAGATGTTTATCAAAAAGATATTGAAAAAGAATTTGATATACGCAGATCAACTGCTACGGGAATCTTACAATTGATGGAAAAAAATGGTCTTGTCCGAAGGGAAAGCGTTCCGCAAGATGCCCGTCTGAAGCGAATTGTTCCGACAGAGAAAGCAATTGCGATAAGGGAGAACGTAATTGAAAATATCTGTGAGACAGAGGATATTCTGGCTATGAATATTGATCCAAAGGATTATGAAATCTGTCTTCGGGTTATGAAACAGATGTCGGAAAATTTGACAAAGCATGAAAAAAATATTAAAGGAGGCAGCGATGAATAAGAAACTATTTCAATCCATACGTGAATACAAAAAAGAATCCATTCTGGCTCCCGTCTTTGTTATTCTGGAGGTATTGATGGAAGTGTTAATTCCTCTTTTGATGGCAAAGATCATTGATGTGGGAATTGCAAAGGGCGATATGGGCTATATCGTAAAAATGGGAATTCTTTTGGTTGTAATGGCTATGCTGGCTTTGTACTTTGGTGCAAAGGCAGGAACCTATGCTGCAATAGGTGCAGCTGGATATGCAAAGAATTTAAGACATGATATTTTCTACAAGATTCAGGATTTTTCTTTTGGAAATATTGACAAATTCTCTACATCCAGTCTTGTAACAAGATTAACGACGGATATTACAAATGTCCAGATGGCATATATGATGAGTATCCGTTTACTGGCAAGAGCTCCGATTATGATTATTTTGTCTTTGATTATGACATTGACAATCAATGCAGAGATTGCTTTGATGCTTCTTATTACTATTCCGATTTTAGGTGGCATTTTGATTTTTATTGCAAAGAAAGCACATCCCCATTTTATTGAAGTTTTTAATCAGTACGATGTGTTAAACAATACGGTACAGGAAAATGTCAATGCATCTCGTGTGGTAAAAGCATATGTGAGAGAAGACCATGAAATCAGCAAATTTCACAGAATATCTACATTGGTATACAATTTGTTTACAAAAGCAGAAAAGATTGTTGCATGGAATTCACCAACCATGCAGTTTACCATGTATACAGTTGTTTTGATTATGGTTTTGATCAGCGGGGAAAGTATCGTATACGGTACAATGGAAACCGGACAGCTGACCAGTGTCATTGTATATGCGCTTCAGATTTTAATGTCTCTGATGATGGTGTCCTTTGTATTTGTTATGATTATGATTGCTGAGGCATCTACGGATCGTATTTCAGAAGTTTTAAATGAAATTCCGGAAATGGAAGATCCGAAGGATCCTGTTACAAATGTGAAAAACGGTGATATAGATTTTGAAAATGTAGATTTCAGCTATTCCGGAGAGGGAGGAAATCTTTCTTTAAAAAATATTAATCTGCATATTAAATCCGGTCAGATTGTGGGAATCATTGGTGGTACGGGAAGTGCAAAATCCACTTTGGTTCAGCTGATTCCGAGGCTGTATGATGTGACAAAAGGAAGCGTTAAGATCGGCGGAGTGGATGTTCGTAAGTATGAATTGGAGGCACTTCGTGATCAGGTTTCCATGGTCCTTCAGAAAAATGTTCTTTTTACCGGAAGTATTTATGAAAATATTCGTTGGGGTGATGAAAATGCCAGTGATGAAGAGGTACAGAGAGTATGTCGATTGGCACAGGCGGATAGTTTCATACAGGAATTTCCGAATAAATACGATACCATGATTGTAGAAGGCGGAAACAATGTATCCGGTGGACAAAAACAAAGGCTTTGTATTGCCAGAGCTTTGTTGAAGAAACCAAAGGTTTTGATTTTGGATGATTCTACCAGTGCTGTTGATACTAAGACAGATGCTATGATTCGAAAGGCATTCCGTGAAGAAATTCCGGATACGACTAAGATTATTATCGCTCAGAGAATTTCTTCCGTGGAGGATGCAGATGTAATTATTGTGATGGAAGATGGTAAAGTCAATGGAATCGGAACATCAGAAGAATTGTTAAAGACGAATGCTATTTATCGCGAAGTATATGAATCACAGATAAAGGGAGGTGCAGACAATGAATAAGAATCAGGCAAAACGAAGACTTGACAAAAACGCATTGAAGACTGCAAAACGCCTTTTGAGGTATGTGACAAGTACATATAAAATAAGATTTATCGCAGTATTTATCTGTATTTTGGTCAGTGCAGTTGCATCCATATCTGTATCCCTTTCCCTTCGTTATTTGCTGGATGACTTTATTATTCCGCTTATTGGTCAGCAGGATCCAAACTTTACGGAGTTGTATCAGGCGTTGACTGTTTTGGGAACGATTTTTCTCTGCGGTGTTATAGCCACGTTTACGTACACGAGACTGATGGTTACCATTGGTCAGGGCGTTCTTCGCAGATTGAGAGATGAAATGTTTGAACACATGCAGACTTTGCCGATCCGTTATTTTGATCAAAATACAAACGGATCAATCATGAGTCTGTATACCAATGATACGGATACCCTTCGCCAGATGATCAGCCAGGCAATTCCCCAAATGCTGATGTCTGCGCTGACGATTGTGGTTACGTTTATTTCCATGATGCTTTTAAGCCCTTTGCTGACAATACTTGCCATTGCCATGATTTTTGTTCTGGTAATCGTAGCAAAAGTTATCGGAGGAAATAGTGGAAAGTATTTCGTGCGTCAGCAGATTGATATTGCAAATATTACTGGCTTTGTGGAAGAACGGATGAATGGGCAGCGTGTAGTCAAAATTTTCAATCATGAAAGAAAATCAAAAGAAGAGTTTGATCAATTAAATGAGCAGCTCTTTCATAGTGCATCCAATGCGAATACGTATGCTAATATGATGGGACCGGTAATTGGAAATATCGGTAATCTGCAATTTGTATTGACAGCGGTATTGGGTGGTTTTCTTTCTGTTTCAGGTATTGGAGGAATTACTCTTGGTGTTATGGCATCTTATCTGCAGTTTACTAAGAGTTTTACACAACCGTTCATGCAGGTTGCGCAACAGTTTAATTCCGTTGTCATGGCTTTGGCAGGAGCTGAAAGAATCTTTAATATGATTGACGAGGCTTCGGAAGTGGATGAAGGTTATGTTACTTTAGTAAATGCAAAGAAAAATGCAGATGGATCCATTGTAGAGTGTAAAGAACGGACTGGAATGTGGGCATGGAAACATCCCCATCAGAGTGACGGTACCGTAACATACACAGAGTTGAAGGGAGATGTTCGTTTTTATGACATGTCCTTTGGATACAATGATGATCACATGGTTTTGCATGATTTGACATTGTATGCAAAGCCGGGACAAAAACTGGCTTTTGTGGGTTCAACAGGTGCTGGTAAAACGACGATTACGAATTTGATTAACCGTTTTTATGATGTTCAGGACGGAAAAATCCGTTACGACGGTATTAATATCAATAAAATTAAGAAAGCTGATTTACGTCGTTCTCTTGGAATTGTTCTTCAGGATACCCATTTGTTTACGGGAACAATTATGGATAATATTCGATACGGGAAATTGGATGCTACCAAAGAAGAGGTATATGCTGCTGCTAAATTGGCACATGCGGATTCCTTTATCCGGATGCTTCCAAAAGGATATGATACGATGCTGAGCGGAGACGGGGAAGAACTTTCTCAGGGCCAGCGTCAGCTGTTAGCTATTGCGAGAGCTGCCATAGCAGATCCTCCGGTATTGATTTTGGATGAGGCGACATCCAGTATTGATACAAGAACAGAGAGTATTGTACAACAGGGTATGGATAACTTGATGAAGGGACGTACCGTATTTGTAATTGCTCATCGTCTCTCTACCATTCGAAACAGTGATGCCATTATGGTATTGGATCACGGAAGAATCATAGAGCGAGGCAGCCACAATGAGCTGTTGGCATTAAAAGGAACTTATTATCAGTTATATACAGGAAAATTGGAATTGGATTAAAAAAGAAATGCTGCGATACGGAATGTTATCGCAGCATTTTTCTATATTGACCGGGAGAGATTCCTTTTTCCCGTTTGAACAGTTTTGTGAAATAGAATACGTCAGGAATTCCAACCATGGCAGCAATGGATTCGATGGGAGTGGTGGTGTAAATAAGCAGCTGACTGGCATGTTCCATACGAATGGAGAGAAGCTTTTCCTGTAAGGTCATACCGGTGTTTTTTTTAAAGAGACTTCCGAAATATTTGGGTGAAAGATGAAAATGGTTGGCAAGAAAAACAGCAGTGATAGGTTCGGAATAATGTTCTTTCATATAATAGATAGCTTCATCAGCAATGGGATTAAAAATGGATTCCCCATTTATACTGTCTAATTCGGAAAAAATTTGCGAAAGAATCTGTAAAAAAATGGATTTTAACCGTAAAGAGTCACCGCGGCTGGAACGTCCGTAAGTCCGGTACAATTCACGAAACAGCGGTGCCAGCAGGGATGGGTTCAACCCATGAAGAAGAGGAGGAATGGTGATTCCCTCCGGAATGGGATCCGGACGTTGGGAAAGTTCTTTCAGGCGCAGTTTCTCTTCATCTGTCATGGGATGGATAAAATAGGCCCAGGGAGCTGAAAAGTCCCATTTTGGGTCTGAAACCAAGAAATCAAAATGAACACAATGGGCACAAAAGCTTTTCCCCTTTTCCACATACATTCGATTATCCAGAAACGGTTCCAAATGAAATAAATCTCCCTGGCGAATCGTGAATGTTTGATTTTTATATTCCATGCGTGCCTCTCCATCCAGACAATAAAGAAACTCATGATCATATAAAATCCGTTTGGCAACGGTATATTCTTCAGGAAAATGAACATGATTGACGTAGCGGACGGTTGGATTAATCAATTCGAAAGGTATTAAAGTTTCCATAGTAAGTTCTCCATAAGTTAAATAATTGTATAATCGTTCCATATTACAAAAAATGAATCGAAATTCCATGGAAAAATCAGTGGGATGTGAGATAATAAAAAAAGCAGAATACAAAATTCATTTTGCAAATATGTGAGAAAATGATGGATGTATTATGATAGCTAGTATAGACAAAAAAGGGAATTTATGCAAGAAAAGAAGGTTAAGAAAATATGGAGGAGCATATGGAAAAAAACTATTTAAACGAATTTGAGCAGCCGTCATCTCGATTTCGTGGAGCACCCTTTTGGGCCTGGAATGGAAAATTGTCAGCGTCCCAGTTAATGAAACAGACAGAATATTTTAAAGAAATGGGGCTGGGAGGATATACGATTCATTGCCGTACGGGGTTGGATACACCATATATGGGGAATGAATTTATGCAGCTTGTCCGTGAAATTACGGATAAGGCAAAACAGGATCAGATGAATGTGTATTTATATGATGAAGATCGGTGGCCATCCGGATTTGGCGGCGGAATGGTGACAAAGGAAGAAAAATATCGGGGGCGCTATTTGGTATTTACACCGTTTTGCCAAGAAGACCGTGTGGATACGGAGAAAAATAAAGTGACAGGATCTTCAGCAGCCGGAAAAGTTCAGGGAAATGGAATTCTTTTGGCGCGCTATGAAGTTTGTCTGAAAAACGGATATCTGACAGATTACAGAAGGCTGAAACAGGGAGAAGAAGGCAATCATGTCTGGTATGCATATTTGGAATTGTCTCCACAAAGCCCATGGTTTAATAATCAATCCTATGTGAATACATTGGATAAAAAAGCAATTGAACGTTTTTTGGAAGTGACACATGAAAAATATTATGAAGTAGTAGGGGATGAATTCGGAAAAACGATTCCTTCGATTTTTACCGATGAGCCTCAGTTTACCCATAAGCAGACATTGGGAAGAGCGACGGATAAGCGGGATATTTTGATTCCGTACACCGATGATTTTGAAGATACCTACAAAAATACATATCAGGAAAGTTTTCTGGATCATCTTCCGGAAGTATTTTGGGAGTTGCCGGAAGGGAAGATTTCGGTGACCAGATACCGTTATCATGATCATTTGGCAGAACGGTTTGCTCAGGCGTATTCGGATACCATAGGAAATTGGTGTAAAAAACATCATATTGCTCTGACCGGTCATATGATGTCAGAGCCTACACTTGCTTCTCAGACAGGAGCCTTATCAGAAGCAATGCGCCATTATCGGGGATTTCAGATTCCCGGAATTGATATGCTGTGTGATTGGAGAGAATATACGACAGCAAAACAGGCACAAAGTGCTGCGCATCAGATGGGAAGTACGGAAGTGACCAGTGAATTATATGGAGTGACAAACTGGGATTTTGATTTCCGCGGACACAAATTGCAGGGTGATTGGCAGGCGGCTCTGGGCATTACCCATAGAGTTCACCATTTGTCTTGGATGTCTATGGCAGGAGAAGCGAAAAGAGATTATCCTGCTTCTATTTTCTATCAGTCACCCTGGTATCGGGAATATTGCCAGATCGAAGACCATTTTGCCAGAGTGAATACTGCTTTGGAAAGCGGAAACCCATGTGTAAAAGTAGGTGTAATACATCCGATTGAAAGTTATTGGTTATATTTTGGCCCGGAAGAACAGACAAAGGTTATGCGGGATAAACTGGAGCAGCAGTTTGAACAAGTGACGGAGTGGCTGTTATTCGGCATGATAGATTTTGATTATATATCCGAATCCTTATTATTATCCCTGGAGGATTCAAGAGAAGAAACGAAGGGGTTTGGTGCCGGAAAAATGAATTACGATACGGTTATTGTGCCAGGTCTTGTGACGATTCGGGAAACGACAGTAAAACGTCTGGAACAGTTTGCAAAGAACGGTGGAAAAATTATTTTTATGGGACAAAAACCGGAATACATAGATGCCGTTAAGAAAGAGCTGCCGCCGATCCTTCAAAAAATGCCAGTGATTTCATTTGATTATGCAGAATTGATGCATGTGATGGAGGATGACCGTCTGGTGGAAATGGTAGATCCAAAGGGAGTACAGAGCAATCATTATTTATATCAGATGCGTACTCTTGGAGAAGATAAAGTACTCTTTATTGCGAATGGAAAGAAAGAGAAAAATTCAGATATGCCGATTTGTGAAACCTATCGTATTTTAATAAAAGGCATGTATGATGTAACCTTCCTGGATACACAGACAGGAAAACAAAGGAAAGTTGACAGCCGGTTTGTGGATGGAAAAACGGAGATTTCATGTGAACTTTATGAAGAAGACAGTTTATTATATTATCTGAAAAAAGTAGAACAAAAAGAAGAAAAAATAACAGAAAATAAAACAGAAGAATGGGAAGAGGTAAAACGATTTACTTGTGTGGATCAATACCATTTGGAAGAACCCAACGTATTGATGTTGGATCAGGCAGAGTATGCCTTGGATGAAGAACCGTACCATGATAATGAGGAGCTTTTACGAATCGATAATATTTTGCGTACACGTCTTGGATGGCCGCTTAAGATGGAAGCATTTGCACAGCCGTGGACGGAAAAAAATCCGGAAGAGTCCGATATCCATACGATTCGCCTGCGTTTTTGTTTTGAGTCAGATGTGGCTACAGAAAAAATTCGGATTGCCATGGAAGATTTGGATCAGGCAGAATTGATCTGGAATGGAGAAAAAAGAGAAGGAAGAGCGGAAGGATGGTATGTGGATGAAAGTATTCTGACTATGGAGCTTTCCGGAATTCAAAAGGGTTACAATGAATTGGAAATCCGGCTTCCTTATACAAGAAAATCCAATGTGGAGTGGTGCTATTTACTGGGAGAATTTGGCGTAGAAGTATATGGGAATAAAACACGTGTGGTATCTATGCCGGAAAAGATAGGATTTTCTGATTTGACTGCACAAAAAATGCCGTTTTATGGAGGAAACTGTACATATGAGTGTACGGTAGATGTACCATTCGGTGAATATCGTCTGCAGATTCCTAAATATCGTGCAGCTCTTCTAAAAGTAAGTGTGGACGGAAGAGTGGCAGGGCATATATGGAAATCCCCTTATGAAGTGAATCTGGGAAAAATGGATGGTGCACATACCATTTCGATTACAGAATATGGAAACCGTGTGAACACCTTTGGAACAATACATTGTTGCGATGAAACATTGACCTGGTATGGTCCGCAGGCGTGGCGCACGAGTGGAACCGGATTTAGTTATGAATATCAGTTGAGAAGAACCGGTATTTTGGCAGCGCCTATCCTGAAAAAGAAGTTGTAAGTGACATAAAGGAAAACCTATGCTATACTATTCTAACAGAATAACTTACTGATAAGAGAAGGCAGAGCAGAATATACAGGAAGGATAGGATAGCAGCAGATGAAAATTGTTTACGGGACGGGTAACCCGGCAAAGCTGAGTGGTATGAAAAAAACCCTGGAAGGATTGGATTTAGAACTGGTGGGGATACAGGAAACCGGTATTTTACTGCCGAAGGCAGAAGAAACCGGAAGTACACCCTTGGAAAATGCCAGAATAAAGGCACGTTCATATTATAAGGTATTGAAATGCCCTGTATTTTCTTGTGACACCGGACTTTACTTTTTAAATTTGCCGGAAGAATGGCAGCCGGGAGTTCGTGTCAGACGGATCAGCGGAAAATATATGACCGATCAGGAAATGATCGAGTACTATAGTGGTCTGGTAAAAAAGTTTGGTCGTCTTGTGGCACAGTATAGAAATTCTATTTGCTTTATTTATGATGAAAATCATATTTTTGAAAAAGAGGGGCAGGAGATTTCTTATAAACCGTTTATTCTTACGGATGTGCCCCATGTAAAACGAGTAAAGGGATATCCCATTGATAGTCTGAGTCTTGACATGGAAACCGGACAGTATATGTATGATATGGTGATGGATGTATCCGATGCCACAGAGGCTCCCCGGGGATTTTATGATTTTTTCAGGGAAGCGCTGGAAACGATCCAAACAGGAAAGTGAGAGGAAAAGGCAAGGATATTTTCAAAGTGAAGAGTGGTAAAGAGGAAGCTGGCGTAGGAAAGAAAGGAAAACGTCAGCTTCCTTTTTTCAACCGGTTTTATATGCTTGCGCCCTGGCTTATGCCTGTGGTATACTAGCCACATAATGAAGTGTAGGAATAAGCACAGAGATGGATGATTGTATTTATGACTGTGCATATTCAGCGAGCAGATGGAGGGTTAATCATGGATATTTTGATTTTGAATGGAAGGGTGTTGGATCCTTCTACTCATACAGATGAAGTAAAGTCAATTCTGGTGAAGGATGGAAAAATTGCCGATGTAAATGCATCCGAAGACATAAAAGCAGATCGTGTCATCGATGCATCCGGATGTTATGTGATGCCGGGTCTGATTGATTTGCATGTTCATCTCCGTGACCCGGGACAGGAATATAAGGAAACGATTCAAACGGGTACGCTGGCAGCTGCTCATGGTGGTTATACAACCGTATGCCCGATGCCAAATACGACTCCTTCTACCGATTGTCCGCAAATGATACGGCTGGTAAAGGAAAAAGCAGAAAAAGAAGGCGCGGTGAATGTCTTGCCGGTGGGAGCAATTACTCTGGGACAGGCAGGAAAAGAATTGGCAGATATTGAAGGGATGGCAGCATCAGGAGCCATTGCAGTCAGTGAAGACGGAAAATCCGTGATGAATACCGCTCTTTATTTTGAAGGAATGAAGCAGGCAGCAAAAGCCGGAATACCGGTACTTGCACATTGTGAAGATAAAGACCTGGTGGGGAAAGGATGCCTGAACGCCGGGCCGAAAGCAGAAGAATTAGGCTTTGCCGGAATTTCCAATGCTGTGGAAGATGTTATTGTGGCCAGAGACATTATTCTGGCAAAAGAAGCAGGGTGTCGCCTGCATTTATGCCATTGTTCCACAAAGGATAGTGTATTAATGGTAAAAGTTGCAAAAGAACAAGGGCTGCCGGTTACTGCTGAAGTGTGCCCCCATCATTTTGCTATGACGGAAGATGAAATTCCGGGAGATGACGCCAATTATAAGATGAATCCGCCGCTTAGAAGCAAAGCGGATGTTCAGGCGTTAAAAGAAGGTCTCAGAGATGGAATTATGGATGTCATTTCTACGGATCATGCGCCTCATCATGCAGATGAAAAGAAAAAATCCATTCCGGATGCACCATTTGGTATTGTCGGTTCGGAGACAGCAGTAGCATTGACAATCACGCATTTGGTTAATGAGGGGTATCTGACACCTCTCCAAATGGCAGAGAAAATGAGCTATAATCCGGCAAAGGTAATTGGAATTGACAGAGGAACGCTTCAGGAAGGTAAAGTGGCAGATATTACAATTATTGATCCGGCGGAAGAATATGTAATAGATGTGAATACGTTTTGCTCTAAGGGACATAATACGCCTTTTGCCGGTCATAAAGTAAAAGGACGTGTAAAATATACGCTGGTGAACGGAACAATTGCATACGAGTATCACTGAATAAAAAACAACGTAGTGTATGCGGAATATGAAAAAAATACGCTTGTAAAATCAGGTGAGATATATTAAAATACTTTGGAATTGGCAATGGGATAGAAACGCCCAGAATGGAGGATATTATGATCAATCAGTTAGTAGCAAAGATTCAGAAATTAAATGCGCCGGTTGTTGTGGGACTGGATCCTATGCTTTCTTATGTACCGGAACATATTGTTAATAAGGCATTAGAGGAACACGGAGAAACTTTGGAAGGGGCTGCGGAAGCAATTTGGCAATATAATAAAGAAATTGTAGATCATATTTATGATCTGATTCCAGCAGTAAAACCTCAGGTGGCTATGTACGAACAGTTTGGAGTTCCCGGAATGGTCGCTTATAAAAAAACAGTGGATTATTGTAAAGAAAAGGGTCTGGTCGTAATTGGAGATGTGAAGAGAGGCGACATCGGATCCACATCAGCAGCTTATGCTGTGGGACATCTTGGAAAAGTTCAGGTGGGCAGCAAAAAGCTTGCGGCTTTTGACGAAGATTTTGCTACGGTAAATCCTTATCTGGGTTCTGACGGCATTGATCCTTTTATTAAGGTTTGTAAAGAAGAAAATAAGGGGATTTTCATATTAGTAAAGACATCCAATCCATCCAGCGGAGAATTTCAGGATCAATTGATCAATGGACGTCCGTTATATGAATTGGTAGCAGAAAAGGTAGCACAGTGGGGAGAACAGCATATGGGAGATTCCTATAGCTATGTGGGATGTGTCATTGGCGCAACTTATCCTGAAATGGGAAAAACGTTAAGAAAGGTAATGCCAAAGGCCTATATTCTGGTGCCCGGATATGGCGCACAGGGAGGTACAGCAGATTCTCTGCGTCCTTATTTCAATGAAGATGGCTTGGGTGCGATTGTAAATTCTTCCCGCGGAATCATTGCAGCGTATAAACAGGAAAAATATGCAAAATTCGGAGCAGAACATTTTGCAGAGGCATCCAGAGCAGCAGTAGAAGATATGGTTGCGGATATCAGAAGTATTTTTTAGTATAATGAGGAGAATGTAATTTTATGGCAAAGATAAAATTAACAGGTAAGGTACTGAAGCAGGATATGCTGATGGATGGAATCTACAGTATGTGGATTCAGGCAGAAGAAATCGCCAGCCAGTCGGTTCCTGGGCAGTTTATTTCCGTATATACAAGAGACGGCGGCAAGCTTTTGCCCAGACCGATCAGCCTTTGTGAAATTGATAAGGAAGCCGGAGCACTTCGGATTGTTTATCGTGTAGCTGGTGAGGGAACAAAAGAATTTTCTTCTTATCAGTCAGGAGATCCCATAGAAATTATGGGACCGTTGGGAAATGGATTCCCCCTCAAAGAGAAAAAAGCATTTTTGATCGGAGGAGGAATAGGAATCCCGCCAATGCTGGAACTGGCAAAACAATTAAACTGTGAAAAACAGATGGTATTGGGATATCGGGATCAGCTCTTCTTAAATGAAGATTTTGAAAAATATGGAAACGTCTATGTGGCTACCGAAGATGGAAGCAGTGGAACGAGAGGAAATGTATTGGATGCAATTCGGGAAAATCATCTGGATGCTGAAATTATTTATGCATGTGGTCCCACACCAATGCTTCGGGCGTTGAAGGCCTATGCTGCCGAAAACGGAATAGAATGCTATATTTCTCTGGAAGAAAAAATGGCATGCGGTATCGGTGCCTGTCTGGCATGTGTATGTAAATCCAAGGATGTGGATGCTCACAGTCATGTACACAATAAAAGAATCTGTAAAGATGGTCCTGTATTTGCTGCTGAGGAGGTGGAACTGTGATGGAATTAAAAACATCTGTTTCTCTGGCTGGTGTAGAATTGAAAAATCCGGTAATGGTGGCATCCGGAACATTCGGTTCGGGAGCAGAATACAGTGAGTTTGTGGATTTGAATCAGCTGGGTGCTGTTGTGACAAAAGGAGTAGCCAATGTGCCGTGGCCGGGAAATCCGACTCCCCGTATTGCAGAAACCCATGGCGGAATGTTAAATGCCATTGGTCTTCAGAATCCCGGTATTGATGTGTTTGTGGAAAGAGATATTCCTTTTTTGCAGAAATATGATACAAAAGTAATTGTAAACGTCTGTGGAAAAACGACAGAAGATTATCTGGAAGTGGTGGAACGTCTGGCAGATGAGCCGGTAGACATGCTGGAGATTAATATTTCCTGTCCAAATGTCAAAGAAGGCGGAATTGCTTTTGGTCAGGATCCTAAGGCAGTGGAAGCGATTACAAAAGCGGTAAAGGCAAAGGCTAAACAGCCGGTTATTATGAAACTGAGCCCAAATGTAACAGATATCACAGTAATGGCGAAGGCTGCAGAGGCAGGCGGTGCTGATGTACTGTCGTTGATCAATACATTGACGGGAATGAAAATAGATATCAATCGCCAGTGTTTTGCCATTGCAAACAAAACAGGAGGAATGTCCGGTCCGGCGGTGAAACCCATTGCGCTGCGTATGGTTTATCAGGTGGCTAATGCAGTCAGTGTTCCTATCATTGGTATGGGTGGTATTTCCAATGCAGAAGATGCTATGGAATTTATTCTGGCTGGCGCCACTGCGGTATCCATCGGTACAGCAAACTTTTATAATCCGTATGCTACAGTGGAAACCGTGAAGGGTATTGAAGAATATATGCGCAAACATAACTGCAGCGATATTAATGAACTGATTGGTATTGTGAAATAGTTGGAAAAGAAAGGTGGAAGATAGAATGGAACAGTATAAGAAAGAGTTTATCGAATTTATGATTGACTGCCAGGTACTGAAATTTGGTGATTTTGTGACAAAGAGCGGAAGAAAGACTCCATTTTTTGTTAATACCGGATTTTATCGTACAGGAGCACAGCTGAAAAAATTAGGAGAATACTATGCAAAAGCTATTGCCGATTCTTTTGGGACAGATTTCGATGTATTATTCGGACCGGCCTATAAGGGAATTCCATTGTCTGTAACTACTGCCATTGCTCTCAGTGAAAACCATGGGGCAGATGTTCGTTATTGCTCCAATAGAAAAGAAGAAAAGGATCATGGCGATGTAGGTATTCTTTTGGGTGGACCGATCAATGACGGGGATCGTGTTATGATGATTGAAGATGTGACAACATCAGGTAAGTCTATCAATGAGACTATGCCGATTTTGAAAGCACAGGGAGATATCACAGTAGCAGGTCTGGTAGTTTCTGTGGATCGTATGGAGAGAGGTACAGGAACAAAGAGTGCCATTGCAGAGCTGGAAGAAAAGTATGGCATGAAGGTTCGTGCGATTGTAACCATGGAAGAAGTGGTAGAACATCTGTATAACAAGCCATATAAGGGAAAAGTTATTATTGATGACACGTTGAAAGCAGCCATCGATGCTTATTATGAGCAGTATGGTGCTGAAAAATAAAGATTGCTTTTGAGAATGCCGCAAGCGGATGGAAACAATAGGAGGTCAGCTGATGAACGAGAAACAATACAAACGGATAACAGAAATAGGTGCTGCCAATCTGGCAGTTGGAGTGGTAGTGATGGTAGTAGGTATTGTGACCGGTGTTTTATCGGTTGTGAATGGAGCCAGATTATTGGCATCCCGGAAAGACATGACGATTTAGTGGATATTCATATGCGGAGGAATAGATTTGAAACAGACAGAGAAGATGCGGCTTCTTTGCCGTGTCCTGTTTGTCGTTTATCTGATTATTCTTTTCTATTTTCTGTTTTTCTCAGAAACCATGGGAAGGGTTTCAGATGGCGGCGAAAGAAAATACATTTACAATTTGGAACTATTTAAAGAGATTAGCCGATTTATTGAATATCGGGATATACTCGGATGGAAAATTGTTACTCTGAATCTGGCGGGAAATATTGTGGCATTTATGCCTTTCGGCTTTTTTCTGCCAATGGTAATAAAAAATTGTAAAGGATGGCTCCTGGTAACACTTCTGACCTTGACAACCAGTTTTGTAATCGAGACCGTTCAGCTCGTTACAAAAGTCGGTAGTTTTGATGTGGATGATATTGTGTTGAATACACTGGGAGGAATATTGGGATATAGTTGTTATTATATTGTTCACAAGATTCGCAAGAGAAGACTGCAGAGAACGCAAGAGGATAATGACCAGGTGAATTAGAAAATGGAGTGAAGAAATATGGAAGAAAATATACCAGTGAGAGAGCGGGATAATATTGACTTCAGTGTAAAAAAGGTGACTTTTTGGGGAATATTGTCCTGTGTTATGATATGGCTGGAAGTGACTTCTTTTACGACCAGTGTGGTAATCTCTTATAAGGAAAATGGGGATGCTGGTCCACTTTTAGGGATTGCAGGCGTTCTGATTGTCATTTTCTCCATTGCCGGGGCGAATTTTGCTTACCTTGGATTGAAAAAGAAAGGTCGCATTTATCATACGCTTGATTGGATTGGTCTGGTTGTCAATCTTATAGTATTTATATTAATGGCAGCTTTATATGTATTTGGTACATCATTTTTATAAGAAAAGGTGGCAGAGAAAGAGAATTGGGCGGAGGGAGGCCTGATTCTCTTTTTTTGATGAAATGGAAATGTCACGGAGAGGAGAAGGAACATGAAATATACCCATGGAGGAGATATTTATCGGAATCGGGTTAAGTGGGATTTTTCTGCCAACATAGGACCGTTTGGCATGCCAAAAGCTGTTGAGGAAGCTGCGATGCGGGGGATTTTGGCATCGACTGCATATCCGGATAGCGAGGCAGAAGAATTGGTTTGTGGAATTGCCCAACGGGAAGGCGTATGTCCGGATCAGATTGCATGCGGAAATGGAGCCGCCGAGGTGATTTATCATTTGGCTGCTGCACTGAAACCAAAACATGCTTTGCTTTTAGCCCCTACATTTTCCGAATATGAACAGGCTTTGCACATAAACGGATGTGAATGTCATTATTATTTCCTGAAGGAAAAAGACGGTTTTCAAATTTTGTCGGATATTTTGGAACAAATTACGGAACAAATGGATCTTGTCATTCTATGCAATCCCAATAATCCCACGGGAGTGATTTGCCCAAAAGATTTATATGTGCCTTTGATAAAACAGTGTAAGAAGCAAAATTGCGTTTTAGCTGTGGATGAATGTTTTCAGGATTTTTTGTTGGAAGAGGACCAGGGATCTTTTATGGATGTCTGGAAAACAGTGGATGCGATGAGTCGGGGATCCTTGTTTATATTGAAAGCGTTTACAAAAATGTATGGGATTCCGGGACTGCGCATGGGCTATGGAATAAGCACCGATCAGGAATTAATACAAAAGATAAAAAAGCAACATCAGGCGTGGAATGTATCTATGCCTGCGCAGTATGCCGGAATTGCTGCTTTGAAAGAAGAGTCTTTTGCTGATTCCACCAGACATTATGTGGCGGGAGAACGGGAATGGTTAAAGAAAAAAATGACAGATTTGGGATTGCTGCTATTTGATTCCAGAGCAAATTATATATTTTTTAAGAATCCTTATTCCTTTGACTTATATGAAGCTTGTTTGGAAAAAGAAATGCTGATCCGAACATGTAAAAATTATGTGGGATTGGATGCTTCCTATTATCGTGTGGCTGTAAAGCTGCGAGAAGAAAATGAAAAATTAGTTGAGATATTGAAACAGGTGATTCAGGAAAAGAATCAATTGCATGTGTGAAAAGAAACGATAATGTTGTATGACAGAAGAGAGGAAGAGTGTATGGCAAAATCAATAATGATACAGGGGACGATGTCCAATGCCGGTAAGAGTATATTAGCAGCAGGGTTATGCCGTATTTTTAAACAGGACGGATATCGGGTGGCACCGTTTAAATCACAGAATATGGCTTTGAATTCTTTTATTACAAAAGACGGACTGGAAATGGGAAGAGCACAGGTAGTACAGGCAGAGGCTGCTGGTGTAGAACCGGATGTGGCGATGAATCCGATTCTGCTCAAACCAACCAATGACATGGGATCGCAGGTAATTGTAAATGGAGAAGTTGTTGGAACGATGTCTGCCAGAGAATATTTTAAGAAAAAAACAGCATATATACCGGAAATTTTACGTGCTTATGAAAAACTAGACTCCCAATATGACATTATTGTGATTGAGGGAGCCGGAAGTCCGGCAGAAATCAATTTGAAATCAGACGATATTGTAAATATGGGCTTGGCTAAACTTTTGGATACGCCAGTTATTTTGGTAGGTGATATTGATCGAGGAGGCGTTTTTGCACAGTTGGTAGGTACCGTGATGCTTCTGGAGGAAGAAGAAAAAAAACGGATCAAAGGATTGGTCATTAATAAATTCCGTGGTGATCAAAGCATTTTGGATCCCGGTATTGAAATGCTTAAATCGTATATTCCAAATCCGGTGGTAGGCGTGGTTCCCTATATGGCGGTGGACATTGAGGATGAAGATAGTTTAAGTGAACGCCTATCACAGACGAATCAGAAAGCGGTTATCGATATTGCAGTAATCCGCCTTCCGCGAATTTCCAATTTTACTGATTTTGATGTGTTCTCTCAGACGGACTCCATGGCAGTGCGGTATGTGAGTCACCCAGCCCAGTTTGGCACTCCTGATATGGTAATTATCCCCGGAACAAAAAGTACGATAGAAGATCTTTTGTGGATGCGTCAAAACGGATTGGAAGCAATGATTGTAAAGGCAGCAAAAGCTGGATGTATTGTGTTTGGGATTTGTGGCGGCTATCAGATGCTGGGAAGAACCATACGGGATGAATGGGGAATGGAAATCTCAGAAAATATGGAACAGAAAGAAGTTCGCGGAATGGAACTTTTGCCTGTAAATACAGCATTTGGCAGAGAAAAAACCAGGACAAAAGTGAATGGAATCATTCAAAAAACCCAGGGACGTCTTGCTGCCCTGGAAGGTGCATCGGTGTATGGGTATGAGATTCATATGGGAGAATCGCAGGGAGAAGTGAAATGGATCACGCTTGAAAAAGAATCGGAAGATAAAGGGGAGGCTTTTTTGGATGGATGCTGCCAGGGAAATGTATATGGAACGTATGTTCATGGAATTTTCGATAGTGAAGATGTCATTCGGCGTTTGGAAGAAATCTTACTGAAGGAAAAAGGAATGACACCGGAAGCAGCTAAAAATTGGGATCGCCGTGCTTATAAGGAACAGCAGTATGATAAATTGGCCGAAATCATGAGAAAGCATTTGGATATGGAAGCAATCTATAAAATTTTGGAAAGAAAATAAATAAAAGATAATTGGACTAAAAAGTATAAAATATTATATAATAAAAAGTATTGACAAAAAAAATCTGTCTAATATAATGAAAATAAGAGATAATACTGTAAACAGATGGGGAATAGTCCAGTAACAATGAAAGAAACGATTTCATGGAAAGGGGGAATAACATGAAACGGGCTTTGTTGATGCTTCTTGGGATATGCATGGCAGTCATGATTTCTGCCTGTCAAAAAGCAGAAACCCAATCGGTGTTCGGGGAAAAGATCCAAGGAGATGAATCCGGATACCAGATAAAGGACTGTGAATGGAATTTGTCCAAAGAAGAAGTAGAAAACGTGTTTTCTGATGAAAAACTGGAAGCTGGACTGGATAACGGACTGTATAGCGGAATGTATAAAACGGAAGAGGGAGAGTATCAGTATTGTTATTACTTTTCTGAGGATGAAACGCCTGTTATGAACCGTTTTATGGTGTATTATCATTGTGACTCACAGGAAGATTACCAGAAATTATGCAGTCGTATCGCAAAGGAAGCGAAGGAACACTTACCAGGATCTGATGAGACTTCAGCCTCACTGGGACAGCTGGAAAAATGCGGTCAGGATGTGACAGTATACTGGGAAGGAAAAGACAAAAGTAATGTACAAATTTATACACAGCAGGGACAATGGGTTTTGTATATTCAGGTAGCAGCACCGATGTAAAACTATATTGGAGAGCAGATACAATTGAATAGACATTAGCTGGCTAAAAGCATTTGCATTTATCTGAAAGAGGAACGGATTGATGCAGGTGCTTTTCTTTTTCTAAATTAATGTAGCATTTAGTGTTACAACGGAGCGTTTCTTAAATCTGATATTTTCTGTGATATTATAAAAATAGAAAGAAGGTGAAATTATTGAATACTAAAAAAAGGATAAATTAATTGTTGCCATCAGGAAATCGTACTCAGCGGGATTTAGCAAATGAATTAGGCGTATCAAGTTTTGCTATTTCAAAATGGGAACGAGGAGTTTCCCAAATCATAACGATTGAGGATAAAAAAGTCTGTGTACAAAAATATTTAGATGAAGCTGACAGAACATTAAAAGAGGATATGGCACTTTCCCCACCGAAAAAAGTATCTTCTTTTAAATTAGCCTGTAAAAATTTCAAAACGGCAGGAAAAAAGTATCTTCTTGTTTCATGTATATTTTCTATTGGTATTTTATGTATGATATTTTCATTATCATCTGGAAACATCATAGAACAATCAATCTCGGATTTTAAAGAAAAAAATGTTGCTTTTAATAATGGCTACGTTAAAAATGATGAAAAGAACGATATTTTTAAAAGATTAACTGTTGATGCCAGACTGGAAAATGTATATAAGCAGTATAAGATTGAGAATGTTATCTTATCAACGAATACTCATTCTGAAATTATGGTCGAAAAATATCCTATGCCAAAAGCAACAGAATCTATGTCTTATGGTACAATGCCCAAAAATAATAAAAAAGAAATTGCTCTCACACCCAGCTTGGCAAAAAAATTTAATTCAAAAATCAATGAGTTAATCGGGAAAGAAATTATTTTAGAATATCAATCGAAAAAATATGTCTTGAAAGTCAGTGGAATCTATAATGCAGGCTACGATGATTTCTTTGTCAGCTCAGATATTGAAAAAGAATTTTACAAAGGTTTAGACGATGAAACATACTATTCCGTCAATTATGATGTAAAAGATTTTGAAAATATTGTTGCTGTCAGTGATGAACTGGCAAAAGAAAAAATTCAAAGTGAAAATGCTTCTGAACAAGTAAAAACTATGCAAAATACTTTTGATAAAATTCAGACCTTATTTATGGTTATTTCTGGTATGATTTTGTTTGTGGCAATGTTTGTTGCTATCATTATTTTAATTAAAATGCAGTCAACTCGCTATAAAATGGTTGGACTGTTATATTCATTTGGATTTCAGAAAAATATAGTATCTAAGATAATTGTGAGTGAAAATGTACTGTTAACATTTTTAGTAGCTGTTATTTCTTCTTTCTTGCTTATTGGTATGCAATTTATAGCCCGATTATATCATATCAACATAAATTTGAGTATTATCGAGTTTGTTGCAACGATACTGACTTCTGGTCTTGTAATACTGTTAATCAATGCCATTATAAACAGAAAGCTGATAAATACTCGTCCTAATATTGCACTACGGAAATAAGGCAATAGTAAATAAAAAGGCGGTGTTTATTATGGGAAAGTATTAGTAATTGAATTTTCTGACAACGAAGAGCAAATTTTCAAGCAAACTCTTGAATTGTTATCGATTGGTTTTTCTATGACTGCTTTATCGGTCAAACAACAGCAAGAGGATTTACTTATGAATTCTTTTACACGTACGGTAATTAGCAAGAATAGAAATCTACTTTTTCTTACGTCAAAAGAATTTGACCTATTATATTTCCCTTACATTCATAAAAGACAGGTATTTTCAAAAGAAAAAATATATGAAAACGTATAAGGGGTTGAGAATATGCCAAAAGACATTAGTAATTTTCCCTCATTCATTTGCAAACTGCGAAAAAAGATAGAATCCGACCCAGACAATTCGATATACATTATCATTGTCTGGGATGTTGGATATAAATTTGAGGGTAAATCTTGAAAGTAAAATCCCCATTATCTAATAAGGGGGCATAAAAAACAAGAAATAAGAGACGTTAGCAAGCGGAAAACGCTGTATGTACAAAGCAAAACCGCATTTTACATAGCGTGATATAAATTGTGCCATTATCACTTTTGAAAATTGAATAGTATAGGAAAGATGGCTGATTTCAAATAAGAAATTGATTGTTTTTTGTAGAAATTAAATGCAGGGGGTTGTTGCAAAATAGATGAGTAATTATCTATGGAGCAGCGACTCCCTTTTTATGTTCTAAAAACAGAAAACGGATCCCAAAGGGTCCGTAATCCATGGTATAATTAGATATGACCAATAACCAAATATACCATAAAAATTATACCCAATTTGGCGATCCTTATCAACTGGTTTTGCCATTAAATTTGGAAGGTTTGGTTCCTGATGATGACTCTGTCCTACTGCTGAGCCACGAATTGGAGGATTTAGACTACAGCTTGCTGTATCAGGCTTACTCTGCCAAAGGCAGAAATCCGGCAGTGGACCCCAAGACCATGTTCAAGATCCTGACCTATGCGTATTCCCAGAACATTTATTCATC
>JAPFDH010000091.1 GCA_026169045.1 Lachnospiraceae bacterium | reverse complement strand
TGATTATTCCGGGGCTCTCTGAGCCACCTGTCCGGACTTTGAGAGCCGCCATTCCGGAGAATGAGAGCCATATATTCCGGTAATTCAGAGCCACCTTATTGGGCTCTATTACATATATTTCCTTTATACTGTAAATACACATCTTTGATGTGAATTACAGATAAAGGAGGTCGTAAGTTATGACCAAGTATCGTGAAATCCTACGCTTGAAAAGCTTAGGGTTCAGTGAGCGGAACATCGCACAGAGTTGCGGTGTATCCAGAAACACAGTCGCCAAGGTTTTGAAAAAGGCAGCGGAAATCAATCTTTCATGGCCGCTGGATTTTGACATGACCGACAGCGCACTAGAGGAGCTGATGTTTCCTAAGGATAAGTCGGCAACGAATAAACGTATGCCGAACTTTGACTACATCCGCAAAGAACTTCTGCGGAACGGCGTAAACAAAAAGCTTCTCTGGGTAGAATACTGTGAGGAGTGCCGCATATGTAGCGAAGAGCCTCTAATGTATTCTCAGTTCTGCTACTACATCCAGAAGGACGAAGAAAAACGCAGGGCTACCATGCATATCCCTAGAAAACCAGGTGAACAGATTGAAGTTGACTGGGCCGGTGATCCTGCCCACATCATTGATCCGGACACCGGAGAAATCACAGATGCATGGATATTTGTAGGTGTATTAACTTACAGTCAGTATGCTTTTGTAAAAGCATATATGAATGAGAAAACCGACAACTGGATTAAAGCTCATGTCCAGATGTTTGATTTCTTTGGCGGTGTCACACCTATGCTCGTGTCCGATAACTGTACAACCGCAGTGAATCATAAAAAGAGTGATTGGTATCATACTGCCTTAAACACAACTTATCATGAGATGGCAGAGCATTATAATCTTGCCATCCTTCCGGCCAGAGTCCGGAAACCCAAGGATAAACCGAATGTAGAGGGATCTGTAGGAAAGATATCCACATGGATAACAGCAGCCCTTCGCAATGAGCAGTTTTTCTCTCTTGCAGAATTGAATGCGTCTATCCGGGAAAAACTGGATGCCTACAACGCCCGTAAATTCCAGAAAAAGGAATGTAGCAGACTCAGTTTATTTCTTGGGGAAGAAATGCCATTACTGGCTCCGTTGCCTGCTACACCTTTTGAACTGGCTGAGTGGAAACAAGCCACCGTCCAGTTTAACTATCACATCGCAGTAGACAGAATGTTCTACTCCGTGCCTTATCAGTATATCAAAAATAAGGT
>JAPFDH010000075.1 GCA_026169045.1 Lachnospiraceae bacterium | reverse complement strand
GGACAGCCCACTCGCCTCCCCGTGATTTGTAGTATACCGAGTTCCCTACAAGAAAGATTATAGAAAAAGAATAGGCTCAGAGAAATATTTTCATAAAGTTTTGTGCCTGAGCGAAGCGAAAGGAATGGATATAAAAATGAAGAAACGGTTATTGATTTTTGGATGTAGTGGTCATGGAAAAGTGATATTGGATTTGGCCGGGAAAGGAAAACAGTATGAAGAAATCTGTTTTCTGGATGATAATCCTCAGGAAAGAGGGATTATGGGTGTTCCTGTTTTGGGAGGAAGAGATTTTTCCGATTTCCGTGATACCGACGAGGTGATTGTAGCCATTGGAAACTGCCATATCCGGGCAAATATTCAGGAATACTTTGCCGGAAAAGGTATTGGAATTGCCACCTTGATTCATCCACAGAGTACCATTGGCACACATGTCAGGTTGGGAAAGGGAACCGTGGTGATGGCGGGAGCCGTGATTAACAGCGATACAGAGATAGGAGAAGGATGCATTATTAATACTGCGGCATCGGTGGATCATGACTGTATGGTAGAGCGTTTTTGCCATGTCGCAGTAGGGGCAAATATAGCCGGAGGGGTGCATATAGGTGAATTGTCCTGGATAGGAGCTGGAGCGGTTGTGAGCAATCACATTTCCATTTGCAGAAATTGTCTGATAGGAGCCGGAGCGGTTGTGGTACGTGATATAGAAGAGATGGGGACGTACACCGGAGTACCGGCAAAAAAACTCCAGAGAGAGAGGCGTGTGAGTCATGGATAAAGGTTATCCGAAAAAAGTTTTGATGACAGCCAGTGTGCCGTCTATGATTGGTCAGTTTAATATGGACAATCTTCATTTACTGAAAGAAATGGGGTATCAAGTTCATGTGGCATGTAATTTCCAGGATAGAAGTGTATGGTCAGAAAAGAGGATTGCACAGTTTCAGAAAACGATGTATGAAAATGGAATTCAATGTAAACAGATCGAATTTTCCAGAAGTCCTTTTTCTTTTTCCCGGCATATCCGCTCGTATCAGAAGTTATGTGCAGATATGCGAAAAGAAAAATACACATTTGTCCATTGTCACACTCCTGTGGCAGCAGCTATTACAAGATTGGCAGCGGTTAAGACGGGCACCAGGGTATTGTATACAGCCCATGGATTCCATTTTTATCGCCATGCGCCATGGTGGAACTGGATTTTATATTATCCGTTGGAACGGGTATTATCCTATCGGACGGATATACTGCTTACAATGAACCGGGAAGATTTGCGTTTGGCCAGAAGATATTTGTGTGCAAAAGAGACTGATTATATTCCGGGAATAGGAATTGATACAGAAAAATTTTTATTGTCCAAGGGCGTCATGCATTCCCAAAAAGAACAGGAGCATTTTCGGCAAGAAAAAAGAAAGCAGTTGGGACTAAGGAAAGAAGATATTGTACTTCTTTCCGTGGGAGAGTTGAGCAAACGGAAAAATCATCGAATGGTTTTGGAGGCCTTATCCCGGATACAGGGAACACAAATTCGATATGTGATTTGCGGAAGAGGAGATAGGGAGCAGGCGCTTAAGAATGAAGCTGCCCATAGAGGTTTATCGGAAAAAGTTATTTTCGCCGGATATCGCAGTGATGTGGAGGAATTTTATCAGATGGCAGATTTATTTGTGTTTCCGTCGATACAGGAAGGACTTCCGGTGGCACTGATGGAAGCGATGGCTTCCGGTATCCCGTGTCTGGCATCAGATATACGGGGAAATACAGATCTTCTGGCATCTATGGCAGATACATGTTTGTTCCCGTTGGATAAACCGAAGATTTTTTTGGAGAAAATGGAGGCGCTTATTGGAAATCCGCAATTGCGGGAGCGGGTACAAAAGAAAAACCTGGAGGAAATAAAAAAATTTGACCGTAAACGGGTAAACAGGCAGATGAAATTTATTTATGAGCAAATGGAATACATGGCAGGAGAAAGAAGAAAGGACAGGCGGTATTCATGAATGGATTTGGGATCTGGTTTTCTGTGTTTCTTATGACAGCGCCTTTGTTTAAGATATATAACCTGTTTTTCTCCTCAGTTACGCTGGCGGATGGAATTTTAATTTTATTTTTTCTAAGCGGACTCTTTTTTTTGCTGAATAGAAAAATAATACGGATTCATCGTCTGTTCCTTTTCTATGCCGGTTTTGTTTTTTTTCAGTTTGTCATGGTGTGTATCTGGAATCAGACAGAGGAATTTATCTTTACTGATGTTCTGTTTCGAACACTTCGTTATGTTTTTTTCTTTTTGGTATTGGCGTTTCTTGTTCCCAATTTTTTTCACGAGGAAACGGCAGTAAAAACGATGAAAACAGTGGCAGCAGCTGCCACCGGTTATCTGTTTTTGCAAAAGATTATTTTATTGGTGAGCGGAATGTATTTGCCTGGATATTTACCGGGGATTCCCCTTTCAAGGCCGGAAATGGCAGAGCACGCTACCGTATTATTTCAGTATGACCCAAGACCGCGGTCCATTTTTGAAGAACCCTCCCATTATGCATTCTATGTATTAATGGCGATGGCGTTGATTTTGGGAAAAAATAAATTTCAGAGGAGAGAACGAAATCTTCTTGTATTTTTGGGACTGGGAATTTTACTTTCTGCCTCATCGACAGGGATTATTGCAATGGCGGCTCTTTTTTTCATCTGGATATTTTTATCAGGAGGAAAAAAACAAAAAAAAGCAATGGTAATAGGGTTGTTATTCCTTCCGTTTCTGGGACTGGTTTTAATTCGTATTCCAGCATTTCAGGTTTTTTTAGAACGAATGGCAAAGGGAACGTCTTCCTCCCAGCATTTGGGTGCATATGGAATTCTCTTTCGGCTGAAACAAAATGTGTTTTCGGTTTTTCTGGGAAATGGGATGATTGATACCACTACCTATGGATTTTTGCCCAGCTACTGTCGGGTTTACTACTATTACGGAATCGCAGGAGTCCTTCTGGTTGTAGGAGGTTTGCTTTATTTGGTTTTCTTTGTCAAAAGGGAATATTTGTATCTGGGAATGTTGTTTCTGATTTTATGTATCAGCGGCACCGAATTATTTGGTATTCAGGTTTTCCTTATTTTTCCTTATCTGTCGCTTTCAAAACAGGAAAGGGAATATAGCATGGGGATACAGAAACAACAAAGGCAGATCAAAGAAAAAACGGGGTGGAACCCTAAAACACCAATCAGCAGAAAGCGCAGATGCCGATATTCGGTGGAATAAATGAGGTGGATGATGGAAAAACAACGGTTTGTATTTATTTCTTATATTTCCAATTATGGCGGAATAGAGACATTAATCATTCGTATGGGAAAATGGCTGCAAAAGCAAGGATATTCGTCTATGGTCATCACGGACAGTGAGCGGGAGGAAGATAAGATTCTTTTAAAGGAATTGGAAGGAATCATGCCAATATATCGAGTACCATTTCGAGGGTTTCATAAAATTTGTACATGGAACGATTGGAAACTATCTCCAAACGATGCTTTGAAACTGGTGGTTTTTTCTTATCCCGCCTATCTTATTGCAGATGAAATCCGGCGTCAGATTCCGGGAAGCCAAATTCTTTTTTACGATCCCCATCAGTATGGATTGATTTTAGAGTTTTATGTGAATCACAGTGTTCTGAAAAAAGCGGCTCATATATGGGCAAAGAATCTGGTAAAACGGATGGAAACACAACATGAACTGGCATATATGGATGGCCTTTGTATGGAGAGAACCGCCCGAACGTACGGATGCAGCAGCCGACCGGATCTGGTGATTCCTCTTGCTATGAAGATTGAGGAATTCAACGAACAAAAGATTATAGAAAAATATAAAAGGGAATCCTTTCATATTTTGACAATTGCGCGCATGGAGTTTCCGTTTAAAGGATATGTCATTGGTCTCATTGACGTGTTTGAACGGTTATGTAAGGAATATCCTGATTTGCATCTGGATCTGATTGGAGATGGCAGTAACGGAAAACAGCTGAAAAAACGTATGGACTCTTTGGAACCGGCTGTGAAAAAAAGAGTACATTGGCATGGAAATGTTCCCTACCATGATCTGGATTCTTATTTCCATAAGGCAAAACTTTATATTGGTATGGGTACCACGGTTTTGGATGCGGCCAATCATGGTGTTGTCAGCCTTCCGGTAGGAAGTTATACGTATCGTTGTAAGGGATACGGTTTTTTATATGAAGATCCTATGAATTTGGGAGGAATAGGAGGGCGAACCGAGATAGCAGAAAAAATTCGTCAGGTACTCTCTTTTTCTCAGGAGGCGTACCGGGATTGTGTCAAACGCCAGCTGGAATCCATCCGGCCTCTGTATGATATTGATGGGGTAATGCATCAATTTCTTGTATGGAAGAATACGTCCCATGCCAGTATTTTATATGGATGGGAGAGGGCTTTCATACAAATGGGAAGAATTGCTTTTCGTATAAGAAGGGAAATGCAAGGATGTTCCTATGAAGCGTTTCGCAATGCATTAAAGCGGCATCACAGACTGTTTTCTCTGCTGCACAAAGCAGGGATCACAGCCTTAAGAATACCGGTGATCATCACCGGTAAGATGCGAAAATATGGTTTGATCCGTGATAAAAATACGGTGGAATTGGAACGGTATAAAAATAGTCATCTGGGCGAACGGTGTGTGCTGGTAGCCAATGGCCCCAGCCTTTTACCGGAGGATTTGGACAAGATTAAAGGGGAATGGACGTTTGGATGTAATAAAATTTACTATATGTTTCCCAAAACACAGTGGCGTCCCGATTTTTATTGTGTATTGGATGAACGATATATCGAACGTAGCCAGGATGAAATTTTTTCTCAGATCGATATGCCCATATTTACCAATGATGTGGTATATAAAAAAATCAGCGAAAAGAACAGGGAAGGAAAAAAGATTCTGTATTCCAGACAGATTCACTATGAAAGGTTTCAGGCCTGGCCGCATCTTTTAGAATATACGTATGCCACAAATCAAGGGACGGTTTTGTCTTTTGTAATGGCATTGGCCATTTATATGGGATTTAAAGAGATTTATGTATTGGGAGCAGATAACACAGCGACTGTGGCAGGAAATCATTTTTTCGGTCATTTGGAAGATAAAGGTCTGGAACAGATTCAAAAGGAACGCCTGAAAAAGAATGGATGGGGGACGCACCATTGGAAAGATCAGATGGAATTGGAAATGGCAACCTTTGAAGCATATGCCAAAGCGCATGGTATATCCATTTACAATGTGACACGGGGCGGGCAGCTTAACGCCTTTGAAAGGAAAGAATTTGATGAAGTTTTTCAATAAAACAAAGGCATCCGTGCAGACAAAAAAATTGGGAGAATGGAAAGCAACTCTGTGGTATACAGCAGCCAGTTTATTTACAAAAGCCTTTGGCTTTTTGACGATTCCTTTGTATACCAATCTTTTGACAACCGGAGAGTATGGCTATCTCAATACGTATAATGCATGGATCAGTATATGCAGTGTGATTGTGGGACTTTCGCTAAATAATGCTGTGATCAGTATTCAAAAAGAACAAAAGGAAATTCAAAACCCATATCAGTCTTGTGTTTTGGCGTTATCATTGGTTAGCTTTTTGGGTATCAGCATTATTATTTTCCTTGGAAGTATATGGATTATGGGAGAAGTATCAGGAATTCTGGTGTTGGCGCTGATTCAGTCCTATGCAGTTTTTGTCATGAATTTTCTGTTACAGGAAATGGTTCTGTCCAACCAGTATATCAAGTATTCATTGCTTTCTGTGGCCAGTGGTGTCATTCCTGTTTTGATTACATGTGCAATTATTCCGTATTTTTTTCAAAACCAACGGTATCTGAGTGTGATTGTTCCAAAAGCAGTAATTGCAGTTGGTATTATGGGGATAGGAATGGCATTTATTTTTGGACGGGGAAAGATGTTTTATAACAAAGCGTATTGGAAACAAAGTCTTTCCTACTGCATCCCCATTATTTTTCATACACTGGCTCTGTCTCTGATGCTGCAGGCGGACCGCATCATGCTTTCTTATTTTGAGGGATATGAAGAATCTGGTATTTACAGTTTTATTTATAATATAACGCTGGTGATTGGAGTCGTAGTGGCAGCTTTGGAAAATACATGGAAAACATGGTTTTTTCAGACAGACTTTAGAGAACATGCATCCATTCCTATGCATGAGGATCCGCTTTTGGTTTCCTATCAGATCAATGCCAAAGCAAAGGTTTATCTGGTATGCGGAGAAGCCGGAATTCTGGCATTTGTATATGTGGCACCGGAAGTGATTCGGTTCCTTGCCAATGAAGCGTACTGGGATAGTGCTTATCTGACGGCTCCCATTGCATTTTCCTATATTATCAGTCTTTTTTATGATTTTCTGGTTTATTATGAGTACCGGGAAAATGCCACAAAACGGATTGCCAGTGCCAGTCTGGCAGCAGCCATATTAAATATTTTACTCAATGGAATTGCAATTCCATTATGGGGAGCTATGGGAGCGGCAGCAGCCACCATTGCGTCCCGATTGGTTCAATTCGGACTTCATCTGAAAACGGTACACCGGCTGGAGCAGACCGTACTGCCGTTTCGGTTGTATCTTCCATTCTTTATCCGGTCGGCGTTTATGATGGCGGTGTTTCTTGTTTTTTATACTATGCCTGTGGTGCGTTTTAGCATATTGGGTATATATCTTCTGACAAGAATAAAAGGAATAGGAGAATTTTTTAAGCTTTAGCATATGGAAGAAAAGATGGCAATAAAAGGGTGTTAGGAGGATTGTAATGCAGGTTGTAAAATATGCGTTTCAGCAACATGGAGATGAAAGAGGACAATTGGTGGCACTGGAAGAATATCGGGACATTCCGTTTCAGATTCGCCGGGTTTATTATATGTATGGCACAAAGGAAGAGGTACGAAGAGGATTTCATGCACACCGATCCTTGGAACAGATTTTAATTTGTATCCATGGTACATGTAAGATTTTGTTGGACAGTGGTACAGAAAAAAAGATTGTATCTTTGGAAAAACCATATGAAGGGCTTTATATTGCCAGTGATATGTGGAGAGAAATGTTTGATTTTTCTAAAGATGCGGTACTTCTGGTATTGGCATCGGATTATTATAAGGAAGAAGATTATATACGGGATTATGAGGCGTTTTTAAAATTGGTTGAGGAGAAGGAGGAGGCGATATGCAGGTAGAATTTTCCACATTTCGTCCCATGCATGAAGAGATCAGGGAAGAGTTGGAGGCCGCTATGGCAAGGGTCATGGATGAGAGTTGGTATATCCGCGGAAAGGAATGTACCGAATTGGAAAGAGAGTTTGCCCATTATTGCGGTTGTCGTTTTGCAGTGGGAGTGGGCAATGGGCTGGAGGCGCTACAGTTAATTTTGTGTGCGCTGGAGATCAAAACTGGGGATGAAGTAATCGTTCCGTCCAATACATTCATTGCCACAGCATTGGCTGTTTCTCATGTGGGAGCCATTCCTGTTTTGGTGGAACCGGATCCGGATACGTATACGATTGATCCCGATAACATAAAAGCAGCGGTGACAAAACGTACGAGAGCCATAATACCGGTTCATTTATATGGAAGACCTGCAGATATGGAGCCGATTCAGAAAATTGCAGATGAATATGGATTGTATGTAATTGAAGATGCCGCACAGGCTCATGGTGCAAGGTATCATGGAAAAAAGACAGGATCTTTGGGGATTGCTGCCGGATTTAGTTTTTATCCCGGAAAAAATCTGGGTGCACTGGGAGATGGGGGATGTGTCACAACCGATGATCCGGATTTGGCAGAAAAGGTACGTATTTTAAGTAATTACGGATCGGCTGTCCGTTATCACCATCTTATGCTTGGAATGAATTCCCGATTGGATGAATTACAGGCAGCTTTTTTGCGGATTAAACTGAAAAAACTGGATCAATGGAATCAGGAGAGAAAGCGAATCGCCCAGAGGTATTTGGAAGAAATCAAAAATCCGGCTGTTCAGTTACCGAGAGAAGACAAAGAAGGATTTGAAAGTGTATGGCATATTTTTGCAATCCGCTGTAAACAGAGAGAAAAATTGGAACGTTGGCTTATCAGTCAGGGAATTGGTACGGCGAAACATTATCCCATCCCCATTCATAAGCAACAGGCATATCGGGGAGAATATAAGGTAAACGATTATCCCATAGCAGAGGAATTGGCAAAAACAGAATTGAGTCTTCCTATGTTTTACGGGATGCGGGAAGAAGAGATAAAAGCGGTTATACATGGGGTAAATACATTTTCTCCATGAAAAGTAATAGGTAATGACACCGGTAGAGTACGGCTGATTGGATAAGGGAGAAGATTATGAAAGATTTGGTGGTTTTGGGAGGAAACCGGCTGCATGCAGGATTTTCTCTGAGAAAAAAGGAATTGGGAATTGATCGCGTGATCGTGGTGGATTGGAATAAAAGGCCGGATTATGAAGGTGATGTGACGATATGCTGTGATATAAAAGATGCAGAGGCAATATGGAACAGACCGGAGATTTGTTGGGATAATGTTTGGTGTGTATATACTTCAGCAGATGCAGCGGTAGCGTCACAGGCATGGCTGCATAAAAAAATGGGATTGCAGATCCCTGACAAAAACGCACTTGTACGGGCTCAGGTGAAAGGTGAGAGTTCCCTTTGTTGGGAAAAGGCAGGGATCCTTCACAAATATTCCCGTGTTTTAAATGGTCCGGAAGAATTTGACCGCTATGATGGAAGAAACTATATTTGGAAGCCCAACTGTTCCAGCGGTTCCAGAAATATTACTATTTTAGGTGGTAATGAAGTTACATTTGCAAATGTGGAAAAAGCATGGAAACTAGCTGCGGAAGCATCTTCGGATCATAAAGTCATTGTGGAAGAATTTTGTGAGGGAACGGAATATACGGTAGAGATGTTGGGAGACGGAATGGGAAATGTTGGTGTATACGGTATTTCCAAAAAATATCACACACCCTATAATACAAAAAATAAAATTGCAGTGAAATTACATTATTGTCCAAACGATATTTCCAACCCTCAATTGGAGAAACTTGCATCCTTTGGACAACAATGCTACCGGGCACTGGGATTATCCTCTTCCTTTGGCCACTTGGAGGTGATTGTGAAACCGGATAACACGCTGGTACCGGTGGAGATGGGCGCCAGATCCAGCGGATTTATTGCCAGCCATCTGGTGGATTTGCTTCATAAAAAGACAAGCTATCTTTCGGATTATGCCGGAGTACTTCGCGGTGAAGCGGTAAAAGATGGAATAACGTTTGATGGTAATACCTCATCTATGTATTATTTTTACGATGTGCGTCCGGGAACAGGACAACAGATGAAAACCATTATGGATTTTCTTCCGGATGGCATTGTAAGTTATGCTCATGACAGAAATGGATTGTCCAATGGGCGGCATTTTTCCCCCATTGAAGCCGATCATGAACGGTATGGGTACGAAATACTGGGAGGTAAGAGAGAAGTACTTACCATAGAAACAGTGGCAGAAGCGGAACAAAAATGGAATGATGCAGTGATTTGTCCAAAACAAAACAGGATAGGAGAAAAAAGAGATGACGATAAAGGAACGGATGATTGATTATATCAGAAAGAATCGGGTGTCCACCACAGAAATCGCGGATTGTCTCGGAAAAAACGGCGCTTTAGCCGGAATTTTACCTCTGAATCCCAGACATTTTGAAGTGGGGGAAATTTATTATTTATTTGCAGTGGAAGAATCCAATTGGACAGTTCACGAAGAGCTGCAGGGAGAAGTAAATGACAAAATTATTTTTATTGATGGAATTGATGTGGCAGGAAGGGCGATCATTGGAGATTTAGTGGCGAAGTATATTTTGTTTTATAAAGGGAACCGGGCTATTGTAACAAATGGAAAAATGCGGGATGCACATACATTGGTAAAGGAAAATTATCCGATTTGGTGCAATGGAGTATCACCGGTGGGATGTTTTAATCGGGAAGTCAATCGGAAACGATTTGAAAACGAAATTCAAAAAGGATATGACTTTTATCATGGTGCGATCGCTGTCTGTGATGATTCTGGTGTTGTGATTATTCCAAAAGAAAGGATCACGGAAGAATTTTATCAAAGTATTCTGGCAATGGAAGAACAGGAAGATATCTGGTATGACTGCATTGATCGTCGAAAGTGGTCCACATTTCGTACGATCTGTCAGAAAGCATATCAAAAGGAAACGACAGGATCATCCGAGTAAAGGGAATGAGGAGGTGTTTTATGAGAACAGCGTGTTTTATTCCGATCAAATCCAATTCGGAACGGGTGCCGGGAAAAAATTTTCGATTGTTGAATGGGAAAAAACTATATGAGCATATCTGTGAACATGTGAAAGAGGCCGATGTGTTTGATGATATTTATATTGATACGAATAGCGATGAAATCCGGCTTTATGCAGCCAGACAGGGATTTATGGTGATTGAACGGAAAGAAGAGCTGGCAAGGAATACGGCAAATGGAAATGATCTTTTGCTTCATCATCTGGAATCCTATCCAAACTATGATTATTATTTCCAGGTTTTTGCCACAGCACCATATTTACAACCGCAGACCATACGGTGCTGTTTCGGAAAATTAATCGCTTCCAGTGAATACGATTCCTGCTTTACTGTTACAAAAAATTATGGTTTCTTTTGGCTGAATGGAAATCCGGTCAATTACAGGCCGGAGATTCTTCCGAGAACACAGGATATGGCCCCTGTTTTGGAAGAATCCACAGGACTGTATGGGATTTCAAGGGATGCGTTAAAACGTTATCGATGCCGCATTGGCCGTAGACCATATATGCATCCTGTGAGTAAATTTGAGGCAGTCGATATCAATACAGAAGAGGATTTAAAAATTGCAGAATATATGGGAAAGGTTCATTGGGGAGAACATGCATGACGAAACACCTGTTAAGTCGTCTGCCCATATTTTTTTGGTGTGACTCCTTTGTATTTTTTAAATGTTTTAATGAAATAACTGAGGTCATGGAAGCCTACGGCATCTGCCACATCAAAGAGCGGAAGATCAGTATTCTGCAGTAGATGGGATGCACATTCCACGCGGTAGTGGTTAAGATAATCAATGGGGGTGCGATGGGTCATTTCATGGAAGAAACGGCAGAAATATTTGGGAGACATACCGGCTGCTTTTGACAGCTCTTCCAAGGATAATTCCCGGGCATATGAAGATTCTATTAATTCCAGGACGTTTTTTAACTGAATGATACGTCTGTAATTTCTGGGAGTCTGATGATCCGGTTCCAGATAAAGATGCTCGGAAAAAATGGAAGAAAACAGCAAAAAAAGATATCCGTATGTGGCAAGTTCGTATGCAAAGGACTTCTTTTGTATGGTTTCAAATAAAGCTGTTATGATGGTATTTATGGAGGGGCAGAGACCGCATTTGATATGTTCAAAGACATATAACTCATGGCGCGTAATTTTACGGAGTATAGCCTGACAGGCATTGTTTACTTTTTTCAAAGCGTTGAGGTCAAAAACAAAGCATTCATAAATACAGTCCATAGGAGTTCCGCCATGAAGGACCCCATCATGGATAAAAAGGACATCACCTTCATGGGCGGTAATTTCTTTTTGATCCAGCGATATGGTAAAACTGCCCTTTCGAATGTGAATGATTTCATATTCCATATGCCAGTGGTAAGGCATGTAATACTGGGGGTGTTTGGAATCTACATAGTAGTATTCCACAGGAAAATCTTCGGTTCCATGCTGCTTTTTTTCATTCAGATCGATATAGTGCATGACAGACCTCCTATAAAGTGAATATCGTTATATTTTTTGCCATTATAACACAAGACATTGGGGAGAAACAAGAGTATAATTTTATATATAAAATACGAACAAGCAAATGTCTTATAAAAATTGGAGGTAAAAAAAATGGCAAAAAGCAGATTGATCGGGGATTACCCAGTAATCGGAATCCGTCCTACGATTGACGGAAGAAGAGGATACCTGAAAGTTAGAGAATCTTTGGAAGAGCAGACGATGAATATGGCTAAGTCTGCGGCTAAACTGTTTACAGATAATTTAAAATATTCCAATGGAGAACCGGTGAAGGTCGTAATTGCCGATACTACCATTGGACGTGTGGCAGAATCAGCAGCATGTGCGGATAAATTCAGAAAAGAAGGTGTCGATATTACATTAACAGTTACACCATGCTGGTGTTATGGTGCTGAGACCATGGATATGGATCCTATGACGATTAAAGCAGTATGGGGATTTAATGGAACAGAGCGTCCAGGAGCTGTATATCTGGCATCTGTATTGGCTACTCATGCACAGAAAGGACTTCCTGCTTTTGGTATTTATGGTCATGATGTACAGGAAGCAGACAGCACAGAAATTCCGGAAGATGTAAAGGAAAAACTGCTTCGTTTTGGCCGTGCGGCAGTGGCTGCAGCTACCATGAGAGGAAAATCTTACCTGCAGATTGGTTCCATTTGTATGGGAATCGGCGGTTCCATTATCGATCCGGCATTCATCGAAGAATATTTGGGAATGCGTGTGGAATCCGTAGATGAAGTGGAAATTATCCGTCGTATGACAGAGGGTATTTACGACGAAGAAGAATACAAGAAAGCTCTGGCTTGGACAAAAGAAAAATGTAAGGAAGGATTTGATAAGAATCCGCCTGAAGTACAGAAGAGCGCTGAAGAGAAGGAAAAAGACTGGGAATTTGTTGTTAAGATGATGTGTATCATCAAAGATTTGATGAACGGTAACCAGAATCTTCCGGAAGGATGCGAAGAAGAAAAAGTAGGTCATAATGCTATCGCTGCCGGTTTCCAGGGACAGAGACAGTGGACTGACTTCTATCCAAACTGTGATTTCCCGGAAGCACTTTTGAACACATCCTTTGACTGGAATGGAGCAAGAGAGCCATATATTCTGGCAACAGAAAACGATGTATTAAACGGTTTGGGAATGTTATTTAATAAGCTGTTAACAAATCGTGCACAGATATTTGCTGATGTCCGTACCTATTGGAGTCCGGAAGCTGTTAAGAAAGCAACAGGATACGAACTGGAAGGTGTGGCAAAAGAAGCAGGTGGATTTATTCATCTGATCAATTCCGGTGCTGCTTGTCTGGATGCTTGTGGAGAAGCAAAAGATGAAAATGGCAACGGTGTTATGAAAGAATGGTATAATGTGACAGAAGAGGATCAGGAAGCGATTCTGAAGGCAACCACATGGAATGAAGCAGACTTTGGATACTTCAGAGGTGGCGGTTTCTCCTCCAGATTTTATACATCAGCTGAAATGCCGGTTACCATGATTCGTCTGAATCTGGTAAAAGGTCTGGGACCTGTTTTACAGATCGCAGAAGGTTGGACAGTAAATCTTCCGGAAAAAGTTTCTGATACATTATGGAAGAGAACCGATTATACATGGCCATGTACTTGGTTTGCACCAAGAACAACAGGCGAAGGCGCATTTAAGACTGCTTATGATGTTATGAATAATTGGGGAGCAAATCATGGTGCCATTACATATGGTCATGTAGGAGCCGATTTGATTACCCTTTGCTCTATCCTTCGTATTCCGGTAAGCATGCATAATGTTCCGGAAGAAAAGATTTTCCGTCCGGCAGCATGGAATGCATTTGGTATGGATAAAGAAGGACAGGATTATAGAGCATGCAAAGCATATGGTCCAATGTATAAAAATATCAGATAATTACGCATACGGTCGGTGAAACGGATAGCGGATCACCTGGGAATGCGAAAAGGGCTGGCTGTGGTGGAAACCTTTGTGGCCAGCCCTTTTGTTTACGCGCAGACAACGAGCCGTGTGCGGATGCTTGCATGCGCATACGGCGACTGTCCGCGAACGTGAGAAACACTCAAAGTGTGTTTCTCATCGTTTACGCGCAACGTGTTTTTCATCGTTTTAGGAGAATCCTGTATTCGTGAAAATGCTGGTGGGATGATAGAGAAGGAGATAATATGGAAAAAAAACGTGTACTTGCATTTGATTTTGGGGCATCCAGCGGCCGGGCAATGCTGGGAACATACGAAAATGGTCAGATCCAATTGAAAGAAGTGCATCGGTTTTCCAATGATCCGGTGATCGTAAATGGAACCATGTACTGGGATGTACTTCGCTTATTCCATGAAATTAAACAGGGAATTTTAAAGGCAAAACATGCCGGAGGATTTGATAGTATTGGAATTGATACCTGGGGTGTGGACTTTGGGCTTTTGGATGAAGATGGTTATCTTTTGGAAAATCCGGTTCATTACAGAGACAATCGGACAGAAGGTATGTTGGAGGAAAGTTTTAAGAGAATTCCAAAAGAACGTTTCTATGAGATTACAGGAAATCAATTCATGGAAATTAATACGGCATTTCAGTTGCTCTCATTAAAGATACATAGACCGGAAGTTTTAAAACGGGCAAAGAAAATGCTGTTTATGCCGGATCTTTTAAATTTCCTTTTAACAGGAGAACAGAAAACAGAATATTCCATTGCATCGACTTCTCAGCTTTTGGATGCAAAAAAAGGAACCTGGTCAAAAGAAGTAATCGATGCTTTGGGACTTCCCGGTGAAATTTTTACAGAAATCGTACCGTGTGGTACAAAGGTCGGAACATTAAGTCCGGCTATTTGTGAGGAACTAGGTGTGGATCCTGTGGATGTGATCGCAGTAGCTGGTCATGATACGCAGAGTGCGTTGGTGGCAGTCCCGGCAGAAACCGATGATTTCATTTTCATCAGCTGCGGAACATGGTCACTCTTTGGGACAGAGCTGGAGCAGCCGTTAATTAATGAAAAGTCAGAAAAGTATAATATAACCAATGAAGGAGGATATGGTAAGAAAGCCTCATTCTTAAAAAATATTATCGGGTTGTGGCTGATTCAGGAAAGCAGAAGACAATGGATCCGGGAAGGAGAAGAACTGGGATTTGGCGAATTGGAAGTGATGGCAAAATCCGTTTTGGAATCCGCTCCGTCTGCGTATCCCAGCCTGATTGATCCGGATGCACCGGAATTTGTTCCGGCAGGAAATATACCGAAACGGATTCGCGAGTATTGTAAGCGTACAGGACAGACAGTACCGGAAAGTAAGGGCGAGATTGTGCGCTGCATCAATGAAAGTCTGGCATTTAAATATCGGATGAATTTGGAAGAAATACAGGATTGTACAGGAAAGACATATGATTGTATTCATATGGTAGGCGGCGGAACACAAAGCAAATTACTGTGTCAGCTGACAGCCAATGCCTGCAATTGTCGTGTGGTGGCAGGACCTGTGGAAGCTACGGTTATGGGGAATGTAGCGCTGCAGCTTATGGCATGCGGGGAATTGCATGGATTAAAGGAAGTAAGAAACATGCTGAAACAGTCTCCGGATATTGCAGTTTATGAACCGCATACAACAGAGGAGACAGAAAAAGCATATCAGAGATTCAAAGCAATGGTGACAGAACATATGGAATGATCCGGCAGATTCGTTTTTGGAAAAAGAATCTGTGGAAATGAGGAAAATATGGAATATTTTAAGGATGGAAGAGACTGGTTCTTCCAAAAGAGATATGGCCTGTTTATTCATTGGGGACTATATGCTCTGGGTGGATTTCATGAACAGGAGCAGTTTCGTAAAAACATTTCCAGAAAAGAATATGCGGCGTATCAGAAGCAGTTTTGCCCTACGAAATTTGATCCCAGGCAGTGGATTCGGACAGCGAAAGCATGTGGCATGGAATATATGGTGTTTACGACAAAGCATCAGGATGGTTTTTGTATGTGGAATACTGCCTACACAGATTTTAATTGTATGAATACTCCGTATGGTAAGGATATATTAAAAGAATTGGCAGATGCATGTCATGAGGAACAGTTTCCGCTCCTCTTATATTATTGTATTACCGATAACCATCATCCTAATTACCCCAATCGGGGAATTGGGCATGAATTGCCCATGCCGCAGGAAGGGGATCATCCGGACACGGAAAAATATTTGGATTACGTGCGGGGACAGATCCGGGAACTGTGTACCAATTATGGAACGATTCATGGGATTTTTTGGGATGTGAATCATTTGGATTATTATGATGAATCGTTTAACTGGCTGGTTCGGGATTTACAGCCCAATGCTGTAGTAAATGGAAGAGGTTTTGACAGTGGCGATTATAATACGCCGGAGCGGGAATTTAATGAAGGTGAGCTGCAGGCACAGAGACGTTTTGTGACGCCCACAGAGGCCTGCCAGTCCGTAGGAATGCACAGCTGGGGATATAAAACAGATGAAGATTTTTATAGTGCCAAGTTTTTAATGCAGAGCATGGATCGTATTATGGCTATGGGCGGAAATTATCTGCTGAATGTGGGACCTACCCCGGAAGGAGAACTTCCTGAAAACGGATTGGAGGCAGTAAGAAAAATAGCAGACTGGCTGGGACGGACAAAGGAAGCTTTTTATAATACCGTGCCGGTATCTGATGCCATAAAAAACAGGGATATCTTTGCCACCTGCCGGGGCAATGATCTGTATATTCATTTTTATAAAGACCCTGCTGGAAGTAGTGTGGAATTGGCCCCGTTGGAAATGGTTCCGGATGAGGCAATTTTACTGAATGATGGAAGAAATCTTCCTATTCATCGCAGTCAGGGCACAAAACTGTGGACAAGTCCAATGGAATATGTGCGTGTTTGTGGATTGCCTACTGATACATATTGTAACGAGGTAATGATTGTAAAGCTTCACTACAAGCATCTGCCTCGGATAATACGGGAGCTTCGGGATAGTTGGGAACTTCATGAATCGGCGCCGATTCAGCAAAAAATAGACTTTTAAGAAAAGAGAGGAAATCATTATGTTAAAAGGAATACCAAAAATTTTATCACCGGAATTATTGAAAGTATTATGTGAGATGGGACACAGTGACAGATTGGTACTGGCAGATGGAAATTTCCCTGCTGAGTCCATGGGAAAAGATGCGATTGTTATCCGCTGTGATGGTCATGGAGTACCGGAACTTTTGGATGCGATTCTGCAGGTATTTCCGCTGGATACCTATGTGGAACATCCGGTGAACCTGATGGAAGTTATGCCGGGAGATGATGTGGAAACTCCGATTTGGGATACTTATAAAGAAATCATCGCAAAGCATGACGAAAGAGGCGAAAAGACGGTGGGAAATATTGAGCGTTTTACCTTCTATGAAGAGGCAAAGAAGGCGTATGCCATTATTGCTACCGGTGAAAGTGCATTGTATGCCAACGTGATGCTGCAAAAAGGGGTTGTAACAGAATAAGAAGATATACTTCATATGTATCCTTACAATGAAATATGTAAAATAAAAGGATAGTTTAGGTGGAGAATCCAGCAGGAAAAGTTCTTGTCGGATTCTCCATTTTTGTATTTTATAAAATGTTGATCGCAAGTCTATCTTTTCTTGACGAAGATTTTTTGTTGTGGTATTCTATGACACGTCGAAATACCCGTAAGAAGAGGGGATTTGGCAAAATGATATCGTGTGTTCGAGACCTTCCACACGTAAAATAAAACTAAAGGAGAAATGAAATGAAAAAGGAAAAAAAGTGAGTAACGTTATATTTAACGCAGGGTGGAGTTATTGCTGCTATTTATGTGGTGATAACAATATTATTTCAGGCGATTAGCTTTGGACCGATACAATTTCGTATTTCAGAATTGTTATGTGTGCTTCCGTACTTTACGCCTGCAGCGATTCCTGGTCTTTTTATTGGATGCCTGGTAGGAAATATTCTGGGTGGTGCTGCTATTTATGATATTATATTTGGCAGCCTTGCTACATTACTTGGGGCAATTGGATCGTATGCCATCCGCAGGTGGAAGCCTTTGGTAGCAGTTCCTCCAATTTTGGCTAATACATTGATTATTCCGCTTGTTCTGCGATATGCTTATGGTATGCCGGATGCCATCTGGTATTTAATGGTGACAGTGGGAATTGGAGAAGTTTTGGCAATTGGAGTTTTAGGAACAGGATTGATGTATATTCTGGATAAGAATAAATATGTTTTGCAGTTTTTTACTGGCTTGATGTCTCCAAGATAAAAGGGAAGTTTAAGTGTCCAATCTTCCCATATTTTCATCCTATTTTTTCCCTGGAACTACTGGGAAAAAGTATTTCCATATGATATACTCTTAAGCAGTAAAATAGGAAATGGCGAAAACTGCCAAAATGGAGGTTTACATGGAAACAAATTATCAGGTTCGTGTGGGAAATACAAGTCTCATGTTGGACGGAACCAGTCTGTCTGTTACAATTCAGGCAGATCAGAAGGTATGGAATTGGGCAAAGGATTATCAGCCTTATATTTTGATGGAGGATGGGACCAAAATTCTCTTTTCCAGCGCATCCTCCATTCATCATGCTACATTTGAGAATGGAATCGGAAAAGGAATTTGTTCTTCGTATGACGGGTTTACAATTGATGGAAAAAAAGTGGAGTTTGCTTTTGATACGATAATGTGGGTGGAATTTTCTACTGGAGATATTCGGTTTGAGTTGATTCCAATGAAGGAAGAAAAAATCGGTTTTAAAGCGATTTATTGGCCGGGTCATATGGAATTTGATACAAAGAGCGATCGCTGGTATAGTGTACTGAACGTTCTTCAGGGGTTACTGCTTCCAAATACATGGGAAAATGAAGTGACAAAATTGGGATTTGACGGACAAATGTGTTCCAGTAATGCTTACATGCCATGGTTTGGACAGATCAGAGAGAGAGAAGGCTATATTGCAATTTGTGAACATCCTTGGGATGCAGCCTATCATGTCAATCATCCGGCAAACGGTCCTTATACCCATGTGGGAATGCGCTTCCTGCCAAGTCTTGGTAAACTGGGATACCGGCGTGTGATTCGTTATACATTTTTACAGGATTGTGATTATAACACCCTTTGTAAAGTATATCGGTTATATGCAAAGGAGACTGGTTTATTTACATCCTTAGCAGAAAAAGCGGCAAAAAATCCACTGGTAGATAAACTGATTGGTTCTGCTTTTGTACATAAGGGAATTAAAACCCATCAATCACCGGATTCTGCTTTTTATGATAAAGAACATCCGGAAAAAAATGATCTGGTAATTCCGTTTTCCTATCGGGAAAAGGAAATTCGGCATTTTAAGGAAAAAGGTGTGGAAAAACTATATCTGCATTTGGACGGATGGGGAGATCCGGGATATGATAACAAACATCCGGATTATCTTCCGGCATGCAAAGAGGCAGGAGGCTGGGAAGGAATGAAGTCTCTGTCGGATGCCATGAAAGAATGCGGTTATATGTTTGGGGTTCATGATCAGTACAGAGATTATTATATGGATGCGCCTACATTTAATGAAGAATATGCTATTCATGATGTGAATGGGGAAATTCCGAAGTTTGCCCGCTGGGCAGGAGGATGGCAGAGCTATCTGTGCGCAAGCCAGGCACCGTATTATGTAAAACGTAATTTTGAAGAATTATTTGCCCATGGAATTCATCTGGAAGGAACATATTTGGATGTATTTACATGTAATGAAGGGGATGAATGCAGTCATCCGCATCATACCATGACACGGAAGGAATGTTTTGAGTTCCGCGGAAGATGCTTTGAGTATTTAAGTTCCAGAGATATCCTTCCAAGTTCGGAGGAAGTGTCGGACTGGTCCATGAAGAGTCTGGTATTTTGTCATTACGGTCCATATGATTTTATGTTGGCAGGACCGGATGCACCGAGAAAGGGAATTCCTGTACCGCTGTTTAATCTGGTGTATCATGACTGTCTGATTCTGCCATGGCCTATGGATCAGATTCCGGGGCAGGAAGATTATATGCTGTATGCACTTTTAAATGGAGGTGCCGCTTATTTGGAAAAGGATGGTGCATATCCCAATATTGACGGTGCATTTGATGCTGCTTATGAACAAAAACTGGATGAAGAAATCAGACGGTATCGCATTGTGGCAGAGTTGCAGGAAAAAATTGCAAAATGTGAAATGTTAAAACATGAGTTTATTGATGGAGACTGGAAAAAACAGCGTACTATATTTTCAGATGGAACGATTGTGACGATTAATTTCCATGATCAAAGCTTTCAGATTCATGAGGGAAAATAGATTATTTTAAGCAAGGGCAGGTATGACGGTTATGAGTCATACCTGCCCTTAAAATTTGTGAGTTTCTCATCATTTTATAGAAGTCCCATTACATGCTGCATCAAAAGGCTGACAAAAGTAATTCCAATCCAGCAACATAGTCCCATAATGATTGGTTTTCCACCGGTACGGATTAATTTGATGATGTTGGTATTTAAGCCGATGGCTCCCATGGCCATGATGATAAAGAACTTTGAGAGTTCTTTCAGTGGCTGGAAAGCAGAAGCGGATACTCCGAAGGAAGTACATACGGTGGTAATGATGGAAGCCAGGATAAAGAAAAGAATAAAAAATGGAAAAATCTTTTTGAAAGAATAAGAAGATTCCATGGATGTCCCATTCTTTTTCATTTTTGCAGTGCGATATACGGCTAAAATTAAAGTGATAGGAATGATAGCAAGAGTCCGTGTGAGTTTTACAATGGTGGCAGTATCCAGGGTATTGGCACCGGGATGCATGCCGTCCCAGGCAGCGGCAGCCGCTGTTACGGATGAGGTGTCATTGACAGCCGTTCCGGCAAACAATCCGAATCCGTCATTGGAAAGACCGATGGCATTTCCAAAAGATGGAAAAATCAAAGCAGCCAGGATATTGAACAGAAAGATAACAGAGATTGCCTGGGCAATTTCTTCATCATCAGCACCAATGACAGGTGCAGTAGCAGCAATGGCAGATCCGCCACAGATAGAAGACCCCACACCCACCAAAGTTGAGATATTGCCCGGTACCTTCATAAGACGGAATAAAAGATAGGAGATAATCAGGGACGTAGCGATGGTGGAAACAATAATGGGAAGAGACGTAGTTCCAACTTTTAAAATTTCAGAAAGATTCAATCCGAATCCCAAAAGGATTACGGCGTATTGTAAAATTTTTTTTGAAGTATAAGCAATACCAGGCTGTAATTTTGATTTATCTTTGAGAAGCAGGGTAATGATCATACCAATTAAAATAGCGAAAACCGGTCCTCCAATGACAGGAAATTGTTTTCCTAAGAACCATCCGAAAACAGCGATGAGCAGACAAAGTAAAATTCCCGATCCTTTTTCTTTTGCAAAATTCATAACATCCTCCAATCACAAGCCTGTTGGCTTACTATTTGAAATATTTTCCAAAACCGGGTTGAGTATAGCACAGAAATTCTATATAATAAAATTATAAATTATTATAAAACGATAAGAAAAAATTATAGATGAGGAAAAGGAAGCATGCTGGATTTTCGGATAGAGACATTTTTGAATTTATGTGTAACAATGAATTATACCAAAACAGCCAGAGAATTGTGTATCACGCAGCCTGCGGTAACACAGCATATTCACTATTTGGAAAAGTATTATGGATGCCGTCTGTTTGAATATAAAAATAAAACGTTAAAGCTGACACACCAGGGGGAAATTTTAAAAAAGCAGGCATATTTGTTGGAATATCATTGCCGACAAATCAAAGAACTGCTGCAAACGCCGCCTATACAGACGCTGCGCATTGGCGCCACAAAAACGATAGGAGAGTTTGTGATTGCACCGGTGATCAGCTGCTTTTTGAAGGATCACTCGGAATGCAGGATTTCTCTTATGGTAGAAAATACGAAAATTCTTTTGAAAGAATTGGATGAGGGAAATTTGGATTTTGTTTTGGTTGAAGGATTTTTTGATAAACAGGAATACGGATACCGTCTGATCCGTGAGGAACCGTTTATTTGTGTGGGAAACAGAAATCATGCTTATGGTACATGTGAGGATTTCAAAAAGGATCATTTTGTTAAGAGCTTATGTTCTCTGGAAGATTTGATGAAGGAAACACTTCTGGTCAGAGAGGAAGGATCCGGAACAAGAGCCGTGATGGAACAACTGTTATCCGCATACAATTATTCCATTGCCAGTTTTTCAGGAGTCGTGGAGATTAGTAATTTTTCTGTTATAAAAGAATTGATTCGAAAGGATCAGGGAATTTCGTTTTTGTATGAAGCTGTGGTGGAAAAAGAACTAAAGGAAGGAAGTGTCCGCAAAATTGATATTCGAAAACCCCATGGAGAACAGGAGGAAGAATTGAACCTGAAACGGGAATTTAACTTTGTTTATCGTAAGGACAGTCATTTCACACAAAAATGGGAACAGTTTTATGAGTATGTGGTAGCGGACACTGTAGAAACGGATGAATCAGATAGGGGAGAAAAACAAAAAGGATAACAGGCATAAAATTTATGGTTGCGGATAGAAAAAAGTGAGTTCCTATGATAAGATGGGATAAGAAAAAAAGAACAGGACTGAGGTGCATATGGCGTTTACATGGACAAAGGAACAAAAACAGGTCATTGAACTGAGAGATCGAGATATTTTGGTTTCAGCAGCAGCCGGAAGCGGAAAAACAGCGGTGCTGGTGGAACGTATTATTGCAAAGATCAGTGATAAAACACATCCGGTGGATATTGATCGGCTGCTGATTGTAACATTTACCAACGCAGCAGCCGGGGAAATGAGAGAACGAATTGCCCAGGCTATTCAGCGAAAAGTAGAAGAAGAGCCGGACAATACCCATTTGCAACGGCAAATGACATTGGTTCATACAGCGCAGATTACAACCATTCATAGTTTCTGTTTGTATGTGATTCGTAATCATTTTCATAGAATCAATCTGGATCCGTCATTTCGCATCGGGGATGAAGGAGAATTGAAATTGATGCAGGAAGATGTCCTGGATTCGATGATGGAAGAATATTATGAAACAGCAGATCCGGAATTTCTCCGATTTGTGGATATGTATGCTACAGGAAGAGATGATGGAGGAATCCGGGATATGATTTTGAAGTGCTATGATTTCTCCAGAAGTTATCCATGGCCGGATGTATGGCTTTCCAATTGTGTGAAGAGTTATGATATACAAAATGTGGAGGATTTGGAAAAAGAGGCATGGATGAAGTATTTTTTGGAGCAGCTTTCCATGCAGTTATGGGAGTATGTACGGATCTATGACAGGATTCTTGCGATCTGTGCCCAGGAAGATGGACCATCTCCCTACCTGGAAAAATTTTCTTTGGAACAGGAGCGTCTGAAAGCATCCTGCCAGTTTGAAACGTACCAGGAAGCCGGAGAGAGACTTAAAGCGATTGTCTTTGAGACGAAACCGAGAAGAAAGAAGACGGATACTTATTCGCAGGATCTGGCTGATCAGGTTTCTTCCATGCGTGACCGGGTAAAAGCAGGTTTAAAAAAAATAACAGCGGGATATTTCTTTAAATCTCCAAAACAAACGGTGGATGACATAAAACGAGCCAAAGAAGCTGTGGAACAGATGGTAAAGCTGACAAAGGATTTTTCGATTCGTTTTACAGAAAAGAAACGGGAGAAAAATCTGGTAGATTTTGGTGATCTGGAACATCTTGCCCTCAGCATTTTAATGGTTGAAAAAGATGGAAAAATGGTTCCCAGTGAAGTGGCGGATCAAATGGCACAGTGGTATGAAGAAATCATGATTGATGAGTATCAGGACAGCAATTATGTACAGGAAGTATTGTTAAATAGTGTGTCATCAAAACGGTTTGGCAGACCGGATATTTTTATGGTTGGAGATGTCAAACAGAGTATTTATAAATTTCGTCTGGCAAAACCGGAACTGTTTATGGAAAAGTATGAATCCTATACAGAAGAAGAAAGTTTGCATCAAAAAATTGAACTGCATCAAAATTTCAGAAGCCGTGCCAGTGTTCTTTTTGGAGTAAACTATTTCTTTTATCAGATTATGAAAAAAGAATTGGGGGATATTACGTATACCAGAGAGACGGCATTGAATCCGGGGCTGGAATATGCGGATACCGATTTACCGGTGGGTAATAATACGGAGATGCTTTTTTTGGATTTAACGGATAATGATAGTGAGGAAGATAGTGGAACGGAAGAAGAGAATCGGACAGAGGAAGCACTTTTAACGGAGCGGGAGTGGGAAGCGCGTATGGTAGCTGCCCGGATCCGAAAGTTGGTGGATGCCACATCAGGACAATACGTATGGGATAAGAATGAGGAGCGGTACCGTAAAGCATCCTATCGGGATATTGTTATTTTGCTGCGTACGGTAAGCGGATGGGCGGAATGCTTTACAGAGGTATTAATGAGTGAAGGAATTCCGGCATATGCTGAGTCTCAAAGCGGATATTTTACGGCACTGGAGGTACAGGTTGTCTTAAATCTGTTACGTCTTATTGATAATCCCATTCAGGATGTTCCCCTGGCTTCGGTTCTTCACTCTCATATTGGTGGACTCACATCAGAAGAACTGGCAAGGATACGGATGGGATATCCGGTAAAAGAGATGGGAAATGGTTTGTTCGGAGCCTTATCCTTTTATCTGGAGCATCATTCGGGGGATGGGGAAGAACTGACCGATAAGATTGAAACATTCGTGGAACGGCTGAATCATTATCGACGGGCGGCTTCTTATATGCCGATTCATGAATTAATTGTATACGTGCTGGGAGATAGCGGGTATTATGATTATATATCCGCCATGCCGGCAGGAGAGAGAAGAAAAGCAAATTTGGATATGCTGGTAGAACGGGCAGTGGCATACGAAAAAACCAGTTATCGTGGGGTGTTTCAGTTTGTACGATATATTGAAAAGCTTCAGAAGTATTCTGTGGATTATGGAGAAGCTTCTGTCATCGGAGAAAATGAGGATACCGTACGTATCATGAGTATTCATAAAAGCAAAGGTCTGGAATTTCCCATTGTGTTTTTGAGTGGGACTGCCAAGCCGTTTAATAAGCAGGACACCAGAAGCCGTGTTATTTTCCATCCGGATTTTGGTATCGGAATGGATGTCGTAAATCCGGTGCTTCGCGTCCGCACAGCTACATTGATGAAAAAAGTTTTTCAGAATAAACTTCTTTTGGAAAATCTTGGGGAAGAATTGCGGGTTCTTTATGTAGCGATGACGAGAGCAAGAGAAAAATTGATTGTAACAGGTGCAAAAAAGAAATTTTCCGAATATGTGGAACATTGTGTGGATAGCATGGATCCGGGAGAAACGGTGCTTTCTTATGATACATTAACGGCAGCGGGATCCTATTTGGATTGGATTATTCCGGCACTTTTAAAGCATCGGGCAGCCGGATTGCTGTATGAATATGCCAGACGCCCCATGCCATTGTTTTCTGCTCTATACCATGATGAAGCTGAATTCTGCGTAAATGTGTGGGAAAAAGAGCAGGTGATGATGGAAACGGTGTCCAGAGAAGCAAAAAAAATTGCAGACAAGCGTTTTCTGGCAGAGATAGATATGAATCAGGTGGAGTGTGAAAAAGAAGCGGAATGGATTGAGACATGTTTTACATATCCCTATCATTATAATGATATGGATAAAATGTATGCTACCGTATCCGTATCGGATTTAAAAAGGCAGCATCTTTCAGAAGAAGATGTGGGATCTTATGGAATAGAAGAAAACGTAGAAAAGAAAAATCGCCTGGAAGACGGAGAACAGACGATCCCCAGATTTCTAATGGAAGAAGAGACCGTATCTGGGGCAAGAAGAGGAACCGTTTATCATCGGATTATGGAATGGCTGGATTTGGGAGCGTTATATGCCTGCGGATGCATGGACAGGGGATTGGATGAGAAAACATCCAAGAAAATCTTGGAAAAATGGTTATACGTCCAGTTGAATCAGATGGAACAGGAGGGACGCTTAAGTGACCAGGAGAAAAGTGCGGTGTGGATGGATGATCTGAGTAGCTTTTATCTCTCTGATTTGGGAAGGCGTATGGTAAATGCGTACAGAAGGGGAGAGTTGAAGAGAGAACAGCAATTTTTGCTGGGTATTGCTCCGGAAAAATTGTATCCTGAAATGAAAGCTCCCAAAGGAGAAATTCTGATGATCCAGGGAGTGATTGATGCTTGGTTTTATGAAGAAGACAATTTGATTCTGGTAGACTATAAAACAGACCGGGTGAAACAAGGTGAGGAAAATTTATTGGAAAAACGCTATGGGGAGCAGCTTTTTCAATATGCCAGAGCCCTTTTTATGATTACGGGGAAAGAGGTCAAAGAAGCATGGATTTATTCATTTTCATTGAAACAGCCGTTGCGCATCATTTGGGATAGAACGAAAGACTAAATTGAGAGGGAAGGAGAAGAAGAGAGGGTAGTTATGAAGAATCGATTAATACGAATGACAGAAGGGGCTCCGGGCAAGCTGATTTTGCAATTTGCGCTGCCGCTTATGTTGGGAAGTATTTTTCAGCAGACATATACGATTGTAGACACGGCTGTTGTGGGGCAGGTAGTCGGAGTAGATGGACTGGCGGCTCTGGGGGCAGTTGACTGGTTTAATTGGTTAAGTCTGGGAATATGTACCGGACTTGCCCAGGGGTTTTCCATTTTGATTGCCCAGTTTTTTGGAGGGAAAGATGATGTCCGTCTGAAAAAAGCAGTGGCTATGTCATTTTTGCTGACGTTTCTGGCGGCAGTGCTGCTGACCAGTGGATTTCAGCTGTCAGCAAGACCTGTATTGAATCTGATGGGAACGGATCCTGCGATTATGGAAGGGGCTATGACCTATGTCCGTATTTGTTTTTCCGGAATCAGTGTTGTATTGAGTTATAATGTTCTTGCCGCAATTTTGCGAGCCATAGGTGACAGCACGACTCCGCTTGTGGCTATGGTGATTGCGGCTGGAATTAACGTGGGCCTGGATTTGTTGTTTGTAGTTGTGTTTCGCTGGGGGATTGCGGGAGCAGCGGCAGCGACTGTAATTGGTCAGTTTTTTTCTGCTATGTATTGTCTGGTACGGCTGAAAAAAGTGGAAGTAATGCGTTTGAAAAAAACAGATTGGAAATGGGATTCTTTGATTGTACGGCGTCTTCTTTCCCTTTCCGGTCCTTTGGCTTTCCAAAGTGCAGTAATAGCCATTGGAGGTATGATTTTACAGTCCATTGTAAATACCTTTGGCGTGATTTTTGTTGCCGGTTTTACCGCTACCAATAAATTATACGGATTGCTGGAAATGGCCGCCATTTCCTTTGGTCATGCCATGTCCACATATACCGGACAAAATCTTGGGGCAAAAAATTTTAAAAGAATAAAAAAGGGAGTTCGGGCCGGGGCGAAGATGGCTATTATGACTGCTGTAGCAACTTCTGTGATTATGATTGTATTTGGACGTTATTTTATAGCCCTCTTTGTAGATGGATCCAATACAGAATCAGAAGCGGTTATTACCTATGCATATCATTATCTGTTTACAATGTCATTGTTTTTATTTATTTTATATCTTCTTTATATTTACCGTTCTGCTCTTCAGGGAATGGGAAATACGGGAGTTCCTTTGTTTTCAGGTATTGTGGAACTGGTGATGCGGATAGGAAGCGCCTTGATTTTGCCTTATTTCATAAATGAGTATGGCGTCTATATGGCAGAAGTTTTGGCATGGACGGGAGCCACTATTCTGTTGATTCTGTGCTATTATCGGACAGAGAAAAGATTCCCCAGTGATCATGGAACATCAAGGGAAGAATAAAGAGTTTTATTTTCAATCTTGATTTATGAAACAGATTCATAGTATAATTACTTGTGGTAGAGACATTTGATCTACCTAAAATCCGTAATCTACAAAAGTTTAGGAGGATATTATGGCGACAGATCGTTATTCAAGCCCGCTGTCTGAGCGGTATGCAAGCAAGGAAATGCAGTATATTTTTTCTCAGGATAAAAAGTTCCGTACATGGAGAAGACTTTGGATTGCTCTTGCAGAAACGGAAAGAGAACTGGGGTTAAATATTACAGAAGAGCAGATTGAAGAATTGAAAGCTCATAAAGATGACATCAATTATGAGGTGGCAAAGGAAAGAGAAAAATTGGTGCGCCATGATGTGATGTCCCATGTTTATGCATATGGCGTACAGTGTCCAAAGGCAAAGGGAATTATCCATCTGGGAGCGACCAGCTGCTACGTTGGTGATAATACAGATATTATTATTATGACAGAAGCCCTTCGTCTGGTAAGAAAGAAGTTAATTAATGTAATTAACGAACTGTCAAAATTTGCCGATCAATATAAAGACCAGCCAACCTTGGCATTTACACATTTTCAGCCGGCTCAACCTACAACTGTAGGAAAAAGAGCAACACTATGGCTGATGGAATTGACTCTGGATCTGGATGATCTGGATCATGTACTTTCTACTATGCGTCTTTTGGGATCCAAGGGAACGACGGGAACACAGGCTTCATTTTTAGAGTTATTCAATGGTGATCATGAGACAATCAAAAAAATTGATCCGATGATTGCTGAAAAGATGGGATTTGAGGGATGTTATCCGGTTTCCGGACAAACCTATTCCAGAAAGGTAGACAGTCGTGTTTTGAATGTTTTGGCAGGTATTGCTCAGAGTGCTCATAAGTTTTCCAATGATATTCGTCTGCTGCAGCATTTAAAGGAAGTGGAAGAACCTTTTGAAAAGAATCAAATCGGATCTTCTGCCATGGCATATAAGAGAAACCCGATGAGAAGTGAAAGAATTGCATCTCTCGCAAATTATGTGATGGCAGATGCCATGAATCCTATGATGACTTCCTCTACACAGTGGTTTGAACGTACATTGGATGATTCCGCAAACAAGAGAATCAGTGTACCGGAGGCATTTTTAGCGATTGACGGAATTTTAGATTTGTATTTGAATGTGGTGGATGGCTTAGTGGTATATCCGAAAGTTATCTATAAGCATATGATGGCTGAACTCCCATTTATGGCGACAGAGAATATTATGATGGACGCTGTAAAAGCAGGGGGAGACAGACAGGAACTCCATGAAAGAATTCGTGAATTGTCCATGGAAGCTGGCCGCAATGTGAAAGTAGAAGGACAGGACAACAACCTTCTGGAACTGATCGCAGCAGATCCGGCATTTAATTTGAGCCTGGAAGATTTGAAAAAATCTATGGATCCTTCCAAATATACAGGAAGAGCAAAAGAACAGGTAGAAGAATTCCTGACAGAAGTGATTCAGCCGATTTTGGATGAAAATAAAGAAGTACTGGGATTAACTGCCGAAATTAACGTTTAAAGAAAAGAGTACAGATGGACTTTTGAAATGAGAAAAAGAACGTTCATCTGTACTCTTTTTTGTCTGTAGAAGAAGTGAAACTGCTATATGGATATTCTTTTGTCAGGTGTTCCATAATCTGGAATAAGAGTATCCGCATGGAAGGATCCAGAGAATGGAGTTTGCATAAAAAAAGTTTTTCTTTTGTTTCCAGATAAGATACAAGAAAACCTGCAGTGGTCCTCCCATAAATATAATCGAGACTGACCCGATAGTAATCAGCAAGAAAAAGAAGAGAATCATGGGGGATTTGTCGGATTCCATTTTCATAATTGCTGTAAGCCTGACGGCTCACACATAAAAGATGGGAAAGGTATTCTGCCGAAAGTTCGTTTTGAAGGCGGAGCTGCCGGATTCGTTTTGACAGATCAAGCACAGATTTTTCATCACTTCCTTTACTTAAATTTCGAATGACTAGCTTTATTATAGCATAACGTTACATCATAGTTATAAAGAAAACATCGCACAAATATTTTATTTTTAGTTGATTTTCAAAGCAGTATCATATATACTGTATACGGTGCGACTAAAATGGTCGTGCTGTCGGCTGATTTATAGAAAGGGGATTTTGTTTGAAGTGCCTTTCATAAAAAGTGCGGCAGGAAAAGTACATTTTGATATAAGCCGTGTGATTGCGGCTGAAAATGGAGGAAATAATATGGTAAGAGCGATTGTGGGAGCTAACTGGGGCGATGAAGGCAAAGGTAAGATCACCGATATGCTGGGAGAAAAATCTGATATTGTAATCCGATTCCAGGGAGGAAGTAACGCAGGCCATACAATTATCAATGACTATGGTCGTTTTGCACTTCATCTGCTGCCATCCGGCGTATTTTATAATCATACAACCAACATTATCGGAAATGGGGTTGCATTAAACATTCCATATCTGGTAAAAGAAATCAATGATCTGGTAGAAAAAGGAGTTCCGGCGCCGCACATTCTGGTATCTGACCGTGCTCAGGTTTTGATGCCCTACCATATTGATTTTGATGCTTATGAAGAAGAACGTTTGGGCGGAAAATCATTTGGGTCCACAAAATCCGGAATAGCACCGTTTTATTCAGATAAATATGCAAAAATAGGATTCCAGGTAAGCGAATTATTTGGTGGAGAAGAGTTAAAAGAGAAGGCATATCGTGTTTGTGAAATGAAAAATGTGCTGTTGGAGCATTTGTATCATAAACCACTTTTGGATCCGGAAAAAGTATATCAGACGTTGCTGGAGTACCGTGATATGGTTAAGCCTTATGTATGTGATGTTTCTTTATATCTGAATCAGGCTTTAAAGGAAAATAAGACAATTCTTTTGGAAGGGCAGCTGGGATCTTTAAAGGATCCGGATCATGGAATCTACCCAATGGTAACATCTTCTTCTACGTTGGCAGCATACGGTGCCATCGGAGCTGGAATACCGCCATATGAAATTAAGGATATTGTAACGGTTGTAAAGGCATACTCCAGTGCTGTAGGCGGCGGAGATTTTGTCAGTGAAATCTTTGGAGATGAAGCAGACGAATTGAGAAGACGTGGTGGTGATAAGGGAGAATTTGGAGCTACTACAGGACGTCCGAGAAGAGTAGGCTGGTTTGATGCAGTGGCAAGCCGTTATGGATGCCGGGTTCAGGGAGCAACAGAAGTAGCTCTTACTGTTTTGGATGTTTTGGGATATTTGGATGAAATTCCTATGTGTGTCGGATATGAAATTGACGGAAAAGTGACAAAGGATTTCCCAACTACAACAGAACTCAATAAGGCAAAACCGGTTTGGAAGGTAATGCCAGGATGGAAATGCGATATTCGTGGTATTAAAGAATATGATAAGCTTCCAAAGGAATGCCGTGATTATATTGAAGCGATTGAAGCTGAGTTGGGTGTACCGATTACTATGGTATCCAATGGACCAAGCAGACATGAGATTATAAAGAGATAAAAATAAAATAGAATAAGTATAAAACAGGGACAACAGGGAAATTCAGTTTTGACAGATTCTGTCTGATATAGAGCTGAGCGGACGGCGAGTCGCCGCCTGAACGAATTGGCAGAGTTTCATTCTGCCATATCAGGAGAATAGACCATATGCTGCTGCGATGTACGTCGGCACATCTGCGATGTGCATAAACGCCAAGGCGTCTGGTACATCTGCGCCGCATATGGAATCACCTTTTTAGTGTTGTTCCTGTTTTTTTATTTGGTATGATTGGTGTTGCAAAGGAGAAAAAATGACAGACTCGGTTTGGCGGTATTGTACAGCAGAACAGTGCAGGGAAGTATTGTATTCTTTTCGGCTATTTGGAGAGAAAGACTGGAGCATGGAAGAACAGGAGAGATGTCTGTATACATTAAGTAACCATGTGGAACGATATTATCGGAAAGTATATATTCCTAAAAAGAATGGAAAAAAAAGAAAACTTCTGATTCCGGATCCCATTCTCTTACAGGTACAGAGAAATATATTATCAGAAATTTTGATGCAGATGCCGGTTTCCAATTATGCAAAAGCATATCAAAAAGGGAGCGATATAAGCAAAATGGCATCCGTTCATAAAAATCAGAAAAAAGTATTGCACTTGGATATTCATGATTTTTTTGGAAATATTACGTACAGGATGGTGTATCAGCAGGTATTTTCTCAAAATCGTTTTCCATCCGCTATCGGGACTCTTCTTGCCCATTTATGTTGTTATCGGGATTATCTTCCGCAGGGGGCTCCGACTTCACCGGTCATATCTAATTTAGTGTTAAAACCGTTTGATGATTATGTGGGACGCTGGTGCCGGGAATCAGGGATTATATATACAAGATATTGTGATGATATGGTGTTTTCAGGAGATTTTGATACGAAAAGCGTAATTCATAAAGTCAGGGCTTTTCTGGCTGTGATGGGCTTTTCATTAAATGAGAAAAAAAGTGAGGTGCGTTTGCCATATCAGCGCCAGTCTGTGCTGGGGATTGTTGTAAATGAAAAAGTGCAGGTGTCTCGGGAATATAGGAGAAACGTACATCAGGAAGTTTATTACAGCAGAAAATATGGCGTGGATGACCATTTGACATACCTAAAAAACGGAGAAGAAAAAAAGGAAAAAGAAAAATATCTTCTATCGCTTTTGGGAAAGGTAAATTATATTCTGCAGATTAATCCCCAGGATAAACTGGCAAAAGCAGATCAAGCCATTGTCAAAGAACTTCTCAAGACTTTTTAATTCGTTCTATTGCTTTTAGAAAAACGAAGAGAAGGACTGGAACAATAACTGTGGCTGCCATGGAAAAACGCAGAAGCGAGCGGGCAAAATCGGTCTGTATGAAGGAACAGATGAGTGTACACAAATATAGCCCAACCAAAAACAAAATACACAAAATAGCAGCTGCTCGTTTTAAAATATTTTTTTTCTTCATGGATTCCTCTTTCCGCGCGATAAATTCAAAAATTATGGTGATCGCGCAACTGTACGTGTATGAAATGAATGAAAAACAGATTGTTATGTTCTCCATTATAAGCAGTGTATCTCATATGTCAAGAAAACGAATGTAAGCTTTACACAAAACAGGCGGTATGTTATACTAATTTTAGTTGAAATTATATTTTTATAAGGAGGAGATTGTTTTATGAAAACATTTCAGTATGAAATTAAAGACGAATTGGGAATCCATGCAAGACCGGCAGGACAGTTAGTAAAATTATTGAAACAATATGCCAGCAGTGTAACCATCGCAAAGGGTGATAAAAAAGTAGATGCCATCCGACTTATGGCAGTGATGGGACTGGGCGTAAAACAGGGCGATGTTGTTACCATCGAAGTGGATGGAGCCGATGAAAAATATGCATGTGAAGCAGTTGAAAAGTTTTTCCAGGAAAATCTGTAAATAGAGAGAAGACAGAATCGGAAACTGTTTGAAGAGGTGGTGAAACCTATGAGAACTCAGCATGGAAAAAGTGTCTATAAGGGAATTGCGATAGGCAAGATTTCAATATATAAAAATGGTCAGCAGGTGGTTAAGCGCCGCCATGTGGAAGATGTAGAAGCAGAGATAAAGCGATTTGAAGAGGCCAGAGATCAGGCTGTGGAAGAACTTGGAAAACTATATGAGAAGGCTCTTTCTGAAGTAGGTGAGGCAAATGCTGCTATATTTGAAGTTCATCAGATGATGTTGGAAGATTTGGATTATGAAGAATCCATTGTCAATATTATTCGGAATCAGGAGTTAAATGCAGAATATGCTGTAGCCAGTACGGGAGAGAACTTTTCTGAAATGTTTGCTTCCATGGACGATGATTATATGAAGGGCCGTGCCGCTGATGTGAAAGATGTTTCAGAACGTTTGGTACGTGTGTTGAGCGGTGTTCAGGAAGATAAAATGAATGCAGAGGAACCGGTGATTGTGGTGGCCGATGATTTGGCTCCAAGTGAAACTATACAGTTGGATAAATCAAAAGTACTGGCATTTATTACAAGACACGGTTCTGTGAATTCCCATACAGCGATTTTGGCACGTATGATGAATATTCCGGCTTTGATTGGCGTTGATTATGAGCAGGATTGGGATGGCGCCATGGCTGTGGTAGACGGATTCCAGGGCATGGTTTATGTGGAACCTACAAGAGAAGTTCTGGAAGAAAAAAGAAGAATTCAGGAAGAAGAAAAGGAAAAAGAACGCCTTTTACAGAATCTGAAAGGGGAAGAAAACATTACTCTGGATGGCCGGAAAATTAATTTATATGCTAATATTGGTAATGTGTCCGATTTAGGTGCGGTACTGCAAAACGATGCAGGAGGCATTGGTTTGTTCCGAAGTGAATTTTTGTACTTGGAAAGAAATACGTACCCTACGGAAGAGGAGCAATTTCAGGTTTATAAGCGTGTGGCAGAGACCATGGGCGGTAAAAAAGTCATCATTCGTACATTGGATATTGGTGCCGATAAACAGGTGGATTATTTCAATATGGAAAAAGAAGAGAATCCGGCTTTAGGATATCGTGCAATCCGTATCTGTCTGGATCGTGTAGATATTTTTAAAACACAGCTAAGAGCTTTATATCGTGCCAGCATGTTTGGTAATATTTCTATTATGTTTCCAATGATTATCTCGGTGGATGAAGTAAAGAAAATCAAGGAAATTATAAAAGAAGTGAAGGATGAGTTAAAACAGGCACAGGTTCCTTTTAAAGAAGTGGAATTAGGTATTATGATTGAGACGCCTGCTGCTGTGATGGTCAGCGATCTTCTTGCAAAAGAGGTGGATTTCTTCAGTGTCGGAACGAACGATCTGACACAGTATACCTTGGCAATTGACAGACAAAATCCGTTGTTGGATCATTTGTATCAGCCGGATCATCCGGCTATTATGCGAATGCTGCAAATGATCGCTGAAAATGGACATAAAGGCGGATGCTGGGTAGGAATTTGCGGAGAGTTGGCAGCAAATCTGGATCTGACAGAAGAATTTTTGAGAATGGGTTATGACGAATTATCGGTTTCCCCCACATTTATTCTTCCGTTGCGACAAAAAGTCAGAGAGAGTAAAGCGTTTGTAGATGCTTAAGGAAAAGGACGGGATTCGGTCCGTTTACACGGCATTTGGAAGCCCGCTGCATGCAGCAGCTTATTGGGATTTCCAAATGCCGTTTTTGTATGAGTGATATTGAATGGTAAGTTTGGGATTGAATTGCCGTTTTTACGGCGGAATGTGAGGAAGAATGAAGGATACCTGGAAAGAAGAATTAGAAGAATGTACACTCTGTCCCAGAAACTGCCGTGTAAACAGAAATGCGGGAGAAAAGGGATTTTGTCGGGAGACAGATCAGATCATGGCCGCCAGGGCAGCGTTGCATATGTGGGAAGAGCCGTGTATTTCCGGAACCCGTGGTTCCGGAACCGTGTTCTTTTCCGGCTGCAGTTTGCGATGTGTATTTTGCCAAAATACTTCGATTGCATCTGGTCAGATCGGAAAGCCGATAAGCATAGAGCGGCTTTCGGAAATATTCCTGGAATTACAAAAACAGAATGCAGCCAATATTAATTTGGTGACGCCAACACATTTTGTTCCGCAGATTGCTGCGGCATTGGATCTGGCAAAGGAACAGGGGTTATCCATTCCTGTGGTATATAATTGCAGTGGATATGAAACTGTGGAGACATTGCGCAAAATGGAAAAATACGTGGATATTTATCTGCCCGATTTTAAGTATATGAGTCCTGTCTTATCAGCAAAATATTCCCATGCACCGGATTATTTCGAAGTGGCGAAAAATGCAGTAGAAGAAATGGTTCGTCAGACAGGAGAATGTCAGTTTGACGATGACGGGATGATGAAGAGAGGAACCATTGTGCGGCATCTGGTTATGCCCGGTTATATCAAGGATTCCATGAAAGTAGTGGAATATTTGTATACTACCTATAAGGATCGGATTTATATCAGTTTAATGAATCAATATACGCCGCTTAAGCGGGCAGCAGACTATCCGGAAATCAACAGACGATTGACAACATACGAATATGACAAAGTTGTTTCTTATGCAATATCGTTGGGTATCGTAAATGGATATATACAAAAAGGAAAAACAGCAAAAGAAAGTTTTATTCCGGCTTTTGATTATCAGGGAATTGAGCGGGCGGAAGGGAGAGAATGATGGCAAAAGAGAAAGAGATTAAAACAAACGCGATGAGAATCCTGGAAAAAGAACGGATCCCATATGGAAAATATACGTATGAGTGTGATGAATTTACGGATGGAATTGCCATTGCAGATTTGCTGGGGCTTCCCTATGCTAAAACGTATAAAACATTGGTGACAATAGGAAAAACAAAGGCATATTATGTGTTTGTCATACCCATTGATCAGGAATTGGATTTAAAAAAAGCAGCAAAGGCAGTGGGAGAGAAATCAGTTGAAATGATTCATGTAAAAGAAATCAATCATGTGACGGGATATATCCGTGGCGGGTGTACAGCGATCGGAATGAAGAAAAAGTATCCCACCGTGGTGGATTGTTCGGCTAAACAGCTGGAAACGATGATTGTCAGTGGCGGAAAATTGGGAATGCAGATAGAGCTGACACCAAAGAATTATGAAAAGGCTACGCAATGTACGTTTCAAGATATTATTGTGAGATAGGAAGAAAAGAAAATGAAAAAAGTTTTTTATATTGCTCATAGCGGATTTGCGATAGAGACGGATCAAAGTGTGCTTTTGTTTGATTATGTGGAGGGTGTATTGCCCAAACTTTCAAAGAGTAAGCCATGGTACGTATTTGTAAGTCATGCCCATGGTGATCATTATTCACAGAAGATTTTTACGTTAAAGAAAAAAGAAGAGCAAATAATGTTCCTTCTATCTTCTGATATAGCAGAAGATCGTGTAGAAGATGAATGGAAGAATCATTGTATTTTTATAAAACCATGGGAAAAAATTATGGTGGACGGTATGTGGATTGAGACGTTGAAATCTACGGATGAAGGAGTTGCGTTTTTGGTGACTTTGCCTGACAGCAAAACGATTTATCATGCCGGAGATTTGAACGATTGGTTCTGGGAGGAAGAAAAACCGGAATGGAACCGGAAAATGGAGGAAACGTACGACTTGATTTTGGAAAAGATCAAGGGAAGACATGTACAGATTGCATTTGTTCCCGTGGATCCAAGGCTTGGGAAACATGCCTATGACGGTGCCGAGCATTTCCTTGCGAAAGTGGAAACCGATCGATTGGTGCCTATGCACTGTTGGGAAGACTATTCGGTTATTGAGGGTTTGGAACGTAAGGTACAACAGATGGGACTGGAATGTGAGATTGTAAAGATTACCGGACTTGGACAGGAATTTTGCGTAGAAGAATAGAAAGAGAGGATACAACCATGGAATTTCAATTTGTTCATTACAACTATAATGTTATGGATTTGAAAAAATCCATTGCTTTTTATGAAGAAGCACTGGGGTTAAAAGAAGTACGTAGAAAAGAGGCTCAGGATGGAAGCTTTATTTTAGTATATCTGGGAGATGGAAAGTCCGGATTCGAGCTGGAATTAACATGGTTACGTGACTGGGGAAAAGATCATTATAATCTTGGGGATAATGAAATTCATCTGGCATTTTCTGTGGATGATATGGAAGCAGCTCATAAAAAGCATAAGGAAATGGGATGCATTTGTTATGAAAATCCCGGGATGGGAATCTATTTTATTAATGACCCGGATGGATATTGGCTGGAAATTGTTCCTCAAAAAGACAAATAACGATTGGCTGAATGTCAGATGAGTGTATGGTCATTAAACATGGTTCGTATTTGACGGAGTTCTTCCTTGTTTGCCTGAACAGAAGGTTCATAATAACCATGATTTATGGCCAACTCATATAATTCGTATTGGGAAGTTTCGGCAGCATTTCTGATTTGAATAAATGCCTGACGAAGTTGGGGATTAGCCGTTTGGGCGATGATAATTCCCATATTTTGCAAAGTGGCATTGATGCTGAAGAGCGTGTCGGATACCATTATTTTTTCTTGCATAAGTGTTTCCTCCTATTATTTTAAAAATGATAATAGTTTATTTTTTGTTTCAGCGGCGGAATCAGCAGATTTTAAGAAGAATTGTTTGAATTCCGGTGTCTGGGCGTATTCGGCATAACTGGCCATTTTTCCGGAAAAGGTTTCGCAGGATACAATGAGATGACGAAGCATCTGTAATTCCATTTCATTAATGGATATCATAGGAAGCCCTCCTTTATCAGAATTGGTGAAGCTCAGAGAAAAACAAACTTTTTTTGCTTCACTGTCTATTATGGAACAATGAATTAGAAATATGCAAAAGAGCGGAGAGAAAAAGAATGAGAAAAAAAACTGTGATTGTGACAGGATCTTCCAGAGGAATTGGGAAGGCCATTGCAATACGATTTGCCAAAGAAGGATGGAATGTGGCAATTAATTGCCGGGAAAGGGAATCAGAACTTTATGAAACCCAACAGGAAATATTAAAGCTGCACAGTGATTGTATTTCGTTTTTGGGTGATGTCAGTTCTTATGAAGTATGCAAAGAGATGTGGGAAAAGGTGAAGGAACGATTCGGAAGAGTAGACGTCCTGATCAATAATGCCGGAATTTCTCATATCGGTTTATTTCAGGATATGAAACCAGAAGAATGGAGCCGTATTTTACAGGTAAATTTAAATTCTGTAATGAATTTTACACAGCTGGTACTTCCGGACATGATCGCAGAAAGAAGCGGCAGCATTGTAAATATTTCTTCTGTGTGGGGATTAGCAGGGGCATCTTGTGAGGCAGTTTATTCAGCCAGTAAAGGGGGAATTCATGCATTTACAAAAGCTTTGGCCCAGGAAGTAGGTCCCAGTATGGTTCGGGTAAATGCCATCGCCTGTGGAGCAATTGACACAGAGATGAATCGTTTTTTGGATGAAGAAGAAAGGCAGGCATTGGTAGATGAAATTCCAATGGGACGTATGGGAAACTGTGAAGAAGTAGCAGATTTGGCGTATTATCTGGCAGTAAAAAATGCGTACCTGACTGGACAGATTGTTAGTCTGGACGGAGGCTGGATCTGTGGATAATTACAAAAAAATGAAGAAAATATAATCGGGTTTTCCACAGCAAAATCTTCAATTGGTAATATATATGTAATGAATAGTTGTAATAGTTACAAGAATGAGAAAGGGTAAAACCCTTGTGTTTAAAGGAAAAATAGAGTGTGAAATAAAAATAATATAATGTAACATTTCTGTAATAAATAAATAGAAAATATGAAATTAAGTATTGACAAACAGACCTCCCCTTGCTATAATAAACGAGAAATGTAATAAATCTGTAATAAATGTGACAGACATGTAACTGCCATAAGGGAGAATTGATATACAATTTGTCGTTTGGCTAGTAAAGGATTTCATAATTTGGAGGTAAAGAATGAAAAGAAAGTTTGTTAAAGTAACCGCTGCCTGTGTGGGTGGTGCAATTGTACTCGGCAATGCAGCTAGTGTTAGTGCAACAACTTTAGAGACAGATACAGCAGCAGCTGGTATTTCAGTTGCTTTAAATAATTATTATGCAACCAGCCTTTCACCGGAAGCGGATATTTTGGCATTCCTTAAGCCTACGGTTTCTTCACCGTATCAGGCAGTTAAGGAACAGAAGACTTCTGTATCTCAGAGAACAGCTACAGGAGAAAGTAAAGAAATTGAATCTACGACTGTTTCCGCAAATGATACAGAAAGCAAGGTAGGAGTTATCAAGGTAGTTGGATCTTTGAATATCAGAAAAGAGCCTACTACTGAATCTGAAATTGTAGGACGTGCTTACAATGATTCAGTTGTAACCATTAAGGAAGAAGTAGAAGGAGAAGGTGGTACTTGGTATCATGTAGTATCCGGAAGCGTAGATGGTTATGTAAAAGCTGAATATGTTACAACAGGTGAAGAAGCAGAAAAAGAAGTAGAAAATCTTGGACAGACAATCGCAGTTGTCACAACAGAATCTTTAAATGTACGTGCATCAGCAGATGAAGAAAGTGAAATAGTTGGTAAAGTATATTTGAATGAAGAATGTATCGTAATTGAGAAAGACGGTGAATTCTTAAAGGTTCAGACACCAGATGGAACCGTTGGATACGTTCATCAGGATTATGTAAGTATTGGAAAGACATTTGACGGCGCAGTATCCGTTGATATAGAGGAACAATTAGCTATTATCGAAAGTTATCAGAAAGATATTGAATACTGCTTTAATACAGAATATCCGAACAGCATGAATGAAGGTATGTATTATGCAGCAGAAAGAGTTCTGGAATATGTTGTAGAACTGTCTGATGAAATCGTGAAGACAGCTCAGCCATATGGATTGGATGAGGTTATCAGCAAAGCTGGTGAAAGTAAAGCAGAAGCAATGGACAAGCTTGCTGAAGTTCGTGCTCTGATTGAAGAATACGAAGCTGGTCTGTCAGACACAGAAGCTCCAACAACAGCAGCTCCTGAGACAGAGGCTCCAACAACAACCGTACCGGAGACACAGCCAACAACAACCGTACCGGAAACAGAAGCTCCGACAACAACAGTACCGGAAACACAGCCAACTACGACTGTACCGGAAACAGAAGCTCCGACAACAACAGTACCGGAAACACAGCCGACTACGACTGTACCGGAGACACAGCCAACAACAACCGTACCGGAAACACAGCCAACAACAACAGCACCAGAGACACAGCCAACAACAACAGCACCAGAAACAGAGCCGCCGACAGAACCTTCTGCTCCAGTATCTGATGTAAGAACACAGCTTGCAAATGAAGCTCTGTATTGGGTTGGAAAATGTAATTATGTATATGGTGGAAATGATTTGAGCATTGGCGGATCCATTGATTGTTCCGGATTTACACAGACTCTTTATAGCAGAGTTGCCGGAATCAGTATCCCAAGAACTTCTTATACACAGGTATATGCTGGAAAGCAGATTAGTTATGAACAGTTACAGCCAGGTGATTTGATTTTCTATACAGCAAATGGTGGTCCTGGAGCAATTAATCATGTTGCAATTTATGTAGGTGGTGGAATGATGGTACATGCAGCTAGTCCAGAGTTGGGTATCATTACTTCTCCAGTATTGTACAAGCAGCCAGCAGCTTATGTATCTATTTTAGGATAATAAAAGAGAATATATACATATCAAAAAGGACTTTAAGGCAAATGCTTTAAAGTCCTTTTTTTAAAACAATGAGAAACATGCTTTGCAAGTTGCTCACGTTTGCGGACAGCAGCCGTGTGCGTATGCAAGCATCTGCACATGGCTCGTTGTCTGCGCGTAAATAAAAAATGCCGCAAAGCTTTTATGCTTTGCGGTATTTTTCGTCTATATTCGGAGGAAGTGCATGTCCATATTTAAAACTCCGGTTCAATTAAACCGTATGCACCATCTTTTCTTTTGTAAACAACATTGACTTCATTTGTCTCGGCATTGCTGAAAACATAGAAATTATGTCCCAATAACTCCATTTGAATACAAGCTTCCTCTGGATCCATAGGTTTTACGCCGAAGCGTTTGCTCTTTACGATTTTAACGGTTTCATCTTCATCGTATTCTTCTTCCATAAACAGAGAAGAGAAAGACTGTGCGTTCTGTTTCTGTCTTGTCAGTTTTGTTTTATAACGTCTGAGCTGACGTTCGATTACTTCTTCCACGAGATCGATGGAAACATACATATCAGAACTTTCCTGCTCAGAGCGGATGATATTGCCCTTTACCGGAATGGTAACTTCGATTTTTTGAGAATCCTTCTGAACGCTTAATGTAACATAAACTTCAGTGTCAGAAGAAAAATAACGTTTCAGTTTTCCCAACTTTTCTTCTACGGCTGCTTTTAAACCTGGTGTAACCTGAATATTTCTGCCTGTGATGATAAATTTCATACGAATCAACTCCTTTGGTTAGTTTTAATATCACCGCTTTAAAAGCCGGTTTACCAAATAAATTGGTAGTAATTGTTTGCTATTATTATACCACAAAACAGAAAATTTGCAAATGATTTTTAAATTGTTAAACAACTTTGTGGTAACAGTTCAGCCATAGGGCTGTAACGGGAGAGAAAATTATGCGAGCATAATTTTTCGACCAGTCAGACCTATGAGCTGAGCGCCTGTAAATGAGTAAAACGGTGGCGATAGCCACAATAAGCACGCAGTGCGGTTTTACGAATGGCGCGGGCTGAACTGTTACACTTTGTGTGAAAAAGTATGAGATTCTCTTGTAAATAAGAGGAAACGACGGAGTGAATTTGAAAGAGCAAATATGGAAATGAAAGGATACAAAAAGAAAAGAATGTGTCAAGTTTTTTTTGAGATACATGAAGATAAGTGATAAAGTTTATTGAAGTTGTACAAAACAGATGTTTGTTTTACGCGAAGCAAGATAACCACATGTGGATAAGCAAAAATTGTGGATAATGTGGATAAGTCGGTGCATAACTAAAAAATGGTGAAAAATATATAAAATTTTATGTGGATAACTTGAGGGAAAAATGTAGAAATCTGTACGGTGAAAAAAAGGAAGAATGGTGAACCGGAAAGAAATAGTGTTTTTTTGTGCATTTTGCCAGACGGTGTTTTTTACTGCACTTTTTTGAGTGATTTGTGGGAAAAATGTAAAGAATGTGGATATGGGGCTATGATCAGGGAAGATTAGAAGGAGTGGCGCTAGAATTTACAGTTGAATAATGGAAAAAAGCATGATAAAATGGAACGTAGACTGTGGCGTAGGGGCCGTGGTGCATAGATTGGAGGAAGATATGGGTATTGTTACGAAAATATTCGGTACACATAGCCAGCGGGAGATTAAGCTGATAAAGCCGCTGCTGAAGAAGATCGAAGAACTGAGACCTACCATGGGGGAATTGAGCGATGATCAGCTGCGTGCAAAAACGCAGGAATATAAAGAACGTTATGCAAAGGGAGAATCTTTGGATTCCATATTGCCGGAAGCTTATGCGACGGTTCGTGAAGCAGCAAAGAGAGTCCTGAATCAGGAGCATTATCCGGTACAGCTTTTGGGTGGAATTATCTTACATCAGGGACGTATTGCGGAAATGAGAACTGGTGAAGGTAAAACACAGACAGCGCTTCTTCCTGCATATCTGAATGCATTGACGGGAAAAGGCGTACATGTAGTGACGGTTAATGATTACCTGGCGCAGCGTGATGCCCAATGGATGGGTCGTGTTCACGAATTTTTAGGTTTGACAGTTGGTGTTGTTTTAAACAGCATGAACAATGATGAGCGTCGTGCTGCTTATAACTGCGATATTACGTATGTAACCAATAATGAATTGGGATTTGATTATCTTCGCGATAATATGGTTATTTATAAGGAACAGTTGGTACAGAGAGGGCTGCATTTTGCCATCATTGATGAGGTGGATTCCATATTAATCGACGAGGCGAGAACGCCTTTGATTATTTCCGGTCAAAGCGGTAAATCCACTAAGTTATATGAAATTTGTGATATTTTGGCTAGACAGCTGGAAAAAGGAGAAGCCAGTGCAGAATTTTCCAAAATGAATGCGATCATGGGAGAAGAGATCGAAGAAACAGGAGATTTCATTGTCAATGAGAAGGATAAGATTGTTAATCTGACCGAACAGGGTATTCATAAGGTGGAAAAATTCTTCCACATTGAGAACTTGGCAGATCCGGAAAATCTGGAAATCCAGCATAATGTGAATTTGGCGTTGCGCGCTAATTATTTAATGTTCCGTGATCAGGATTATGTGGTAAAAGACGATGAAGTTTTGATCGTAGATGAATTTACAGGGCGTATCATGCCTGGACGTAGATACTCCGATGGTCTTCATCAGGCGATTGAGGCAAAGGAACATGTAAAGGTAAACAGAGAGAGTAAAACATTGGCTACCATTACGTTCCAGAATTTCTTTAATAAATACGAAAAGAAATGTGGTATGACAGGTACCGCTCAGACAGAAGAAAAAGAATTTCGAAATATCTATGGTATGGACGTAGTGGAAGTGCCAACCAATAAACCGGTTATTCGTATTGACCGGGAAGACGCAGTATATAAAACGAGAAAAGAAAAACTGCGTGCCGTTGTGGATGAAGTAAAGAGAGCTCATGAAAAAGGACAGCCGGTTCTGGTTGGTACCATTAACATTGATGCTTCAGAAGAACTAAGTAAAATGTTACGCCGTCAGGGAATTCCTCATAAGGTTCTGAATGCAAAATATCATGAACTGGAAGCGGAAATTGTGGCAGAAGCAGGAGTTCATGGTGCTGTTACCATTGCAACCAATATGGCTGGTCGTGGTACGGATATTAAGCTGGATGAGGAAGCAAGAGCAGCCGGTGGTCTTAAAATTATCGGTACGGAACGTCATGAATCCAGACGTATTGATAATCAGCTCCGCGGTCGTTCCGGTCGTCAGGGAGATCCGGGAGAGTCACGTTTTTACATCTCTCTGGAAGATGATCTGATGCGTTTGTTCGGTTCAGAAAAGATTATGAGTGTGTTTAACGCATTGGGCGTGCCGGAAGGAGAGCAAATTGAGCATAAAATGCTTTCTTCTGCCATTGAAAAAGCACAGAGAAAGATTGAAGGAAACAATTATGGTATCCGTGAAAATCTGTTGAAATATGACGAAGTGGTGAATGAACAGAGAGAGATTATTTACAAAGAACGCCGCCGTGTACTGGATGGAGACAGTATGCGGGATGTTGTTTTGAAAATGGTCAGCGATATTACAGAAAATATTGTGGATTTGTGTATCTCTGATGATCAGACACCGGATGAATGGAATATGGAAGAACTGAATATGACCCTTCTCCCGGTTGTACCGATGGAACCCATTATTTTGACAGAGGATCAGAAGAAGAATTTCAAAAAAGATAAGCTGAAACATATGCTGAAAGAAAAGGCGATTAAATTATACGAAAAGAAAGAGGCTGAGTTCCCACAGGCGGAGCAGATCCGTGAATTGGAACGTGTGGTTCTTCTGAAGGTAATTGACCGCAAGTGGATGGATCATATTGATGATATGGATCAGCTGCGTCAGGGAATCGGTCTTCAGGCATATGGACAGAGAGACCCGTTTGTGGAATATAAAATGGCAGGATACGATATGTTCAATGCCATGATGGGCAGTATTCGGGAAGATACCGTAAAATTACTGCTTCATGCCAGAATTGAGCAGCCTGCGGAAAGAGAACAGGTTGCCAAAGTTACAGGAACAAATAAGGATGAGTCAGCGGCAAAAGCACCGAAGCGTCGACTGGATGCGAAGGTGTATCCGAATGATCCGTGTCCTTGCGGTTCCGGAAAGAAATATAAACAGTGCTGTGGAAGATTGAAATAGAAACAGCCGAATAGAGAAAAAGAAAGAAGGTGACGGTTCATGGTAGAATTAGATCAGTATAAATACACATTGTCTACTTATGAAAAGCCATTATACGAAGTGAGGGATTCACTTTAGCTTAACAGCAAAGAAAGAACGTATTGCAGAGCTGCAGAGAACCATGGAAGAACCGGGATTTTGGGATAATCCTGAGGAATCTCAGAAGATTATGAAAGAACTGAGAAACCTGGAAGATGTCGTTAAATCCTATGAAGGACTGGAAAAGCAATATGAGGAAATTCAGATTCTGATAGAGATGGGATATGAAGAAAATGATCCGGAAGTGCTGCCGGAAATTGAGGAGTCATTGAAGCAGTTTTCTGCTTCTCTGGAACAAATGAGGATTAGTACACTTTTGTCCGGAGAATATGACAGAAACAATGCTATTTTGCGTTTAAATGCCGGTGCAGGCGGAACAGAGTCTTGTGACTGGGCGGGAATGTTATATCGTATGTATTGCCGCTGGGCAGATAGCAAGGGATTCAGTACGCAGGTATTGGATTATCTGGATGGTGAGGAAGCAGGTATTAAATCAGTAACGGTTCAGATCAATGGTGAAAATGCATTTGGTTATTTGAAATCAGAACGAGGTGTGCATCGTTTGGTGCGTATTTCTCCGTTTAATGCTGCCGGTAAGAGACAAACTTCCTTTGTGTCATGTGATGTGATGCCGGATATAGAAGAGGATTTGGATGTGGAGATTGATGAAGACGATCTTCGTATTGATACGTACCGATCCAGTGGAGCCGGTGGACAGCATATTAATAAGACTTCTTCAGCTGTTCGTATCACACATATTCCTACCGGGATTGTGGTACAGTGTCAGAATGAACGTTCCCAGTTTCAGAATAAAGATAAAGCGATGCAGATGCTGAAGGCAAAGCTGTATATGTTGAAACAGCAGGAAAATGCAGAAAAAATTTCGGATATCCGTGGTGAAGTAAAAGAGATCGGATGGGGAAATCAGATTCGTTCGTATGTTTTACAACCCTATACGATGGTAAAGGATCATCGTACAGGTGCGGAAAGCGGAAACGTGGCAGCTGTATTGGATGGTGACTTGGATTTGTTTATCAGCGAATATCTTAAATGGATCAATGCAGGAAAAGACCAGGAAGAAGTATAAATAATAGATATGACGGCCGGAATTGTATTTCAATCAATGGTTATTGGAACCAGATGACAGATACAATTCCGGCATTTTCGTTATTGTATGGTGTTTCTTGCAAAATGTGTAAAAATTCTCTGGAACGATCGGATGAGATTTGAAAAAGTTCTTGATTTCTGAAACGATTTGTGCTAATATCTCTCTGGTAAAGACATATGTCTTTCTAAAACGAACAGAATAAAAGAATCTGCACGATTTGGGAAGTTTGGGATCAAACAGGATTATAGAAGGATTTGAAAATGGTGCAGAGAAAAAATATATGGAAAGAATGAGAGGTATTATGGAAGAGACAAAGTATTATCTGGTGAGAAAAAAGGCTTTGCCAGAAGTATTGCTGAATGTGGTGGAAGCAAAACGGCTTCTTGAATCAGGAAAAGTGCTTACGATTCATGATGCGACGGAAGCTGTGGGGATCAGCCGCAGTTCTTTTTATAAGTATAAAGATGATATTTTTCCATTTCATGATAATGTAAAAGGAAAAACAATTACGTTTGTTCTTCAGATGGATGATGTTCCCGGACTGTTGTCGGTGGTATTGCAAAAAATAGCAGAATACAAGGCGAATTTGTTGACGATCCATCAGACGATACCCATCAATGGAGTGGCGTCATTGACACTGAGTGTAGAAGTGAGACCAGATTCTGGAGATATTTCCGAAATGCTGGAAGGCGTGGAACGATTAAGTGGAGTACATTATGTAAAAATTTTGGCGAGAGAGTAGGCTGGAAAAGAAGTCAGAGAGGAGTAAAAGGTTATGAAAATTGCTATTTTGGGATATGGAAATATAGGATCTGGCGTGGCTGAAGTGTTGCGTAGAAATCACGATTGTGTGGCAAAAAAAGCAGGGCAGGAAATAGAGGTTAAGTATGTACTGGATTTAAGAGAGTTTCCGGGAGATCCAATGGAACATTGTGTGGTACACGATATTAGGATCATCACGGAAGATCCGGAAATCGAGATCGTGGTAGAAACCATGGGAGGCCTGAGACCGGCGTATGATTTTGTAAAACAATGTCTGGAAAAAGGAAAAAGCGTTGCTACATCCAATAAAGAGCTGGTGGCAGAATATGGTGCACAGCTTATGGAACTGGCAGAACAGAAAGGAGCGAATTTCTTATTTGAAGCCAGTGTCGGAGGCGGTATTCCGATTATTCGTCCGTTAAATCAGTCAGTTACATCCGATGAGATTTATGAAATTACCGGTATCTTAAATGGAACCACTAATTTTATGCTGACTCGAATGAGTAAAGATGGTGTTACCTTTGATGAAATTCTGAAAAAAGCACAGGAATTGGGATATGCGGAAAGAAATCCGGAAGCAGACATCGAAGGAAAGGACGCCTGTCGTAAAATAGCAATTTTATCTTCTCTGGCATTCGGAGCAAATGTGGAAGCGGAAGATATCCATACAGAAGGTATTACTTCCATTAGCGATGTGGATATGAAATACGCTTCTAAGATGGGAATGGTGATTAAGTTATTCGGAACAAGTCGAATGGAAAAAGATCGCCGTATTTTTGCTATGGTGGCTCCTGTTTTGGTAAAACCGGATCATCCTCTCTATCATGTGGATGATGTGATGAACGGCATTTTGGTAAGAGGAGAAGTGATTGGTGATCTGATGTTTTACGGTGCTGGTGCAGGTAAACTTCCGACAGCCAGCGCAGTGGTGGCAGATGTTGTGGATGAAGCGTGCAATATGGATCGCAGCATTATGCGCCGCTGGACAAAGGAAAAATTACAATTAGAGAATTTTGAAGCATGCAGGAATCAGTTCTTTGTCCGCGTAAAAGGTAACACAGAGGAAAATTGGAAGAGCGTGAAAGAATTGTTTGGTGAAACAGAGCGGATTGAACTGTCGGGACTGGATGAATTTGGCTTTTTGACAGAAGAGATGGAAGAAGCTGTTCTGGAAAGAAAAATAAAAGATCTGGGTTGTGTAATCAATCGGATTCGTGTTGCACGATAACAGAAAAATGTCCGCTATTGACGGAATGGAACTAAAAATGTCTGCGACAGGTAGTATTGTTTTTTCAGAATATTTCAAAACACGACTTGATTGTTTGGGAGTAATGATATATACTGGCATATATTAAAGAGAAAGAAATGAAAGGAAATACGACAATGTTAATCGTAAAAAAGTTCGGAGGAAGTTCTGTCGCAGATAAAGAACGTATTTTTAATGTGGCTTCCCGGTGTTTGGAAGATTATAATAAAGGTCATGATGTGGTTGTGGTATTATCCGCTATGGGAAAAACGACGGATCATTTATTGGCTCAGGCAAAAGATATTAATCCACTGGCGTCTAAAAGAGAAATTGATATGCTTTTGACCACAGGAGAACAGGTTTCTGTTGCCTTGATGTGTATGGCATTTCAGGCTTTGGGCGTCCAGGCGATTTCTTTAAATGCATGGCAGATTGGTATGCATACAACTTCGGTGTATGGTTCGGCAAAATTGAAACGAATCGAAACAGAGCGTTTGCGCAGAGAGCTGGAAATGAGAAAAATTGTGGTAGTGACAGGATTCCAGGGTATCAGCAAATATGATGACTATACGACGTTGGGAAGAGGCGGATCGGATACGACGGCAGTTGCTTTGGCAGCTGTTTTACATGCAGATGCCTGTGAGATTTACACAGATGTGGATGGTGTATACACAGCAGATCCGAGAATCGTACCAAATGCCCGTAAAATGGCTGAAGTAACATATGATGAAATGTTAGACTTTGCATCTCTGGGGGCAAAGGTGCTTCATAACCGTTCTGTGGAGATGGCAAAAAAATATGGTGTACAGCTTGTTGTTCGTTCTAGTTTGACGAGAGCAGAGGGTACCATTGTAAAGGAGGAAACGAAGAAAATGGAAAAAATGTTGGTAAGTGGTGTCGCTGCTGATAAAAATACAGCCAGAATATCGGTACTGGGAGTAAAAGATGAGCCGGGTATTGCATTCCGTGTCTTTGATTATCTTTCCGCAAAGAATATTAACGTAGATATTATTTTACAGTCTGTAGGCCGTGATGGAACAAAGGATATTTCTTTTACGGTTTCCAGAGAAGATTTAAAAGAGGCTCTGCATACAATTCATGAAAACATGGATTCTATCACAGCCAAAGGTGTAGAATACGAAGAAAATGTAGCAAAGGTTTCTATTATCGGAGCTGGTATGACATCCAATCCGGGCGTTGCTGCAAAGATGTTTGAGGCGTTGTACAGTGCCGGAATTAATATTAAAATGATTTCTACTTCTGAAATTCGAATTACAGTATTAATTGATGAAGCGGATGTAAATGGTGCGATGCGTTCCGTACATGATGCATTTGGTCTTGGAAACTAATAGCAGAATATGGGAGTTTAAATCGATTCATGAAACGGTACAAAAAAAATTCATCGACAAATAATGATGCAGTCAATCAAAAAGAAATGGAATGGAATGATGAAGTGATGTATCGGGTTATGATTGGAATTTTGGCGGTAGCTTTGTTAGCTGCCGCTGTTTTGTATTTCGTGCCCGAACTTCGTGTTGCTTTTCAGAGCAGACCGTGTGTACTTCGAAGTATGACCGGATTATATTGTCCGGGATGTGGTGGGACAAGAGCCCTGTTGTATTTTTTGAACGGTCAGATTATAAAAAGTTTTTATTATAATGCTGCGGTTGGTTATGGAATATCGTTTGTCCTAATTTATATGATTTCCCATACTCTTAAGCATGTAACCAAGGGAAAAATCCGTGGAATTCATTATCGAAACCGGTATTGTTATATTGGTTTGGGACTATTCATTATCAATTGGGGATGGAAAAATTATATGTTGCTGGTACATCAAAAGATGCTGATTCCTTGAAAAAAGAAATCAGCATCTTTTTGGATAAAAATCTAAAGTGGAAGATCAGTAATAAAAAGAACTGGAAACATCAACGCCATACTGGCTGAAAAATTCCTTCATTTCATTGAATAGTTCAGGATTGGATTTTAGGTATTGAGGGAACCAGACGAAAGATAGAATCAGCATACAGATAATTAGTATGATGGCTACAACTGCAATAACAATGGCCGCGATCGCGAGGGGGTGCATCGGCGTTCCCTTATAGAAAATTTTGGAACAAATGGCAAGTCCTATGGCTACAATTGCACCGATCATTAAAAAATTCGGTGAGCAGCAACACAGCACAAAGGAGAGAATACTCACAATAAAAGCAGATATTGCCATGGGATTTGCTTTTGGGCGCATCGGCGGGCGATTGTTGTCAGGGGACTCGTATTGATATGGATTATTTTCTGTACCCGTGCCGGAACCATTGGAATCTGTGTAGGGATCATTTGTATCCGGACGTTCCTCATAGTATTTATTATTGTCCATAATTCCTCCATTCTACATACGCATATGGAACGTATGTACTTGCATATTTTGCATTTGGTAAGGTAAATTTTATCATGAATTGTCAAAAGAAACAATTGTTTCTTATCAGAAAACCAGAGAAGGGCAATGTGAAAAAGGGTTGTTTTGTGATTTGGTTTTTACTATAATAGATGGAAGGTGACCGGAAGCATAAAAATGAGCAGATAAAGTTTTGGTTATCGCCTGAAATAGACAGAAATGGAGAATATCAGATATGGATATTATAAAAAAATTACAGGAAGAATTGAATATTAAGGCGAGTCAGGTGGAAGCGGTAGTGACACTGATTGATGAGGGAAATACGATCCCTTTTATCGCCAGATATAGAAAAGAAATGCATGGCGGATTGAATGATGAAGTCCTTCGAAATTTGGATGAGCGTTTGCGTTATCTTCGAAACCTGGAAGAGAAAAAGAAAAGTGTCTTGGCAACCATTGAAGAACAGGGTGCATTGACTGAGGAATTGAAAAATCAGATAGAGGCTGCGGATACATTAGTAGCAGTGGATGATTTATATCGCCCGTATCGTCCAAAGCGCAGAACGAGGGCTACAATCGCAAAAGAAAAGGGATTGGAACCTTTGGCCAATATCATTTCTATGCAGCAACTGACGGAAAATCTGGAAAAAGCGGCAGATGCCTATGTGGATGAAGAAAAAGGAGTCGGTACTGTGCAGGAAGCCATTACAGGAGCATTGGATATTATTGCCGAAAATATTTCTGATAACGCAGAGTACCGGACAAGAATCCGACAGATGACGATAAAAGAAGGGATGCTGACTACAGCGGCAAAGGATGAGACACAAGAATCTGTATACAGCCAATATTATCAGTATAGTGAACCGATTAAAAAAGTGGCGGATCACAGAGTTTTGGCAGTGAACCGAGGGGAAAATGAAAAATTCCTGACGGTGAAAGTAGAAGCGCCGGAAGAAAAGATTTTACAGTATTTGGAAACACAGTGTATTACAAATGACAATCCTGTAACGGTTCCCGTACTGAAAACAGCGGTCGCAGATGCTTATAAACGTTTAATCGCTCCGGCTATTGAAAGGGAAATCCGGAGTGAAATGACAGAAAAGGCAGAGGATAATTCCATAAAAGTTTTTGGTAAGAATTTAACGCAGCTTTTGATGCAGCCGCCTATTGCCGGTCAGGTAGTTTTGGGATGGGATCCTGCCTTCCGTACAGGATGTAAATTAGCTGTAGTAGACGAAACGGGAAAAGTTTTGGATACAGTGGTGATTTATCCTACGGCACCCCAAAATAAGGTGGAGGAAGCGAAAAAGACGGTAAAGCAGCTGATCGATCGCTATCATGTGTCACTGATTTCCGTGGGTAACGGAACGGCTTCCAGAGAATCGGAAATGATTATTGTGGATATGTTAAAAGAATGGAAGTCAGATGTGAAATATGTCATTACCAATGAAGCCGGAGCATCCGTATATTCGGCCAGCAAGCTGGCTACAGAAGAATTCCCGAATTTTGATGTGGGACAGAGAAGTGCTGTTTCCATCGCAAGACGTGTGCAGGATCCTTTAGCCGAATTGGTAAAGATTGATCCTAAGTCGATCGGTGTGGGACAGTATCAGCATGATATGAATCAGAAAAAATTGGGTGAGGCACTCCACGGTGTGGTAGAAGACTGTGTAAATAAAGTGGGTGTGGATTTGAATACAGCGTCTGCCTCCCTATTGGAATATATTTCCGGAATCAGTAAAACCATTGCGAAAAATATCGTATCTTATCGTGAAGAAAACGGACGATTTACAAATCGAAAGCAGCTGTTAAAGGTGGCAAAATTAGGACCGAAAGCATTTGAACAATGTGCCGGATTCCTTCGTATTCAAGGCGGAGATAATCCGTTGGATGCCACGGCAGTTCACCCGGAAAGCTATGAGGCGGCTATGTCTATTTTAGACCAGGCAGGAGTATCGGTGGATGGACTTTTGACTGGCGGCTGGAAAGGTCTTGGAAAAAACATCAACCGGAAGGATATGGCAAAAACCCTTGGAATTGGTGAACTGACACTGGACGATATTATAAAGGAACTGGAAAAACCGGCGAGGGATCCAAGGGATGAGATGCCAAAACCGATTTTGCGCAGTGATGTTCTGGAGATGAAAGATTTAAAACCAGGCATGATTTTAAAAGGTACGGTGCGTAATGTCATAGATTTTGGAGCTTTTGTGGATATCGGAGTTCATCAGGATGGTTTGGTACACATTTCACAGATGACAGAGCGATATATTAAGCATCCACTGGAAGCGGTAAGTGTAGGGGACATTGTAGAAGTCAAGGTTATGAGTGTGGATTTAGATAAAAAAAGAATTCAGCTTACCATGAAATTGTAAAGAAAAGGAGTGGAGTTTGTTGAGAACCATAGAAATCCGGATGGCTGTGGCAGAAGATATTCCAAACTTACTGGAGATTTATGCTCCATATGTGAAAAATACGGCGGTAACATTTGAATATGATGTCCCATCCGTTGAAGAATTTACACAGCGAATGAACTCTGTTTTAAAGAAATATCCTTATTTGGTGGCCATTTTGGATCAAACGATTGTGGGATATGCGTATGCATCACCGTTTCATTCAAGGGCAGCCTATATGTGGGCAGCAGAATTATCGGTGTATGTGCATGAGAAGTATCACAGATTGGGAATTGGAAGGGCATTGTATCATGAAATGGAAAGACGCCTAAAAAAGCAAAATGTAACAAATTTAAATGCATGTATTGCATATCCAAATCCCAAGAGTATTGCTTTTCATGAAAAAGAAGGATATCATATGGTAGGGCATTTTTCGAAATGCGGATATAAGCTGGGACGTTGGTGGGATATGGTCTGGATGGAAAAAATAATAGGTTCTCATGATATACCGCCTAAACCATGGAAACACTATGAACCAGAGACGAATTTGTAACCGGTCAGACCTATGGCTGAACTGTTACACGGATTTTGAGGTATAAAAAAGAAATTCTTGATTTCATAGTAAAAGCGATGTATACTTGGAAAGGAAATAATTCTTCGGGGCGGGGTGCGATTCCCCACCGGCGGTATAGTCCGCGAGCCTTCGGGTTGATTTGGTGCGATTCCAAAACCGACAGTAAAGTCTGGATGAGAGAAGAACGATGAGTGCAGGATATCTGTATTCGTTTGTATGAATGTGAAGCTGATGCAAAACATTTGCTGCATGGAAAAATAATGAGCAGTTCTTCAAGCCGAACAGTGGAATTGTTTTTCTGTGACAGTGAATGGGTGGCATCAGCTTTTTTTGTAGTAGCCGTTGTATCACTCACTGAGACGGAAAGAATACCGGAATTGTTTCTGAAAAGACGGATGGCGAATGACATGAGCCATTCGATGTAACTTGTTGGCAATATTTGATTTGTGATTGCACTGCCGCAAATCAAAAACAATTTGGTTATTAGCATGCAGTGCAGAAAAGAGGATCGTATGGAACAATGGAGTAACTTTTTGAAAACAGTGGGAGAAAATCTGACTTTTTTAGCGGTCGTTTTTTGTGTGGCGGCAGCACTGATTGGCGTTTCGCGGGGCTTGGAAATTATAATAGGACGCCATAAGGGTGTGGGTTATGAGAAACTTTCGGTGAAAAAAATAGCAGTGATCGGAATGATGGCAGCGATAGCTATGATTCTTATGTTATTTGAATTCCCCATTCCTTTTCTGGCCCCGCCATTTTATGAATTGGATTTCAGTGAAGTGCCGGTACTGATTTGCAGTTTCTTATATGGACCGGTGGCCGGTGTGTTAGTAGAGTTGGTGAAGGTTATCTTAAAGGTTTTAATCAAGGGAACATCCACGGCTTTTGTAGGAGACTTTGCCAATTTTGCTGTTGGGTGCAGTTTTGTCATACCGGCATCTGCATGGTATCAAAGCAAAAAAAGTAAAAAGAATGCAGTGGCAGCGATGATTTTAGGAACCGTGGTTATGACAATCTTTGGCACATTATTTAATGGGGTTTATCTGTTGCCTAAATTTGCCCAATTATATGGAATGCCACTGGAACAGATTATTGCCATGGGAACTACTATTAACGGGAATATACATAATATTTTGACATTTGTTATTATTGCGGTAGCACCGATCAATTTAATAAAAGGGATTTCCGTCACGATACTTGTTACATTCATTTATAAACCGATTAGTCGTGCCCTTCATCGGATCGCCTGAAAAATGCCGCTCTGATCTGGCTGTTGCATTTTGGAAAAAGTTTGCTATAATGTACAAAGAAACCATTGGAAAATAAAAAGACAGAGGTATGATTGTGGAAGAGATTAGGGTAGAAAGCCGTATTTCAAAAAAAGAATTATTTCGATTTCTGTTATACCACAATTATTGCCGCGTAATCGGAATCGTAGGACTTGTATTTAGTGTGGCATGTTGGATTGGAGCGGTCTGGACATTTGGAAATGTGAAAATAGGAAATACGGTGCTTTTGTTGGTTTTGGGTGCATTGTTTACGGTATATCAGCCGATTATGCTGTATCGTAAGGCGGTTGTTCAGTCCCGTCATCCTGTTTTTTCAAAACCTGCTTCTTATGTTATCAATGATAAGGAAATTGTAGTCAGTCAGGGAGAAGACAGTGCATCCATCACCTGGAATGAACTGTGGAAAGTAGTGGGAAGAAAAAAGGATATCTATTTGTTTGTCGATCCAGTCAGGGCGAACATTATTCCCAGAAGTCAGGCAGGAAAGAATGCAGAGAGAATTATGGAGGTAGCCAGAAAACAAATGGATCCTTCGCAGGTGAAAGGAAAGTAGGAATGGAAATTAAATATACTAGGAGACCGGAAGAAACGTACGAGATAGGAAAAAAATTGGCTGAGTCGGCCAGTCCAGGTCAGATTTATTGCTTGAATGGAGATTTGGGAGTGGGTAAAACCGTATTCACACAGGGATTTGCCAGTGGTCTTGGAATTTTGGATCCGGTTAATTCACCTACATTCACAATTCTTCAGGAATATGATGAAGGACGTATGCCGTTATATCATTTTGATGTATATCGAATCGGTGATGTCGAGGAGATGGATGAAATCGGATACGAAGATTGTTTTTATGGTGATGGCGTTTGCCTGATTGAATGGGCTGGTTTGATTGAAGAAATTATACCAAAGACGGCAATCTGGGTTACGATTGAAAAGGATCCGGAAAAAGGAATGGATTACCGAAAAATTACCATTGGATCATGAGTATCGGTTTAGATTGGAGATAGAAAATGAAAATATTAGGAGTAGAAAGCTCATCTTTGGTTGCCAGTACAGCGATATGGGAAGATGAGGTGATTGTGGCAGAATATACGGTGAATTTTAAGAAGACGCATTCTCAGACACTTCTTCCCATGATTGATGAAATTGTAAAAATGACAGAAACAGATCTTTCCACCATAGATGCCATTGCTGTTTCAGCGGGCCCCGGATCTTTTACGGGACTTAGGATTGGTTCTGCGACCGGAAAGGGACTGGGGTTGGCTTTAAAGAAACCTTTGATTCATATTCCCACCATTGAAGCCATGGCGTATCAGTGTTACTCTTCTCAGTATATGGTTTGTCCAATTATGGATGCCCGTCGGAATCAGGTGTATACAGGGCTGTATACATTTTCCAAAGGAATGCGTACAGTGATGGAACCGACTGCAATGGATATGAAAGATCTGATAGGAGAAATAAACGCATTGGGAAAACCAACGCTTTTTGTTGGGGATGGAATTCCGGTTTATAAGGAACAGATCAAAGAATTGGCGACAGTATTTTGTTGTTTTGCTCCGGCTTTTATGAACCGGCAGAGGGCAGCAGCTGTGGCGTCACTGGGAGCTCTCTATTTTACAGAAGGAAAAATAGAATCGGCAGACGAGCATCAGCCGGATTATCTTAGAAAGTCTCAGGCAGAACGAGAACGGGAAGAAAAAGAAAAGAAAAATAACTGACAGAAGAAACTGTCAGAAAGATAGGAAACCGTATCATGGAAATAAAAAAAATGATGCCAGAAGATGTCAAGCAGGTGGCATATCTGGAGAAAGAGGTTTTTTCTGTACCATGGTCAGAAAAAAGTTTGGAGGAAAGCAGAAAAAGACCGGAATATGTTTTCCTTGTGGCATGGTGCGGACAAGAAATTGCCGGATATATTGGGATGTATCAGGTAATGGTGGAAGGGGATATTACCAATGTAGCAGTGCATCCTAAGTATCGAAAGCAAGGAATTGGAAATGCTTTGGTAAATGCTTTGCTGCGTGAGGCTTTATTACTTGGAATTTCTGAGATTACTTTGGAAGTCCGTGTATCCAATCAGACGGCCATTCATCTCTATGAAAAGAATGGTTTTGTTTCGGAAGGAACGCGGAAGAACTATTATGAGAAACCCAGAGAAGATGCATTAATTATGTGGAATCGTTCCATCCAATGATTTACTATTGCAAATATAAGAAAATTTTTGATACGATAGCCATGTTGCAGGATGAAAATCGGGGACAGTGGTAAGGGGTTCCCCATAACCTTTAGGGAGGTTGAAAAATGAAAGTATTTTGCAGAGAAAACGGCAAACTGATTCGTGTCAAATGTAACGGCTGCGGAAGAGAACTGTGGCATTTGGATGGAGGGTCAGAGCAGGAAGAATATATTTCCGTGAATCATAGATGGGGATATTTTTCTGATAAAGACGGAGAATCTCATCATTTCGATTTGTGTGAATCTTGTTATGATAAATGGACTCATACATTTCAAATTCCTGTTGAAATACAGCAGGAGACCGAGTTATTATAGAAAAATGTCGGCCATAACTTTTGTGTGTACAATAATTTATTTGGCAGAAGCATTTATAAAAACAGCGTTAGGGGATTTATTTACCAAGCGCTGTTTTTATGAATATGAAATCGAAATGCGCATATGGCCAATGTAAGACAGGAAAACCAGCATGGACGCTGCAGATGCAGGTTAGAGAAAATGGTTGCAGCGTAGAAATGAGGAAAAGAATGTTAGATGTTTGTTTACTTGGAACAGGCGGAATGATGCCACTGCCCTATCGCTGGCTGACGTCACTTATGACGCGGTTTAATGGGAGTACGTTGATGATCGATTGTGGGGAAGGAACCCAGATTGCAATCCGAGAAAAAGGATGGAGTTGTAATCCGATAGATGTAATTTGTTTTACCCATTTTCACGGAGATCATATCAGTGGACTTCCAGGGCTTTTGCTGACAATGGGAAACGCTGACCGGAAAGAACCGCTTACTTTGATTGGGCCTAAAGGTCTGGAACGGGTGGTGAAGGCATTACGCGTCATTGCACCGGAATTGCCGTTTCCTCTTCAGTTTATTGAGATAGAAGAAGCAAATTGCCATTTTGAAATAAAGGGATATCATATTGAGGCATTTCGTGTCAATCACAATGTGACATGTTATGGATATACAATTTCCATACCGAGAGCCGGGAAATTTGATGTGGAAAAAGCGAAAGCATTAGGACTTCCGTTGCCCTGCTGGAATCGTCTGCAAAAGGGAGAGACTCTTGTTATCGATGGTATCACATATACTCCGGATATGGTTATGGGAAAAGAGAGAAAAGGAATTAAAGTGACATATGTGACTGATACCAGACCGGTACCGGTTATTGCACAGCAGGCAAAGGGTGCGGATCTTTTTATTTGTGAAGGAATGTATGGTGAAAAAGATAAAAAGCAAAAAGCAAAAGAGTACAAGCATATGACATTTTATGAAGCTGCGGAATTGGCTAAAGAAGCGAATCCAAAAGAAATGTGGCTTACCCATTATAGTCCGTCTCTGACCAGGCCGGAGGAATATTTGGATGAGGTGAGAACGATTTTCCCAAGAACGATAGCAGCAAAGGATGGAAGAACGGTTGAACTGGATTTTGAAGATTGAGAAGGAAAACCAGAAAAGGAAAGAGGAAGGATATGAAGGAAAATACATATATACTGGCAATTGAAAGTTCCTGCGATGAGACCGCAGCATCGGTTGTAATGGATGGAAGGACTGTGCTATCCAATGTAATCTCATCACAGATTGCTCTCCATACATTGTATGGAGGAGTGGTGCCGGAGATTGCATCCAGAAAGCATATTGAAAAGATTAACCAGGTGATTGAGACAGCGCTAAGTGAGGCTGGGAAAACTTTGGAAGATATGGATGCCATTGCGGTGACATATGGACCAGGACTTGTGGGAGCTCTTTTGGTAGGTGTGGCAGAAGCCAAAGCAATTGCATATGCCAGCGGGAAGCCATTGGTGGGAGTGCATCATATCGAAGGACACATTGCTGCTAATTTTATAGAGAATAAAGATTTGGAGCCGCCTTTTATCTGTCTGGTGGTTTCCGGCGGACATACTCACCTTGTGGTTGTAAAGGACTATGGTGAATTTGAAATTTTGGGACGAACCAGAGATGATGCTGCCGGAGAAGCGTTTGATAAGGTTGCCAGAGCAATAGGATTGGGATACCCAGGCGGACCGAAGATTGATAAGGTGTCAAAAGAAGGAAATCCCAATGCGATTGTATTTCCTAAGGCAAAAGTGGAGGGGGCAATCTATGATTTTAGCTTTAGTGGGTTAAAGTCATCGGTTCTTAATTATTTGAATCATGCCAAAATGATGGGAGAGACAGTAAATGAAGCGGATCTGGCGGCCTCATTTCAAAAGGCTGTAGTAGACGTATTGGTGGATCATGCTATATTGGCGGCAAAAGAATATGGCTTTGATAAACTGGCTATCGCTGGAGGAGTGGCATCCAATTCCTGTTTGCGTGCCGGTATGGCAGCGGCATGTGAAAAACATGGAATTCAATTTTATTATCCTTCACCGATCTTTTGTACAGATAATGCTGCAATGATCGGTTGTGCGGCTTATTATGAATATAAAAAAGGCGTGCGGCATGGATGGGATTTAAATGCTGTTCCAAATTTAAAATTGGGTGAAAGATAAGTAAAAACTTTTCACAAGTGTAAAAGCCTTTTCTTTTGACAAAGGAGGAAATATGGACGGATTTTGTTGGAAAAAATCAGTTGCTATTGTTTTGGCAGCCGGAAATGGAAAAAGAATGCAGCGGACAGAAAAAAAACAGTTTATTCCTTTAATGGGAAAACCAATGCTGTACTATTCATTAAAAGCCTTTTCTGATATAGGGATTGGTAAAATTATACTTGTAACGGCACAGGAAGATTTTGCTTATTGTAAGAAACAATTTGGAGATACGTCTGTCTTTAACTGTCCAATTGAATTGGCAGAAGGAGGAAAAGAAAGATATGACTCTGTATATGCCGGATTGCAGAAAGCAAAGGGGGCAGACTATGTATTTATTCATGATGGGGCAAGACCCTGTCTGGAGAAAGAGGTGTTAAAACGTGTTGCAGATGCCGTCACACAACATGGAGCCTGTGTGGTAGCGGTTCCAGTGAAGGATACAATAAAAGTTGTAAATACAGAGGGTTTTGCCGTAGAGACCCCTGATCGCAGCTCTTTATGGGCTGTTCAGACTCCTCAGGTATTTTCTTATGAGATTATTATGGATGCATATAATCGAATGATGGAAACACTGGAGACGGGCAACAGAATCACAGATGATGCCATGGTGGTGGAAACGTTTTCCGGCCATTTGGTGAAGGTAGTAGAAGGTAGTTATCGTAATATTAAGGTTACTACACCGGAAGATATTGCCATTGCCGAGGCAAATTTGCTGGATGCATGGCAGGAAAATGAAAAAAAGTAAAAAAATTGAAAAAAAGTGTTGACATTTGTTATTAGAGATGGTATTATATATCTCGTGTCACGGCGAGAGCCGAGCAACAAAAAAGACTTAAAAAAAGTATTGACAAATACGAAAAACTGGTATATAATAGACAAGCATTGTTGCTGGAGAGGTGTCCGAGTGGTTTAAGGAGCCGGTCTTGAAAACCGGTGATTCCGAAAGGGACCGTGGGTTCGAATCCCACCTTCTCCGTTCAATATATTTAACTTTATATTGAAAGATAAGTCAGCTTTCTCTTGGAGAAGTACCCAAGTGGCTGAAGGGGCTCCCCTGGAAAGGGAGTAGGTCGTTAGTAGCGGCGCGAGGGTTCAAATCCCTCCTTCTCCGTTGGTCTTCCAAAAGAAGACTGCATAGAACCTTGATAACTGAACAGTATAACCAACCCTGAAAATTCTGACGGTCAAAGCAGAAGCGGAGACCATGAGAAAATTCAGAACGGCAGAACGATTTATGGAGACATAAATGGATCTGCAACCTAAAAAACAGTAAAGCCTGTTGGAAAACAGGAACGGATGAATTAGCTAACGTTAATTCTGAAGGACGAACACTTTAACATGAGAGTTTGATCCTGGCTCAGGATGAACGCTGGCGGCGTGCTTAACACATGCAAGTCGAACG
>JAPFDH010000103.1 GCA_026169045.1 Lachnospiraceae bacterium | reverse complement strand
GTAAAACCGCACTGCGTGCTTATTGTGGCTGTCGCCACTGTTTTACTCATTTACAGGCGCTCAGCTCATAGGTCTGACCGGTCGAAAAATTATGCAAGCATAATTTTCTCTCCCGTTACAGCCCTATGGCTGAACTGTTACGGAAAAAATTCGGATATTTGTTTTTCGCGAGAGGCAGACTTTACATTAAAGTTTTTCTATAGTATGATGAAATAAATGATTTTAAAATATAAGATTATGGTAACGATTCAAAGCCCATTCGCAAAGGTACCTGTTTTTATAAATCAGCATGGTTCTGAATCGCTACAGATGATGAAATATAAAGGAGGAGTTTATGTTAACTGGAAAAACAGTCATTTTGGGTGTGACGGGAAGCATCGCGGCGTATAAAATTGCAAGTCTGGCAAGCGCGTTGAGAAAACTTCACGCAGATGTTCATGTCTTAATGACGAAAAATGCAACCAATTTTATAAATCCAATTACGTTTGAAACATTGACTGATCATAAATGTATTGTTGATACGTTTGATCGTAATTTTAACTATAATGTGGAACATGTCTCTCTGGCTAAAAAGGCGGATGTGGTTATGGTGGCACCGGCATCTGCCAATGTGATTGCAAAAATGGCGCATGGGATCGCCGATGATATGTTGACTACAACGGTATTAGCCTGTAAGTGTAAAAAGATTGTTTCTCCTGCCATGAATACACAGATGTATGAAAATCCTGTTACACAGGATAATTTGAAGATTTTGGAACGGTATGGATTTGAGATTATTCAGCCGGATGTTGGTATGCTTGCATGTAAAGATGTGGGTGCAGGGAAAATGCCGGAGTGGAATGTGTTGTTGGATTATATAATAAAGGAAATAGCTTATGAGAAAGATTTGACAGGCAAAAAAGTTCTTGTGACAGCCGGTGCTACTCAGGAGGCCATTGATCCTGTTCGTTATATTACCAATCACTCTACCGGTAAGATGGGATATGCCATTGCACAGGCAGCAAGCCTTCGTGGGGCAGATGTAACTCTTGTTTCCGGTCAGACGGCTCTTCCTGTTCCAAGATTTGTGTCGTATGTTCCGGTGAGTTCAGCCAATGATATGTACCGGGAAGTGACAGCACGTATGGAGCAACAGGATATCATTATCAAGGCAGCAGCCGTGGCTGATTATCGTCCGAGCCATGTCGCTGATGAAAAAATTAAAAAGCAAGATGATGAAATGTCGATTACATTGGAACGAACCGATGATATATTAAAGTATTTGGGAGAACATAAACGTAAAGGTCAATTTATATGTGGTTTTTCCATGGAAACACAAAATATGTTGGAAAATTCCAGAAAAAAATTGGAAAAGAAACATGTGGATATGATTGCTGCCAATAATTTAAAAGTTCAGGGAGCTGGTTTTGGGGTAGACACAAATGTACTCACACTGATTACTTCTGACGGATATAAAGAATTGGAGATGATGACAAAACAAAAAGCTGCCCATTATTTATTGGATGAAATCGTATCACGTATGGAATTTAATGGCGAAAAGCAGGAATAATAAAAAAAATCTTAAAAGTGGAAAAGATTTATGAAAAGGGAAAAGTTGCTTGACTTTTCTCTTTTTTTTGATTATACTCCTAAACATTAGCCACCTAATCATTAGTCACCTAATAGATATTTGATTCTGTTACGTGACAGAAAATTACAGACGGAAAGCGAGGAAGAGATGGAAAGAAAAAAGTATGTGGCGCAGAGACGATTGATGGATCTATCACGAGCCTATTTTTCAAAATTATTTGCCCAGGCCAGTCATTATGGACTTCATCCGGGACAAATTCCTATTTTGGGAATTTTGGAAAAAAATAATGGAATCAGCCAAAGAGAACTGGCAAAAATGTTAGGTGTAAAACCATCCACAGTGACGATTTCCATACAGCGTCTTGGAAAAAATGGATTGGTGGAATGCTGTCCAGATGAATGGGATAAAAGAAAAAGTTGTCTGCATTTGACAGAAAAAGGCCAACAGGTTAATCAAAAAATGAATGAGATACTGGAAATGAATGAAAGGTGTATGTTGGTGGACTTTTCAAAAGAAGAAATAAAATGTCTGAACGGTTTTTTGGAACGTGTCATTTATAATATAGGAGAAATTCCAGAAACGATTCAGGAAACGGATGAAGAAAAGGAATACAGTAAAATGAAGGAGGTTTAAGCATATGCTTAAAATGTTTAAAAGGCTGAAAGGCAGTGTGGGTTATATTGTATTAATATTTGCACTGTTATTTTTACAGGCCTATTGTGATTTGTCATTGCCGTCTTATACATCAAAGATCGTAGATGTCGGTATCCAGCAAAAGGGAATCGAAGATGGTGTGCCGGATAAAATCAGGGCAGTTAGTCTTGAGGCATTAGAGATTTTTATGAGTGAAGAAGAAAGAGACAAAGTTGAAAATGCATATACAAAAAACGGAGATATTTATGAAAGAAAAGAACTTTCGTCTCTGGAACGGGAAGAATTAAACAGTATTTTTAGTGTTCCTATGATGATTCTTTTGCAGGCAGAAGATTCCGGTATGACCGCAGAGGCGTTGCAAAATATGCCTCAAGAGCAATTGGCAGCGATGCAGGAACAGATAGAGGAAGCAAAAAAACAGATTGAATCGATGCCAGAGAGTATTGTGACACAGAGTGCTGTCGCGTATGTACAGCAGGAATATGCGGATATGGGAGAAAATGTAGACCGTATTCAGATGAATTATGTATTGCTGGCTGGTTTGAAAATGTTGGGAATGGCTCTTTTGATTATGGTGTGTGCCGTTTCTGTAACTTTCTTATCCAGCCGATTGGCAGCTAAGCTGGGTCATGATTTGAGAAACCAGGTGTATCGGAAGGTTATTTCTTTTTCCAATAGTGAAATGGATCATTTTTCCACGGCATCTTTAATCACAAGAAGTACCAATGATATTCAGCAGGTACAGATGATGTTTGCTATGCTGTTTCGAATTGTATTGTATGCTCCTATTTTAGGTGTTGGAGGTGTACTGAAAGTTCTGGAAACAGAATCTTCCATGACCTGGATTTTGGCTGTAGCAGTGGGGCTGATTTTAGTTTTGGTACTTGTTTTAATGATAATTGCTATGCCTAAATTTAATAAATTACAGACATTAATTGACCGGTTGAATCTTGTTGCCAGAGAAATTTTAACCGGAATACCTGTTATTCGTGCATTTTCCAGAGAAAAACATGAAGAAGAACGTTTTGAAGTGGCAAACAGACGATTGATGAAGACAAATTTATTTGTAAACCGTGTTATGACAGTTATGATGCCGGTAATGATGCTGATCATGAATGGTATTACGGTACTCATTGTGTATAGTGGTTCCCATGCAGTAGATCAGGGACAGATACAGGTGGGATCCATGATGGCCTTCATTCAGTATACGATGCAGATTATTATGTCTTTCCTGATGATTACCATGCTTTCTGTAATGTTGCCCAGAGCTGAAGTATCGGCAAAGCGTATCAATGAGGTGTTGGCTACAAAAGTACAAATTGAAAACCCGAAAGAATCTGTTGAAGCAAAAGCGGAACAAAAGGGAACTGTAGAATTTAAAGATGTTACGTTCTCTTATCCTGGAGCCGAAGAAAATGTTCTTTCTCACATTTCATTTGAAGCTAAAAAAGGTGAAACAGTAGCTTTTATTGGAAGTACAGGAAGTGGAAAAAGTACACTGGTAAATTTGATTCCGAGATTGTTTGATGTCACATCAGGAGAAATTTTGGTAGACGGTGTGGATGTCAGAAAAATGGATATCCATGAATTAAGAAATAAAATTGGATTTGTACCGCAAAAAGGTGTGCTTTTCTCCGGTACGATTGCATCCAATATTTGTTATGGTGTGGAAAATGCTTCAAAAGAAGATATGGAACGAGCGGCTAGAATTGCACAGGCAAAAGAGTTTATTGAACAAAAGGAAGAACAATATGATGATCCGATTGCTCAGGGCGGAAGTAATGTTTCGGGTGGACAGAAACAGCGTCTTTCCATCGCCCGTGCCATTGCAAAGAAACCGGAAATTTTCATTTTTGATGATAGTTTTTCCGCGTTGGATTTTAAGACCGATTTGGCTCTTCGGCAGGCGTTAAAGAATGAAACAAAAGATGCCACAACATTAATTGTAGCGCAGAGAATTAGTACGATTATTCATGCAGATAAGATTTTGGTTTTAGATGAAGGAGAAGTAGTTGGAATGGGTACCCATAAGGAGTTGCTTACCAATTGTCCGGTATATCAGCAAATCGCCAAATCTCAGTTATCAGAGGAGGAATTAAGCGTATGAGTCAGAGAAAAACAAATATGCGCGGTCCCATGGGACATGGAAGAATGGGAAACGGAGAAAAGGCAAAAGATTTTAAGGGAGCAATAAAAAAGATTGCTCAGTATATGCTGCGTTATAAATTCCGTTTGCTATTAATGTTTATTTGTGCCATAGCTGGTACTACATTTACTATTATTGGTCCGAAAATCTTGGGAAAAGCGACAACAGAATTGTTTAACGGTCTTGTGGCAAAAATTGATGGAAGCGGTGGCATTAATTTTGCACGCATTGGAGAAATCCTAATTTTTTTAATGTGTCTATATGTAATCAGTGCACTTTTTTCCTTAATTCAAGGTTTTATAATGACTGGTATTTCCAATGATGTCAGCTACAATTTGCGACGTGATATTTCTAAGAAGTTTAACCGCTTGCCAATGAAATATTATGAAAGCAGAACATATGGAGAAATTCTTTCTCGTGTCACAAATGATGTGGATATGTTACAACAGGGATTAAATCAAAGTATTACGCAGTTAATTACATCGGTTACAACATTGATTGGTGTATTTATTATGATGTTGTCGATCAATATATGGATGACATTGGTTGCGCTTTTGATTTTACCATTTTCTATGTTTATCATTACAAAGGTAATGAAGCATTCTCAAAAATACTTCCAGCAGCAGCAAGCGTATTTGGGGGATGTAAACGGACAGGTGGAAGAGATTTATTCCGGTCATAACGTTGTAAAATTGTTTAATAAGGAAGAAGATGTTGTTCGTACATTTGAAGAGTCCAATCAACATTTATACGAATCAGCATGGAAATCTCAATTCTTCTCTGGGATGATGATGCCTATTATGCAGTTTGTCGGAAATCTTGGTTATGTATTGGTAGCATTGCTGGGAGGATACTTCAGTATTAAGCGTGTCATTGAAGTGGGAGATATTCAATCCTTTTTCCAGTATATCCGAAATTTTACTCAGCCGATTCAGCAGATTGCTCAAGTCAGCAATATGCTGCAGATGTCTGCGGCCGCTTCCGAGCGTGTTTTTGAGTTTTTAGAAGAAGAGGAAGAATCACAAACGGTGGAACATCCTGTATCCATTGAAGGAAAAGAGGGAAATGTTACATTCGAACATGTATCCTTTGGATATGATCCGGAAAAAATTATTATCCATGATTTTTCGGAAGAAGTGAAGTCCGGACAAAAGATTGCGATTGTGGGACCAACAGGAGCCGGAAAAACTACCATGGTAAAATTACTGATGCGTTTTTATGATGTGAATAGCGGCTCCATTAAAGTCGATGGTCATGATATTCGTGAATACAATCGTGGAGAGCTGAGAGAAATGTTTGGGATGGTTCTGCAGGATACATGGCTGTTTAATGGTACCATTATGGAAAACATCCGTTATGGCCGTTTGGATGCTACCGATGAGGAAGTTATAGCGGCAGCTAAGGCAGCCCATGCTCACCGTTTTATTATGGCACAGTCAGAAGGGTATCAGACAATACTAAATGAAGAAACCAGTAATATTTCTCAAGGTCAGAAACAGCTTTTAACGATTGCAAGAGCAATTTTGGCAGATAATAAAATATTGATTCTTGATGAAGCAACCTCTTCTGTGGATACAAGAACGGAAATACAGATACAAAAAGCTATGGATAATTTAATGCGTGGCCGTACCAGCTTTGTTATCGCCCATCGTCTGTCTACCATTAAAGATGCGGATGTAATTCTCGTGATGAAAGATGGAGATATCATTGAACAGGGTGATCATACTACTCTGATGGCCCAGGGTGGATTTTATGCAAATCTTTATAATAGTCAATTTGATAAGGTAGGTTGACAAATCAGATAAAAATTACTGTATACGTTTTAGAATGGATTTATTTTCAAATGTATACAGTAATTTTTTTTATTTACGCGCAGACAACGAGCCGTGTGCGGATGCTTGCATACGCATACGGCGACTGTCCACGAACGTGAGAAACTAGCAAAGTGTGTTTCTCATCGTTATTTTTGCATCATAATGAAAATCGGTAGATAAAAAGCGAATTTTGTTTCTTGGCAAAAAATAAAAAGAATGCTATTCTGAAATAAACAATTACAGTAGAGCAGTGTGCATGCAAAAAAAAATATTGGGGGCATGACTGCAGATAGGAGGTTTTATGCAATTTGAAGTGAAGGATGGAAAACAGCCGCACTGTAGTGAATGGTTTCGAAATAGTCAGGTTGTACATACCGGAAAAGAGGCATATCATACAATGTTTCATGCGTATCCCTCTGAGGAAGAAGCGGAGAAACAGGAGAACTTATGGGAATATTTACTGGATGGAGAATGGAGATTTTTTTTCAGCAATTGTGTAACCATGAATGTGGAAGAAATGGTAAAGGAAACATATGATGATGGGCAATGGCAGAAGATTTCAGTGCCATCATCGTGGCAAAACAGGAAAATAAACGCAGATGTTCCTCTTTATGTTAATACGAAAACGCCGTTTTATAAAAGTAAAAGTGAAATATGTCCTCCTGAAGTGCCGGATCAGGCAAATAGTATGGGACTTTATCGCAGGTATTTTTCTGTTCCGGAATGTTTTGAACACCGTCACACAATGTTATGTATGGAAGGTGTAGAAAGCGCAGTCAACATATGGATTAACGGATATTATGTAGGATTTTCTCAGGGAAGTTTTTCACCGGTTGAATTCGAAATTACCCAGTATCTTCATGGCGGAGAAAATCTTATTTGTTGTCAAGTATATCGTTATAGTGCCGCATCTTTTCTGGAAGATCAGGATATGTGGAGATTGGCAGGGATTTTTAGGAGTGTCCGTTTAATTTCCAGACCGGACGTGGGTATTTTTGATTTTCAGATTCATACGGAATTGGATGAAAAATATGAAAACGCAAACTTGAAAATAATGGCTTTCATCAGAAATCGAACCAAAACGATGCAGGACGCCCATTATATAGAAGCATGTTTGGAAGCACCGGATGGAACGTTGGTAAAAGATGCTGTAGCAAAGGGATTTACCGGAATGGAAAATCCCGATTGGCCAGCCAATTCCTGGAGAGGAATGCCGGCATTTCCAAAACCGATTTTTGCCAACAGTATTCGTAGTATCTACCTTAATATACCGGTAAAATCTCCGAAAAAATGGACAGCAGAAACGCCGGTATTATACCATGTTCGATTGACTCTTTTGACGGAGCAGGGACAAGTGATCGAGGTAATTCGTTGGCCGATAGGATTTCGAAAAATAGAAGTTATGGATGGAAAAATCCATATTAATGGAAAACATGTGATAATAAAAGGAGTCAATTATCATGAGTTCAGTCCATATAATCTCAGATCTGTAACAAAAGAAGAGATGGAAACCGATATTCGAATCATGAAACAAAATCATATTAATGCAGTGCGCTGCGCGCATTATCCACATAGCAGGGTCTTTTACGAACTTTGCGATCAATATGGTCTTTATGTTATGGATGAAGCTGATTTGGAAACCCATGATATATCCTATAAAGATGACGTTTTGCCTGGAAATGATATGCGTTATACAAATGCATGTCTAGATCGAATTTCTGCCATGGTACTGACAAATCAAAATTATAGCAGCATTGTAATATGGTCTCTAGGTAACGAAATGGGGTATGGGAAAAATGTAGAATTTATGGCAGCCTATTGTCGGACAATGGATGGATCGCGTTTGATTCATAAACGACAGATGGGTGTAGTTGCAGATATGGACAGTGATACGTATCCCAGCGTAGAATGGATAGAGAAAAGGGCGATCAATAATCCTAAGAAACCATTTCTGATTAATGAATATGCTCACGCCATGGGGAATGCCATGGGGAATTTTAAAGAGTATCAGGATTGTATTCGTCGTTATCCTGCCTTGGCTGGCGGATTCATATGGGAATGGTGTGATCATGGAATTTTAGATAAAAACGAAAACGGAACCCCCATATTTGCATATGGCTCAGATTATCCGGCTGACTATCAGGATGAAAATTTCTGCATCGACGGAGTCGTGTTACCTGATCGGAAGGAAACGGCAAAGTTAGCAGAAGTAAAAACAGGATATCAGTATATTCAGGCAGAACTTTTAAGTGCTGATACTGGGTTGATACGTATTAAAAATGAATATAGTTATACGGATTTAAAAGAATTTAATATGGAATGGAGTTTGGAGAAAAATGGTTGTGTATTGAACCATGGAATCTACACAAATTTGTGTGCTGCTCCAGGTGAATATGAAGATATTCTTTTGGATATAAATCTGGATGGACTGACATCCGGTGGAATAGATCAGGAGAATGAAGAGGGATTGTATTTGCTGAATCTGCTTTTTGTTTATAAAGAATTGCCAATGTGGGCTGATCCCGGATTTGTAGATACCAGAATTCAATTGGAACTGGGAGAAAAGAAGCATTCTTATAGGAAACAGAATAGACAATTGGAAAACGAAGTATATAATGAAGAAATGAGTGATCTCCTTCATGTTGTAGAGGAAGAAACTTGTATGACATTTACAAGCAACCGGGTATGGGCGGTGGTTTCTAAGAAAAATGGTTATTTTGAGAGTTTGAAATACGGGACGAACAGAGGATGGAAAACCGTCATTGAATCTAATACGGATTTTGCTAAAGGTCTGCAGGTTTTTCGGGCTCCAACAGATAATGACAGACATAGCCCGACCGCTATTGGTGATCATGGCTGGCTGAAGATGGGATTGGATCAGATGAAGCATGAATGTAAAGAATGTGCATTGATAGAAAAAAATAAAGACTGTGCAAAAATAAAAATTCATCATATATATCGATGTGCTGATTGGGAGAATACCGGATTTCATCATTATGTGGTTTGTTGTATATACGGAGATGGCCATATCGCTGAAGAACAGTATGTACAGCCTTTTGGTGAATTGGGAATTCTTCCCCGTGTAGGTATCCGCATGCCTGTGAATGAAACATTTTCTCAGGTAGATTATTTTGGTTTGGGGCCTAAGGAAAATTATCCTGATCGATTGAGCGGAACTTATTTGGGACGATTTTCAGGAACAGTGAGGGAGTTGGAAGAACCATATATTCGCCCCCAGGAAAATGGAAGCAGAGGAAGGGTATCCTATGTAGCTCTGACAGATAAGGATGGAGAAGGAATTCTTGTAACAGGAGAACGTCCATTTGCATTTTCAGCATTACCATATTCCGCAGAGCAATTAAACCGTGTGAGACATAGAAGTGAATTAGAAGAAGAAAAAATGACAATTTTATCAATTGATTGGAAACGTAACGGGCTGGGAAACAGCAGCTGTGGAACAGATGTTCTGGAAAAGTATCGTTTGTATCCGACAGAAAGTCATTTTGTCATGGAACTTATGCCATATGAAAAAACGGAAAATCCGTTTTCCTGTACTGGGTGTCGGATGGAAAATGGAGAAGTTGAAAAATATTTTTCCATTGATCATACCATTTCTCTTCATCCGCACCAGGAAGAAAAACGAATGCCTTTTGATCCCAGTGATTTAATAGAAAGAATGAAAGCCGGTTTTCGTCAATAGAAATTCATTATAAAAGGGGGCGTTGCAAAATAGATGAGTAATCATCTATGGAGCAGCGGCTCCGTTTTTATGTTCTAAAAACAGAAAACGGACCACAAAGGGTCCGTAATCCATGGTATAATTAGATATGCCCAATAACCAAATATACCAT
>JAPFDH010000054.1 GCA_026169045.1 Lachnospiraceae bacterium | reverse complement strand
TTTTTATGGTATATTTGGTTATTGGGCATATCTAATTATACCATGGATTACGGACCCTTTGTGGTCCGTTTTCTGTTTTTAGAACATAAAAACGGAGCCGCTGCTCCATAGATGATTACTCATCTATTTTGCAACGCCCCCATTTTAATTTGCGCGTAGATAACGAACCGTGCGCGGATGCTTGCATACGCATACGACGACTGTCCGCAAACGTGAGGAACTCGCAAAGCGTGTTTCTCATCGTTTTGTTCCAATTCTTTTTGCCCACTATTCTTCTATGCCAAATTCTGCTCCTTCTCACACACTTTTTATTGGATCAAGGCCTGAATCTCTTCTTCCAATTCCCTTAATCCCTCTGTCTCATTCATATTTTCACTCATAATTTTTTTATGATACTCATCCCAAATTGTATGTATCTCTGGTAACGACTTTCGTATCTTTTCTTTTTCTTTCCATCCGGCGCCAATCACCGCATCGACATCCCATATTGTATGAACCTCCAATGCTTCTTTACTTGCCTCATCCTTTGGAAAGTATGCGATCCCCATTAAAATTTCTCTGATTTCATCGGTATAATAGGCTGGTAGATGTCCATATTGCGCCTGGATTTTTGCTCCTTCTTCCCCACAGGCAAATTTTACAAACTCCCATGCCTCTTCTTCGTATTTTGTGGATCCATGAATGGCCAGACCACGAAGGCTTCCCACCGCCTCATAGGGGTCTCGGCTTTCATTTCTGGGCATACGTACAATCCCCCAGTTTTTCCCGTTCCATTTCTGATAGGTTTCTTCTTCCTGATATTGTTTTCCAACCAATTCAGCAATCATCCAGCTGCCCATAGGCATCATGGCAATATCCCCATTGGAAAACGCATACGCATAATTGGTTCCCATAGTGCTAATGTCGATATAGTCCTGACAATTTCCTGCTGTTTCCTGTTCCATAATCATCGTATAATATGGTGCTAAATAAGAAAAATCAGTAAACGCCGGTATTTCTTCTTCCCCCAATAAACCAAATACACGTACTACACTGGGCCAAACATGATAATATGCCCCATAAATCCGTTTACTGCTTTCCAAACTCGTCATCTGTGAAACAAGAGTTTGATATTCCTCCAAATTCATATCATTGGACGGATAAGCAATTCTCTGCCGGTCAAATAAATCCTGATTATAAAATAACAGCCAAAAATCATTTTGATATGGTAACTGATAATACTTTCCATTCATTTTAAGGTTTTTCGCGTCTGTATTATATTGAGAAATACTGATCTTTTCCCGTTTGATATAATAATCCAAGGGCAAAAGCAATTTTTTTTGGCAAAGCATAACATAATCGGAAATGGATGGAGTCGTAATAATATCATAATCTTCTCCACTCAGCAGATCATTCATCAAAACTTTCATATAACCCAAACTTCCCAAATCCTGAATTTCAATTCTGATCTCCGGATTCTTGTTTTCATATGCATCTTTCAATGCATCCCATACCGGATAACTCTCTCTGTCCCAAACTGCCCAATTTAAAACAGTTTTGGGAGAATCCGGCTTCTGAGTCCCGTTTTCTCCCCCTGTTTCTGTACTGTTTTTCCATTTTATCCCGCATCCGCATATTAAAATGCAAACCCATACAATACCTATGATAGCTATTTTTCTTTTCATCATTTTCTCACATTCAAATTTTATCCTGCCATAGTTGGATTGCTGTTTACGTTAACTGTTTTCTTAATAGAAAGTATATCCCAGTTTTTTACATATCACAATGGATTTTCCCCATCTTTCTCTTTATTTTATTTTATCCTGTTGGTACAATAATAAATAAAAGTAACCCTCGTGAAAGGAGTATTTTCATATGCCAAGGCTCAAGTTTCCCTACTATCGAACATTAAGAGGGCGTATTCTGTTTATTACATTGACCGTCAATTTATTGATCGGATTGCTGATCGGATGTGTCAGCTGTTACTTATATTATTATTATCAAAAACAGACACTTCTTTCCAACATTGAAATATCATTAAAATATGCCGCTGACACCATTGACCGCGAACTTTCCAGTTTATTTACCTTAGTTAATTGGTGCCAAAGCAGCCAGGCCATAGCCGATTATGCTGTCAGTGAAGATCCATCCGTCACTTTTACAACCCATGACTTACTAAGTGAACAGTATTTTATTACTACAGACAATATTTATATTCGACGCATTGTTATATCCAAAAAAAATGGGGGATTTATTCAAATTGTACCCAAACAACTTGCCACCCAGGCAAATGCCGACAAAATAATCTCTACCCTTCCTTATCTTTCTTCTGCTATCCGCAATTCCGATTTTGATTTCAGCATGGGACTGGTAGCGGATCCGTTGGATGGAAGTATGCGTTTTAAAATGCTTCCTGTTCTCCGTCCCATCTATGACCGCTATACATCGGAAGTAACCGGATACATCTTTATGGAAATTGACCCAGTTTTATTTACAGATACCCTTCGCTCCATTCATTTGGATCCTGAAACTACCTGTTACCTCAGTGTGGAATCCAAAAATTATATCTATCAGGACGAATCACTGGTTGAAACATTCCGGTATTCCCTGATGGATCAGCAAATCATGAAGGGATATTCGCCTTATTATGAAGATTCTTCCATTTATTCCGGTATCAGTGATGACGGAATTCACTATTGTCATGTAACCCGTACCCTCAATTCCGGCAGTTTTCAGTTAACCTGTCGGATTCCATTTTCAGTATTTATCAAAAATCTTCAACCGTTTTTCTGGATTATTTTTCTGGTTTTAGCTCTGGCTCTTGTTTTTGCCTTTTGTATGATTTTTTATCTCCATCGGGTTGTAACCAAACCGGTAAACCAGTTGAAGCAACAGATACTACATATTTCCCAAGGAGAATTTTCTAAAAATTCCTCTATCGAATGGCATACCGAGTTGGGCGATATCGGACGGGGAATCAATGAAATGTCACAAAACATCTCGGAACTGCTGGAAAAACGTATCGCAGCAGAAAAAGAAAAACAGGAATATGAATATCGTCTTTTACAAAGTCAGATCAATCCGCATTTTCTGTACAATACATTAAATTCCATTAAATGGATGGCCACCATCCAAAATGCTCCCGGCATCGCCCAGATGACGACTTCTCTCTCCCGCCTTCTGAAAAGTATTGCAAAAGGCCGCCAGGTATCCATTCCCATAAAAGCCGAATTTTCCCTTTTGGATGACTATTTTACCATCCAAAAATATCGATATGGAGGAGCTATCACTCTGGATTATCAAATCGAAGATGAAACCCTTTGTGATTGCCAGATTCTTCGTTTTACTCTTCAGCCAATTGTAGAAAATTCTATTTTTCACGGGATTGAACCCAAAGAAGAAGCTGGCCTGATTGAAGTTCATCTTTTTTCTCCATCTCCAGACCAGGTACAAATTGATATCACAGACAATGGTGTGGGAATGTCAGAAGAGACCATTCAACACCTTTTAACAGACGATACCCAAAATAAATCCTCATTTTTCCGGGATTTTGGCATTTCCAGTGTACACAAACGAATTCAATATGAATTCGGAGAAACCTACGGACTTTCTATCCAAAGTAAACAAGGTGAATTTACAACGGTTTCTGTCCATCTTCCCAAAGTATTACCCTGTGAACAGAACGCTATGCCACTCCAATAGTGGATCATTTTATACCAGAAAGGAAACGATATTATGATGAAAGTTTTAGTTGTTGATGATGAACCTCTTGTTGTGGCCGGCGTCCGCTCTATGCTCAACAATTTGAATGCTGACTTTACTGTATGTGCCACTGCCTCCAATGGTATTACCGCCTTAGATCTCATTGAAAAAGAACATCCCGAAATTGTGATTGCCGATATTAAAATGCCTCAAATGGATGGATTAACTCTTGCCAAAACATGCCGGGAACGCTTTGGATGCATTCCTGTTTTTATTATCCTGACAAGTTACGAAGAATTTGCACTGGTCAAAGAAGCACTTTCCTATCAGGTTTGTGACTATCTTGTCAAATTGGAATTGGACGAACAGACTCTCTTATCTACTTTGACAAAGGCATCCAAACTTGTCCGGGAACGCTTACATTCTACATCCCATTCCGTATCTTCTGCTTCTGATGATATGCGATTATTAAAGGAACAATTTTTCACCCGGCTCCTGCATCATCTATTTGAAAATGAAGAACAATTTATTCTGCAAAGCCGTGATCTTGGATTATCGTTTACAGAAGATGCTTATGTGGCCAGTTATATGGAAATACTAAGTGACAAAATATCTTCCATGGATCGCCAGCAACAACTTTCTCTCTACCGAAACGCTTTACAGATGACGGAAAGTATCTTGCATAAATATCTTTCCTGCCATTGTGTTTCCCTGGATATGAGGCATTTTAGCCTGATTTTTCCTTTCAGCCAGAAAGATTCTTCTGCATATATCTCCAAATTAACCCTTGCTCTGACCGAAGTACGTTCTATGCTTTTTAATTATTATAGCGTTCATCTGATTGGTGGAATCGGGCATCCGGTATCCCATCCACTGGATATTGATTCTTCCTATCAGGATGCCCGACAGGCATTTTCTCTTATATCCAAAGAAAACCCTATTCTTTTCTTTGATCGGATTTGTATTAACAATAAAGAAAATGCCAAACATACGTTTAATCTTTCCTTGTTTCAGCCAGCCATCACACAGGCTTATGAAGAATATGATTCCGATAAATTAAAAGAAGTTTTTTCTTCCATCACAAAACTGTTCACAGATCATCCGTCGGCATACGTCCAGGCCATGGATGCCGCCAGCAGTATTTTATACCTTTCCCTCTCCCTGTTGTCCGACGGAGAAACCATCGTTTCCTCTATTTTTCAGGAAACTACTGATAATTACCGTTCTCTGTATCATCAAACGACTACCGCATCTGTCCTGGATTGGATGAATACCCTTTATGAAGGATTAGACCGGGTTTTCTCAGAACGTCGCAAAGATCATAAACACAAAATGGTTTCCAATATTCAGGCATATATACACGATCACCTTCATGAAAAATTAAATCTCAATGAAGTCGCTGCCGCCTTTGGTATCAGCCCAAACTATTTAAGCCTGCTTTTTGGCAGATATTCCGAATATAGTTTCAGTGAATTTGTGACACGGCAAAAAATTCAAGAGGCAAAACGTCTTCTCTTAGAAGGGAATCAATTGGTTTATGAGATTGCCGATAAACTCGGCTTTGAAAATGCATTTTATTTCAGTACTGTCTTTAAAAAAATCGAAGGATGCTCTCCAAGGGAATTTTTAAACCGCAAAAATTTATAATTTGAAAAATCCCATGCCAGTAAGATAAAATCATTTCCTTCATCTTACCGGCATGGGATCATCTTCTTTTTACATTTCTTCCCACACCAGACATCTTACTCCATAACCGTTTATTTTCACACAGCCGTTTACTTTTTCATCATGGAGTATATCTTCCAATTCTCTATCCAATTCTACTTGTTTTTCTTCTTTTGTATAGTTTAATAAGAACAAATAATTCCGAACAACTTCCGTTCCATCCTTTTGAATCATAATTGTTTTGCTGCGAAGCACTGTTTCTACTTCCTTCGGCACATTTTTAAGATACGGAACAGACTTCATTCCCAACTTTCTGATAAATACATTGGCCGCATTTTCACTGAATCCTCCGCCAAAATAATATCCCCATCCGTTTCCCACATGTTTTCGGATTAACGCCGGTTCACCGTCATAATAATTATTTTTAAACACACCAAGGATTTCTCCCCCCTCGGTTGGCTCCAAAATATCATTAAACCACAAAGCTTCCACGGATTCACCATCCCAAACAACATATTCCATGTCATCATCAGGTCCCAAAAGAGTATAATCCTTTACATGTACACCACAGAGTTCTCCGGCAAATCCCGGCATCGGACGCATCGGGCACCTGCCATATTCATCTTTATACCCTGTGCGGGATCCAAAAATCACACACCCGCCTTCTTCCATGTACTCTCTCAAAATATCGGCTCTCTCTTTTGTAAGAATCGCCGGATGCGGATAAATTAATACATCATATTGTTCCAAATCTTTCGCACTTGTCTCATCTCTCCAGTAATAAAAATCAAAGGGAATATGGTTGTTCTGAAAGGCACGGAACCAACCATCCATACTCTTATCCGCCAATGGACCGTACATTTTATCTTCCGCCCCATCCCAATCGTTATCATAATCCCTCAACACCGCATATCGCGCCTGACAGCGTGCTCCTGCCAAATCCGCTTTATTTAAACGTTTTGTATCTTCATATATGAACTTTAATTCTTCCAGACGCCGATTGGGCTCATTGGAATAATCGTTTAACCCATGCCAGTATATTTCAGTCCCATATCCGCATGTCCTCCAGCGGAAATATCCAATATAGTCTGCTCCATGAGCAATAGCCTGCATGGTCCACAGCCGCATCTGCCCTGGCTTCGGCATGGGCTGTAACATACTCTGATTCCATCCTCCTGGACCTGACTGCTGCTCCATAATACCAAAAACAGGCGATATACTTCTAACCCGCGCCAAATTAAAAGAGGAATTTCTATCCTTTAAATCTCCTTCTTTTCTGGGATTCGCATCTAAGCCATAAGAAAAATTGGGATAATTATCATATGTTATAAAATCCAGAACCTCCGGAACTAATTTCTGATAATCCACATTCGGAAAAATCCCGTTGGTAGTAATGAATTGACCATTTTTTAAATATGGACGGATGGCATCTGCCTGCATTTTCAAAAACATATATGCTGCATAGGATATGAAACGTTTTGCCTCCAATTCCATATGGGGATTGTTAAATCCCCGAAGCGTATGACGACGCAAATGAATTTCTTCCCAATCTGTATAGGTCTGATTCCAAAAGGTCGTCCCCATCTTATCATTAAGATTATCCAGGGTTTCAAACTTTACCTTCATATAATTGCGAAATGCCTTATGGTCGGATTCTCCATAGAACTCGGCTATCTCACAGTTAATTTCATTATCCAATTGCCAGCCTATCACATTGGAATAACTGCAGTAATGCACTGCCAGCTTATGGATCAGACGGCGGGAAAGCTCCCAGTATTTTCCTGAAGTATAATTATAATGGCGGCGCATACCATGACGATACAAATTCCCCTGTGCATCCGCATTTAAAATCTCCGGATACTTTTCTGTCATCCAGGCTGGCGGGGTAGCAGTAGGTGTACAAAAAATAACAGAAATATTCTCCTCCTCCGCTATTTTCATAAATGGGTCAAACCATCCGATATTAAATTCCCCTTCCCTTGGCTCGAACTTGTTCCAGGCAAACTCTGCAATACGAATCACTTGAATCCCATGTTCCTTCATTCGTTTTAAATCATCCCTCCAAAGGGTAGAATCCCAATGTTCCGGGTAATAACAGGTTCCCAGTGTAATATTTTCCAAATTCCAACATTTGTTTTTCTCTTCATTGATTCTCATGGACTTCCTCCTATCACCTTTTGTTACCATAAGCACTTTTCGGTTAGTATATCATACTGTCTTTATAATTAAATGGACTTTTCTGTTCTTTCATAATATTTTTCATAATTTTTAGATTTAAACGTAACAGTTCAGCCATAGGGCTGTAACGGAAACCGGTCAGACCTATGAGCTGAGCGCCTGTAAATGAGTAAAACGGTGGCGACAGCCACAATAAGCATGCAGTGCGGTTTTACGAATGGCGCGGGCTGAACTGTTACATTTAAACAAAAGTTTTTCCTGTATTCCTTGATGTAGTTTTCAAAAAAGTGTATAATAATTATGGTGAATTCCGCTTCATTCTTCTGTTTTTAACAGATTAGCGTTTTATTGTCATAGAATTTTTGCAGAAATGGAGGTTTTTGTATGGATATTCAAGCGGTATTGCAACAATTAGACACATTATTTACGCAGAAAAAACATGAGCAAGTAGAAGATTTTCTGACTTCCTCTTTGGAACAAGCCCTGAAAGAAAAAGATGACAGTTCTGTAGTTACACTTTTAAATGAAATGATTGGATTTTATCGTGATAAAGGTCTGCATACAAAATCCATGGCCTATGGAAAACGTCTGCTTACTTTATTAAACAAAATGGGGCTGGAAGGAACTCTTCCCTATGCCACTTCACTCCTTAATATAGCAAATGCCTGCCGGGCAGCCGGTGAGTTGGAATCCTCTCTTTCCTATTATCAGACGGTAGAATCCATCTACCGTACCCTGCTTGATGAAAATGATTTCCGTTTTGCCAGTCTCTATAATAACATGAGCCTTCTTTATCAGGAAATGAATGATTACAAAAAATCCTGTATTTGCCTTACTGCGGCATTGGCCATTGTGAAACAATATCCGGAAGCTGAGATTGAACAAGCCACCACCCATGCGAATCTGGCAGCATCATTTTTAGAATTGGATGATATGGAACAGGCACAGGTTCATCTGACAGAAGCTGCTGCCATTTTTGAAAAAGACGAACAAAAAGATTACCACTACAGTGCTCTTTTAACGACGTGGGGAGACCTCCATGCTAAAAACGGAAACTTAAAAGAGGCACTTCTCTTTTATGATCGTGCCAGACAGGAATTGGAATCTCATATGGGACAAACGGAAAATTATGCAACGATATGCGAAAAAATGGCTCGTGTCCTAAATCAATCAAATAATCCGGATGCTGCCTCCGCGCTTCTGGAAAAAGCAGCACAGATCCGGAAAAATCTGACCGAACATTCCGATTTTTCCACAAAGCAGGAAATAGCCAAACCATCTATCATCAATGGCTTAACCCTTTCCCGTCTTTACTATGAGACATATGGAAAGAAAATGATTCATGAACAGTTTCCGGAATATGAATCCCGTATTGCTGTTGGTCTTTGCGGAGAAGGTTCCCAATGTTTTGGTTTCGATGATGAAATTTCACAGGATCATGACTTTGGTCCATGTTTCTGCATGTTCTTGACGGATGAGGATTACAATGCCATTGGACAACAATTACAGGAAGCCTATGACAATCTTCCGGATACTCTAAACGGATACACCCGTCCTTATACTTCTTTATTTGTAAAACGTTATCGTGTCCATACCATTTCCGGTTTTATGGAACATTTTACGGGAATGGAAGAATTACCACAAACGACCAAAGAATGGCTTTCTATTCCGCCTTCTTCCATTGCCTGTCTTGTAAACGGAGAAGTGTTCCGTGATGATCTTGGAGCATTTACCAGAATGCGCCAATACTTCCAATCCTACTATCCGGATCCTCTTTGGTATCGCCTGATTGCCCAATGTGCCGGACAAATGGCACAGGCCGGTCAGTATAATTACAATCGCCAAATGCGAAGAGGAGAATATGTTTCCGCTCGCTTAGCTTTGAATGAGTTTATGAAACAAACCATGCAGATGGTTTACCTCTTAAACCGTAAATATCCCCCCTATGAAAAATGGATGCATCAGGGAATCAAAAACATGCCGATTCTCCCTCAGATCTATGGAATTTTGAATGCACTTACCGATATGCCGAATCAAAAAGACGCATGGAAAAATCTGACGGAAGAAGAAGCCAGTGGAATAAATGGTAAAGATCAAACCGCACTTACAATCGAAATCGTTTGCTCTCTGGTTTCCCAGGAAATGCATCAGAGAAATTTAACGTGTACACAAACTCCATACTTAGAAAATCACGCAAAAGAACTGGTGGAAAAGTCCGATCTGATGCTAAACCGTCATCTGGAAGATTCTCCTGTCACAGAAGATTCTCCCTTACTTTCCTCCGTTATTCGAACGGAATGGGATTTCTTTGATCAGGTAAAAAATGAGGGCGGACGTGCCTCCTGTCAAGATGACTGGGATACTTTTGAACTGATGCGCAAAAGTCAGTTTTTGACATGGCCCCAGTCTCTCTTATACAGTTATGGTAACGATCTGTTAAACGCCCGGATTAATCATTGGAATCCTATTATGGAAAAATATGCAAGAATGATGGAACATACCGCTCCGGTTAAGTATCAGGAAATCAAAGACAGTCTTCCGCCTGTATCATCCCAGAAGGCAAAAATGATAGCAGAAATTGTTCCTGTTCAGGTGGCATGGATGGAAGAATTTCATAAAAAGTATCCCAGTTTGGGAATGCAGACACGGCTGATTCATTCCGATGAAGATACTACGGAAGAAACTTCCTTTGAAACATATCTGCGTGGAGAATTGACCACTTATTCGGAGACCACCCTTTCTCTTTATCACGAATTTATCTTCCGTCTTGTGGGCGAGGGAAAGAATCTGACCCATATGACAATGGCCCATACGGTACGGCTTTACGGATATTCTTCTCTGGAAGATGCTGAAATCAAACAGAAACCTTACTCCATGTAAGGATTTGATTCCTATATCAGTATAAAAACAATGTTCACGGACAGTCGACGTATGCGTATGCGAGCATCCGCACATGGCTCGTTGTCTGCGTGTAAATAAAACTGGAAATTTGAGCGGCTAGTCTTTTCTGTCACTCAAATTTCCAGTTTTCTAAAATTCAACTATCTTTCACTATGTTACAAAGGTCTTTCATGCATGTTAGATGTCTTTATCATTTCCAAATATCCCCCATCTTCTCTGTAATCCGCCGGTGAACAGCCCACTGTTTTCTTAAATACCCTGCTGAAATATAACGGATCTTTGTATCCGACCAAATCGGCCACTTCCGCTATCCTCATTCCCTCTTCCATCAGAAAGTCTTTGGCTTTGGACATACGCAATTCCGTCAGATACTGCATAGGAGACACCTGCATTGTTTTCTTAAAAATGTGTCCGAAATATCCCACACTAAACCCGCAGTAATCCGCCATTTCCTTTACGCTCCATTCTTTCTGATAATTCTGATTTAAATGAAGAATCAGCTGATCCATATGAATATCCTCTCCCACTGTTTTATTCGTATCCTGCATGGTTCTGGATATCCAGGCTATCATTTTACAAAATTCACAGATGATCATGGTTTCATATCCTGTTTTTTTTAACTGCAGCTCTACAATAATTTCCTGAAACATATGCTTCAAATAACTGCTTTCTCCTACATATCCACTTTTTATGCTGTACTTATTCAATATCTTCTCTACATCAGAACCTGTAAAATGAATCCAAAAAACCTCAGGTGCATCTTCACAAAAATACGAATAAAATTGTTCCTCTCCCGGACGATACAAGATAATAGTTCCCGCATCACAAAACATTCGTTTTTTGTTGATTAAAAACTCTCCTCTTCCCTTATATATGTAGAGCAATTGATAATCCACACGCCCTTGGGGACGTTTTTTCCACAGCGATTTTGTTCGAAATGCCTGATATCCACAACAATTTACCACAATCGGCTGATCTTCCTGTAAAAATCCGATTTCTCTTCTTCGATCCCTTAAATGCCCTGAAATATCAATCATTGCCTGTTTCACGTTCCCTTCTCTGTACAGATAAGACAGTATTTCATATATTTAAAACACTGTTCTTTTACAGCAGAATCATCCATAAACATAGCAGAAACTCATCTGTTTCTTGCTGAAAAACATGATATAATTATAGCATAATTTTCCATAAAAAGCACTTCAAAACACCTTGTGGTAAAAAATCCACTGGAAGGAGGAAATATAAATCCATGAAACGACAGGTAATTTTTCTTATGACAGATACCACCAGAAAAGATATGCTGGGATGTTATAACCCTAAAATGCACACACCACATCTGGACCAACTGGCCAGGGAAGGAATTCGCTATGAAAACGCCTATACTTGTCAGCCCGTTTGCGGACCTGCCCGTTCGGCTATTTTTACGGGTACTTTTCCCCATACAAACGGAATGGTTACCAACAGCATAGCCCTCGGTGATAATGTTAAAACCATCGGTCAAAGGCTTCATGATCAGGGGATTGACTGCGGATATATTGGAAAATGGCACTTGGACGGAAGTGACTATTTCGGAAACGGAAAATGCCCGGACGGCTGGAAAGAAGAATATTGGTACGATATGCGTCGGTATCTGGAAGAAATGTCAGAAGAGGATCGGATAAAATCCAGACAGTCCAAAACTTCCTATGATCCTGATCTGACCGACGAGTTTACATATGCCCATCATTGTTCTGACCGCGCCATACGTTTTCTTGACGAATATCAAGATCAAAATTTCTTTCTCGTAGTTTCCTATGATGAACCACATGGTCCTTCTCTTTGTCCGGCTCCTTATAATACCATGTATGAGAATTTCCAGCTTGATGACAATCCCAATTTTGAAGATGATCTGAGTAAAAAACCGTTTTACCAAAGACTCTGGGCCGGGGATAATCTGAATAAAACAAAAGAAGAACTAAACGCGCCTTCAAAGGGACGTTCTTTACTGCTCGGCTGTAATTCTTTTGCTGACTACGAAATTGGACGGGTTCTTGAAAAAGCAAAAGAAGTCGCTCCCGATGCCCTGATCATTTATACCGCTGATCACGGATGTATGTTAGGCAATCATCGATTGACTGGTAAAAATTCCACCTGTTATAAAGAAACTGCAAATATTCCTCTAATCATTAAAGGCGGTGTCAAAGGCGGAGTGGTAACATCACCGGCATCTCATATCGATCTTGTGCCCACTATTCTGGATTATATGGGTCTTTCCATTCCAAAGGTATTAGAAGGAAAAAGTATGCTTCCACAAATCTATGATACTTCTGTGCGCATTAATGATTATGTATTTACTGAATTTACACGCTATGAAGTCGATCATGATGGATTCGGAGGACTCCAGATCATGCGTTCCATCGTATCCGACCGCTACAAATTGGTGATCCATTTGCTTGATTCCGATGAATTTTATGATCTGAAAGACGATCCATATGAAATTCATAATCGTATCACCGATGAATCCTACCGTACTGTCCGCAATGAACTTCATGATCGTTTGCTGGAACACATGAATCAGACAAGAGATTTATATCGGGGATATCAATGGGCATGCCGTCCATGGCGTCCAGAAAAAACTCCACACTGGGAAAATGACGGATATACCAGACAGCGGGAAAATGAGGAATATGAACCGAGACAATTGGATTATGATACCGGTCTTCCTATGAAAGAAGCCGTGCGCAACAAACAATTATATTAATTTAGCATTAACAAAAACAGAGGATTCATTTTATTTTTCGAATCCTCTGTTTTTTATATCCATATATGATATTATTCTTTTTTCTTACTTTGGAATACAACACAATAGTTGCCATCTTTGGTGCGGCATTTGGAACAATGAAGACACTTTGCTTCTTTCCAATCCCCTTCCATCCATCTACGGATCAAATCAGGCTCAGCCAAAAGCGGACGGCTGATTCCAAATCCGGATAAATGGGTCGTATTCAGCCACTCTTCCAGCTGAATCGGATCTTTACATCCTCCGGTTACATAAATGGGTATATGACATTCATCCGCAATTTCACGGGCATACTCCAAAAAATATCCACCTTCCAGCAATACATGCCCATCCCATGTTTCACCAATCATCTTCTCTGCTTTTCCATGGATATTTCCCGATATTTCTATCCCATCAAATCCCAGTTCTTCCAATTCTTTACAGATCTGTTTTACTTCTGAAAAATGCAGACCTTCTTCAAAAAAATCAGAACAAGTGACTTTAATCAATATCGGAAAATCGTTTCCGACTTCTTTTCTTACTTCTTCATACATTTCCCGCACAATCCGCATCCGATTTTCCAGACTTTGCCCATATTCATCGTTTCTGTTATTATAATAAGGACTCAAAAACTGATTCACCAGATAGGAATGAGCAGCATGAAGCTGTACAGCATCGAATCCGCTTCTCTTTACTCTGGCAGCTGCTTTTGCATTTGCCCTTATTACCAGTTGAATTTCTTCCTTCGTCATAGGTTTTCCCAAGTTACCTGTGGATTTTTCTGCCACATCTCCAGGAGCAAATATGATTCGTTCTCCCAATCGATATGTAGTTTTGGTTCCGCCATAAGCAATCTGCATCATAATCTTAGAACCATACTGATGTACCATATCCGTCAATTTTTTATATTCATCCAGAAAAGTATCATCATAAATACCCATCATTCCCGGATTGGGGTATTCCTCCTCCATAATTCTGGCATATCCTGTAGAAATCAGCCCCACTTGATTCTGAGCCAGTTCCCGATATACCTCATATTGTCGTTCTGTCATATGTCCCTTCTCATCTGACATATTTTCCCATGTTGCGCTGCGCAAAAAGCGGTTAGGACATTGCATATTTCCAATCATTACAGGATCCCACAAAGTCTTTTTATGATATAACGCCGCAAAGGCTCTTGCCATCTCTTTTTTATATTCTCCTCCAAACAGAGCCTGCTTTGGAGCACGAACATCATCCCAGGCTTTTATCACCTTTTGATCATAGCAACGATTCAATAATTTCTTTACATGTTCTTCCGCTTTTTTTACATTTTCATCAACGTCCCCTTTATTCCAATGGTTTTTCCACAAAACCGGATAGGAGGGTAAACGCCATGTCCGATCATATTGGGGAATCCACATTGATTTTTCATAATTTCTTGCCCGCATGGTTATGCAATCTTCATACACTTCCACATGATATCCTATACCCGGTTCTGTAACACCGTTTTCACTAAACAGAAAAGAAGGCAAGTCCACCATGGTTCCAAAGGGTCTTTCTATAATTTCCGTTACACCCACACCATTGTGAATATGCCCGGAAAAGAAAACTACCTGAGGATGGCGAGCTAATATCTCTTTCACCTTATGATCTTCCTCTCCGAATCCTTTTAAAATATTTCCTCTCCAATGGGTATCCCATAATGGCTGATGAATCATTACGAAAATCGGTTTTTCACCATCTTCTTTCTCCGACAGTTTTTCTTCCAAAAAAACAAGCTGACTTTCAGATAACGAGCATGCATCTTTCAGACCATTTTCCGTATTTAATACAATAAAATGATATCCTTTTATCCATTTATCATAATAAACCTGCGTTTCCTCATTCATATAAGGAGCATTCCATTTCAAATACCATTTCTTTGCCGCTTCCCATGTAGGACTGATTTTCTCAGGATCTGTATTCCATTTTGCCGGATCATCCCCCCGCACATCATGGTTCCCCAACGCCAACAGCCACTTTTCCTTATCCACAGGACTATGCTCTTCCAATATTTCATAAAAATGTTCAAACTGCTCCTTTTTTCCCGATGCTGTAAAATCCCCAGCAGATAGAATTGCATCGGTATCAGGAAAATTCTTTTTAATATCGGACAGTGCTGCGATAAAACATTCTCTTCTGTTATTTTGGTTTCTTTCTTCCGACATATGAATATCAGCAAATACTTCAAACATTAATTTCATTTTTTGCTTACAATCCCGCATTTTCTGTCATACTCCTTTCTACAAATTCCTATCATTTTCTGATTCTACAATAACACAATTACTCCAATTAAGCAATTCATTAGCCAGACCAAAACCGATTCGAATATTCTTCTTTTCTTCCATCTTCTCCTGTGCTATAATAGATCGAAACAGTCCAATACATTTTCCGAAAAGGAGGCAACTAGCATGCGTATACATGGTCTTCAAAAACTGACCTTATTGGATTATCCGGAAAAAACAGCTTGTACCATTTTTCTTGGCAACTGCAATTTTCGCTGTCCTTTCTGCCATAATCAGGATCTTGTCCTTCACCCGGAAAATGTGGAACAAATCTCTGAAGATGCCCTTTTTTCTTTTTTAAAAAAAAGGCAAGGGCTTTTAGATGGTGTATGTATTACAGGAGGCGAACCACTTCTTCATACTGATTTGGCTCCATTTCTATCATCCATTCGTTCTCTTGGATACTCTATTAAATTGGATACCAACGGAAGTTTTCCAACACGCCTGAAAGAATTGGTTCACCTTGGCCTCATAGACTATGTCGCTATGGATATAAAAAACTCTCTGGAACAATATGACCGTACCACTGGTTTTTCTTCTGTTTCACTTTCTTCTGTACAGGAAAGTGTTCAATTCCTTTTATCTGATGTTGTGGAATATGAGTTTCGGACTACTATGGTCAGAGAGCTGCATACACAAAATGATTTTTTGTCCATCGGAAAATGGATTAAAGGTGCTAAACGCTACTTTTTGCAGGAATTTATAGATTCCGGTAGCCTTGTGGTAAATTCCTATTCATCGTCTACACAGTTTCACCCTTTCACCAAAGAAGAAGCTTTAGAAATCCAAAAACTGCTTCTCCCTTTTGTTTCCACAGTTGAATTGCGTGGATATGAAATCTAATCGAATCACAAAGTATTTTTATATGTAAATTGGGGAGATTTCCTTTCGGATAAAGGTACAATATATTGTTGTTTTTGTTTTTTATTTATTTCAAAAACCGCAATATATTGTATTTTTTTATATTAACACAACTATATATAGTTGTGTGTCAGTATTGACACACTTTTGTGTAGGTGTTACTATATAATGGCAAGGAAAATATGGGGTGCTGCCTGTAAAGTCAATTCCGATACATGAATTGATTTTTCTCAATGACAGCAGATTGGAGGAAAACATGTATCAAGTTATGAAACGAGACGGCACATTAGCCGAATTTAATATTAACAAAATCACTTCTGTCATCACAAAGGCTTTCGAAGCACAGAATCGTCAGTATCATCCCAGTATTATTGATCTTTTGGCATTAAAAGTAACCGCTGACTTTGAACCCAAAATTAAAAATAACAAAATACAGGTTGAAGAGATACAAGACAGTGTGGAATCCGTACTGATCCAGGCAGGATATGCGGATGTGGCAAAAGCATACATTTTATATCGCAAACAAAGGGAAAAAATAAGAAATACCAAATCTACCCTGTTGAATTACAAAGATCTTGTGGATAGCTATGTTAATATCACAGACTGGCGTGTAAAAGAAAATTCCACAGTTACATACTCCGTAGGCGGATTGATCTTAAGTAACAGCGGTGCCATAACTGCAAACTATTGGCTCTCTGAAATCTACGATGAAGAAATCGCAAATGCCCACCGTAATGCGGATATTCATATTCACGACTTATCCATGTTGACAGGATATTGTGCCGGATGGTCACTGAAACAGCTGATTCAGGAAGGATTGGGCGGTGTTCCGGGAAAAATCACTTCCGCTCCCGCTAAGCATTTATCCTCACTCTGTAATCAAATGGTTAATTTCCTTGGAATCATGCAAAATGAGTGGGCCGGTGCACAGGCATTTTCTTCTTTTGATACCTATCTTGCACCATTTGTAAAAGCCGATCATTTGAGTTATTACGAAGTAAAAAAATGCATCGAGTCCTTTATATACGGTGTTAACACTCCCAGCCGTTGGGGAACACAGGCTCCTTTTTCCAATATTACACTGGATTGGACAGTTCCTGCTGATTTAGCGGAACTTCCTGCGATTGTAGGCGGAAAAGAAATGGATTTTAAATACAAAGACTGCAAAAAAGAAATGGATATGGTCAATCGTGCTTTTATTGAGATCATGATTGAAGGGGATGCCAATGGACGCGGATTCCAATATCCTATTCCTACCTATTCCATTACAAAGGATTTTGACTGGTCAGAGACAGAAAACAACCGTCTGCTTTTTGAGATGACAGCCAAATACGGAACTCCTTATTTTTCCAACTATATAAATAGTGATATGGAACCGAGTGACGTCAGAAGTATGTGCTGTCGTTTGCGCCTGGACTTAAGAGAACTCAGAAAAAAATCAGGTGGCTTTTTTGGCAGCGGGGAAAGTACCGGTTCTGTGGGAGTTGTAACAATCAATCTTCCAAGAATTGCTTATCTGTCTGAAAACGAAGAAGAATTTTACAGCCGCCTGGATCATCTGATGGATCTTGCCGCCCGTTCTTTGAAAATTAAACGTACCGTCATTTCCCAGTTATTGGAAATCGGATTATATCCTTACACCAAACGATATTTGGGAACCTTTAACAATCATTTTTCTACCATAGGGCTGATCGGTATGAATGAAGCCGGACGTAACGCCAAATGGCTGCGTGCCGACATGACAGATCTTCGTGTCCAAAAATTTGCACAGGAAGTTTTGACCCATATGCGGGATCGTTTGTCTGATTATCAGGAAGAATACGGAGATCTTTATAACCTGGAAGCCACTCCGGCAGAATCCACCACATACCGTTTGGCAAAACATGATGTGGAACAATTTCCCGATATCATTACGGCATCTGAACCCGGCGGTACACCATATTATACAAACAGTTCCCATCTTCCTGTTGGCTTTACAGATGATATTTTTGAAGCATTGGATATTCAAGATCATCTGCAGACACTTTACACTTCCGGAACCGTTTTCCATGCTTTTTTAGGAGAAAAACTTCCGGATTGGAAAGCAGCTTCCAATTTAGTTCGTAAAATAGCAGAAAATTATAAACTTCCATATTATACATTATCCCCTACCTATTCCATTTGCCGTCATCATGGTTATCTGCGTGGAGAACAGTACACCTGCCCTATTTGTAAAGAAAAAGCAGAAGTATACAGCCGGATCACCGGATATTACCGTCCTGTTCAGAATTGGAATGATGGAAAACTTCAGGAATTCAAGGAGCGTCAGGAATATAATATTGGAACTTCCCGTTTAACCCATAAAGGGCCGGCACAAAATCCGGTAACGATTCTCTATCATCCAAAAACAGATGCCTGCTCCGTGCCACAATCTTCCTCTTCATCAGCAGATAATGGTTCCATATTAAACGCGGCAAAAAGCCTCGGAAAACAACAGCAGGAATCTCAGATATATTTATTTACCACAAAAACCTGTCCAAACTGCCGAATCGCAGATTCTCTGTTAAAAAAAGCAGCCATTCCTTATTCAAAAATTGATGCGGAGGAAAACATGGAATTAACGGCTGCCTATGATATCCGGCAGGCTCCTACTTTAGTTATTGTAAAAGGTGATCATGTTGAAAAATTCAGCAGTGCTCCTGCTATAAAAAAATATTTAGAGCGTCAATAAATCTTACATACAAGTTAACTGTATCGATTTATTCTCCAGTATCAAAAGCTGGAGAATAAATCCATCACACAGTGACCACACTAACGATAAAAGCGGCATCATTGTCGCAACGGATACAAACCATCACCTTAGTATTGGTTTTGTGATCCTGGAAATGGAGGAAACAATGCAAGATGTTGTAATTATAGGCGGTGGAACCGCCGGCCTAACTGCTGCGCTTTATCTTTTACGCGCTGGAAAACATGTTTTAATTCTGGAATCCGAAGTTTTCGGAGGACAAATATCCTCTTCCCCCCGTGTGGAAAATTATCCGGGAATTATGCAAATCAGTGGAAGTGAATTTACGGATCAGCTTCTGGAACAGGTAACTGCTCTGGGTGCTCAAATAGAAATGGAACGGGCAACTTCCATTCAGGAACGGGACGGAATGAAAATTGTAATTACAGATGAACATGAATATCCTTGTAAAAGTGTTATTATCGCGACCGGATCCAAACATCGTCATCTTGGAATCAGTCAGGAGGAAGATTTTATAGGGCGCGGCGTTTCTTACTGTGCCGTATGTGACGGTGCTTTCTTTCGTGGAAAAGAAACTGCTGTTGTAGGTGGCGGCAGTGCTGCTTTACAGTCAGCCCTTTATCTTTCTCAGTTTTGTACACATGTTTATCTCATTGTGCGCCGCAATGTTTTTCGCGGAGAACCCCATCTCGTTAAAGCAATCGAACAAAAAGAAAACATTTCTGTTTTATATAACACGATAGTCTCAGCATTGGAGGGGGATACGGTTCTCACCGGTTTAACTCTTAAATCCACTGATACACAAACCATTTCCCATTTACCTGTCACTGGTTTATTTGTCTCCATAGGACAGGCCCCTGATAACACCGCTTTCTCTGACATTCTTGATCTTGACGCCGGTGGATATATTTCTGCCGGTGAGGACTGTAAAACCTCATCAGAAGGAATTTTTGCTGCCGGAGACTGCCGAAGCAAAGCCGTTCGTCAGCTTACTACTGCTGCTTCTGACGGTACCATCTCTGCCCTTGCTGCCTGTCAATATATCGATTCTTTATAAGAGCACAGGATTCCACAGAAAATAGTGGACAGATATGCGTTTGCTAATTATAATAATACCGTATGATTTTATCTTACAATGTTTTTCTGTAAAGATTGGAGGGCACAATGCTTGAACTGAAACATATCTCATTTCATGCCGCTGAAACCAACGGCAAAAAAGAGATTTTAAAAGACATCAGTTTTAAACTGGATGATAATACATTCTTAGCTGTCACCGGACCAAACGGAGGCGGCAAATCAACATTGGCAAAAATAATTGCCGGAATTGAAACTCCTACTTCCGGTCAGATTCTTTATAACGGAAAGGATATTACAAATCTTTCCATCACGGAACGTGCACAACTGGGCATCAGCTATGCCTTTCAACAACCGGTCCGTTTCAAAGGTATCACGGTTATCGACCTGATCCGTCTGGCATCAGGCAGAAACCTGAAGTTTACGGAAGCATGTGAATATCTCTCACAGGTTGGTCTATGCGCCAAGGATTATATTATGCGCGAAGTCAATGCCAGTTTATCTGGCGGTGAGTTAAAACGAATTGAAATTGCTACCATTATTGCGCGGGGAACCAATGTTTCCCTTTTTGATGAACCAGAAGCAGGCATTGACCTATGGAGCTTCCAGAATTTAATCCGTGTATTTGAAAATATGAAAAATTCTATCCACGGTTCTATTCTGATCATTTCCCATCAGGAACGTATCCTGAATATTGCCGATAAAATCATTGTCATTGCCGATGGAACCGTATCAAAAGAAGGCAGCCGTGATGAAATTCTGCCTCAACTTCTAAATGAATCCAATGCCGCATATGGCGCATGCAGCCGTCTGGAAAATTAATGGCAGAAATGGAGAAAAATATATGGACAAAATACAAGAAGAATTATTGGAGGCTGTGGCTGGACTCCATGAAAAACCAACAGGCGCTTATAATATCCGCGCCAACGGAAAAAGTGTGGCTCGAGGCACAACCAGTCAAGTAGATATTGTTACAAGGGAATCCGGCGATGGAATTAATATTCATATTCATCCCGGAACAAAAAACGAAACTGTATATATACCAGTCGTTATGAACGAGGCTGGATTAAAAGAAGTCGTATACAATGATTTTTTCATCGGAGATGATGCGGAAGTTACCATCATTGCCGGATGCGGTATTCATAATTGCGGAAATTCTGATAGCCAGCACGACGGTATCCATCGATTTTTCGTAGGAAAAAATGCAAAAGTAAAATATGTGGAACGCCATTACGGAAGTGGGGACGGTAATGGTGCGCGTATTATGAATCCTAAGACAGTTTTAGAAATGGAAGAAAACAGTTCCATGGAAATGGAAAGTGTTCAGATTAAAGGAGTAGATTCTACTCTACGTATTACCACTGCCAATGTGGGTAAAAACGCAAAACTGACCGTCACGGAACGCCTTATGACCCATGGCAGCCAAACGGCCAAGAGTGAATTTGATGTTCAGTTAAACGGAGAGGATTCCAGCGCTAACATCATTTCCCGTTCCGTAGCCAAAGATCACTCCCATCAGATTTTCCAATCAAAAATCAATGGAAATGCCAAATGCAGTGGACACTCCGAATGTGATTCCATCATTATGGGCGATGCAAAAATTAGTGCTATCCCGGAAATTACAGCCAATAATCCTGACGCAGCTCTTATCCATGAAGCAGCGATTGGAAAAATTGCCGGTGAACAGATCATAAAACTAATGACTCTGGGACTCACGGAAGCAGAAGCAGAGGAACAAATTGTAAATGGCTTTTTAAAATAAACGCTGACAAAAGATGCTGTATCCATGCAGCATCTTTTTTTATCTTATAAATTATATTTTAATAGAACCTGCTCCCCTTAACATTCCTCTGTATGCGGAAGGCGTAATCCCATATCGTTTTTTAAATACTCTTCCAAAATACCGGTAATCATGAAATCCACTCTGATATCCCACTTCTTCTATCGTCCATTCTACATGATTGCGCATCAAAGATGCAGCATATTCCAATCGTTTCATTTGGATATATTCCATAGGCGATGCATGATAGTATTTTTGAAAAATACGTATAAAATAATTGGGATGCAAATGTACCACGTCTGCAAGCTCTTTTAGATCTATATTTTCTGTCAAATGACCATTCATATATCCATTCACTGCTTCTATAAAAGAATTATTTTCCCTGGATACCAAAAGTGTCCGATCAATCTGCAAAACAAAATGATAAAAAATCTCAAGAAGTACTGCTTTTTCTAAAAGAATATCCGCTGCTTCCTCTAATGGGTGGCAGTGATTTAAACGATCAAATAACGGCAACATCTTAACTTTAGGAATTTTCGTTCGCACAGTCTCTTTATGATAAACCAATTCCCGTTCCTCCTGAAATGACAAATCAAAATGACACCAGCACTTATAAACCGGTTTTCTGGGATTATGGGAATATGAATGACGGACCCCTGCCGGAATTAAATACAATTCTTCCGGTTGTGGATAAAAAATATCGCCTTGAATTTCTAATTTTCCTTCCCCAGCCAAAAAATAATAAAATTTATGATAATTATAAACACAATCTTCTTCTCCCCAATCCGGTGCACACACATTTCGATTGGAAATTAGTTTCTTAATATAAATATGTTCAAACGATATCGATTTTTCTTCCACTGCTCTGTCCCTTTCTAAACTTCCGCTTTTTACTTTTGCTTATCGTTTCTCTTTCTTTTATTTACCCATGACCAAAAAGTTAATTTTGTCCACATGCTTCATAACATCTTCTCTATCCTTTTTTTGTTCCTATGCTAAACTATTTATAATATTATTTTTGCAGGAGGTACTACTTATGTTTCAGCCAACATTTGAATCTCTGAAAACTTATCAGTGCCCGGACTGGTTCCGTGATGCCAAGTTCGGTATTTGGAGTCACTGGGGTCCCCAAAGTGTTCCCATGTGCGGAGACTGGTATGCCAGAAATATGTATGTACAGGGCAGCCCACAATACAATTATCACATCCGCCATTATGGACATCCATCCAAATTTGGCTACAAAGATATCTGTCGTTTATGGAAGGCAGAAAATTTTCATCCCGATGAGTTAATGGATCTGTACACAAAAGCCGGAGCCCGCTATTTTGTGGCACAAGCCATGCACCATGATCACTTTTTCAACTATGCAACCAAATTAAACCGTTTTAATTCCGTAGAAGTCGGTCCACACAAAGATATCTGCGCACTTTGGAAAAAAGAAGCAGATCGTCATCATATCCCATTTGGCCTAACCGAACATTTGGGGGCTTCATTCTCTTGGTGGAATGTAAACAAAGGCTGCGATCAGTACGGACCATATGCCGGTGTAAAGTATGATGGAAATGATCCTGAATACCGAGATTTCTACTATGATAACTATGAACATGTAATCAAAGACGGAGAACCCGGTGCCAGAGCGCCATGGCTCACATCCAATCCGGCATTCCATCGTTACTGGCTGGATGTCATGAAAGAATTAGTGGATCTGTATCATCCTGATTTACTTTATTCTGACAGCAGCCTTCCATTTGAAGGGTCCGATTACCAACCAGGTTTAGAAGCTGTCTCCTATCTGTATAATGATTCTATCGCAAGATTTGGCGAAAATAAAGCCGTATATACACAAAAGAACCGCGATAAAGAAATTTACAGTGTGGGAGTTCTGGATATCGAAAAAAGCCAGTTGCCAGGAATCAATGACTCCCCATGGCAAACAGATACATGTATCGGGAATTGGTTTTATGATGCAAAACAAACCTTTAAACAACCCGATCACGTCATCGAAATGCTGGTGGATATTATATCCAAAAACGGAACCATGCTTCTTAACATCCTTCAGCTTCCGGATGGCAGCATAGATGAAGAAACCCGCTATCTCTTAAATGAATTGGCTAAATGGTTCCAGATATGCGCTGAAGGTGTTTATGGAACGCGCCCCTTCCGGACATTTGGTGAAGGAGATACCCGTGTTGTCATTAAAGGATTCACAGAAGATCAGACTGCATGGAACTCTTCCGACTATCGTTTTGTTCAAAAGGATGGAAACCTTTACGCTTTCGTCATGAAAGCACCTGACAATCGTGTTTCTGTTATTAAGAGTTTAAAACCGGATGAAACCGTAAACGCAGTCGAACTTTTGGGATATGGTCCAGTTGCATTTGCCCAGAATTTCGGAGTACTCACCATCCAGCTTCCGGAAACGCTTCCAACACAATACACAAACTGTCTTAAAATTAAGTTTAAAAATTAGATATAATAAATTCTAATACAAAAAGGCGATAACTGCTCCCCCATGGGTGGTAGTATTATCGCCTTTTTCTTTTACTTCTGCACTTCCACATCGGACGCCATGCCAGATGGATTCTCTCTGTTCATTTCCCGCCATTGTCCCGGTGATATACCATAATTGCGTTTAAATGCTTTGTAAAACGTATTCAACGAATTAAAACCAATTTGTTCTGGTATTTTATTGATATCCACTTCTTTTTGTAACAGCTCTTCTGCCTTTTCAAAACGAATTTCTTTAATTAAATCACCAAGACTCTTCCCTGTACAATCCCTGACAATTTGAAATACATATTTCTCGGTTACTCCAAACTTATCAGCCAGCATCGCAGCACAAAGATTACTGTCACTATAGTTTTCCTGAATAAATGAAATCAAATTCTGTTTTTTCTGTGTCATGGCACGTTCTTGTTTTTGTTTCATCCACTCACAGATTTCCAGAGCAATCGTTTGTAAATTATCCAACTGTTCCAGTATATCTTTTTTTTCTTCAAATCCCGGAAGCTCTTCCATCTCTTTTCCTTCCCGTTTTATCATACCATCCAAAACGCTTCGGATACCATAGAAGATCTGTTTGGCTTCGTCTTCAGACAATTCCACACCATCAATTGTTTGATGCAACTCCAAAAAAAACTGTTGTGTCTCCTGATTCTCTCCATTTGATAAAAGAACCGATAATTTTCTCATTGACTTGGAAGAAAACAAAATCTCTTTTTTCGTCTTCTTCTCTTCCAACTCTCCCAGGAATAATCTTCTTTTTTCTTGATCAGCCTGTCTTCTTGCTTCCTTTACACTTTGAATAATTTTTGAAATACCGTATGTAACGCTGCCAATTCCCATGCAAATTTGAACATCTACATGCTTTTCTACATAAGAAACCGCTTGATCTACACACTTTTTAATATGTTCTTCTTCATTTTCCATTTCTGTAGGAAAATGAAGAAGAAATATACCTTCGTTTTCCTTTTCTTCATAGTAATAATAAGGAACTCCCATACTGGAATCAAATTGATAGCGGATAACATCCAACACAATCTGTCGAACCATATTTTCTTCCTCTAAAGAAATTTCTTCCGACTTCTCATCGGCTTCCGCATTTTTAAATTTTCCCCCCCCCGCATTTATTGATCTTAAATATACAGCTGTAAACCATCCATCATCAATCCCGAAAACCTCTTTACAATTCTCAATATCTTTTTCTGTGATCACTTCTCCGTGAACCATCTTTTCCAACAAAGCCTCTTCCAAAGAATTTTTCATCTCATTAAAACGTTCATTATAATCCCTTTGTTTTTCATCCAACATTCGTATGGTTCCCAGTACATAATCTCCAAATACTTTTCTTTTTTTTCTTCCGCCCACAGGTGTTTTTATAATTTCCGGATAGATTCGTTCAATCATACGCATCGTACGACTCTCTGAATTGGAATGATAAGCAGCCATAAAAAAAGACAAAATGGCTACTAAAAGCAGAATACTTCCTGCCATAAATCCAGTCATTCTCTGCACCGGTCTCAACCGTTCTTCAAAATATTCTTGTGGAATATAACACACCGCTTCCAAACCGGTTATACTATTTGTACTGTTTAACACCTCTAATTCTTGGCCCGATTGCGCAGGATCACCCATCATCCATTCCGGAATCTGTTCCAATATCTCTCCATGTGTCCCCCGGGCCGCAAGAATCGTATCATTTTTATCCTTCAAACACATATAACTTCCGGTGGGAATCGGTGAAATATCACGAAACAGCTGTTCTGTATTCAGCATATAAACCATCGCCTGATTACTTTTTATCCCATAATCACTAATGGGCACAATCATATGAATCATAGGTTCTTTTTGGTTTAATAAAGATGGGGCAAATGTAGCATTCGTCCTTTTGCTGGGCAAAAAAGCAAACCCTTCCTCAGCATTCAGAATAGCCGCTCTCCAATCTTCGCTATTATAACCTTCTACCTCATAAAATGTCCCATATATTTCTTCCGCCTGCGTCGTTACCAACGTTCTCGAAACAAACGCATGATTATTCTCAGACAGCATATAGGCATTTACCACTAACTCATCCTGACTAATGGATGAACTAAACCAATTTCGTGCCTGAGATAGTTCATATTGATCTTTTCCTCTTTCATTACTCAATTCCCTTGCCATGCCAATTTGTATAATAGAAATCTCATTGCTGGCCAGACGAGCCTGACCAGCTACCATATTCAGCGTACTGTTTAATTTTTGAAACCGTTCTTCCATATTGGAATCTAAACCATATATTTCATTTTTCCTCATAGAATTCATCATAATACAATAGGAAGGAATTAACATCGCTGTTGTTAAAATACCAATAAAAAAGAAGCGAATTACATAATGCCAAAAGAAATATTGCCCATAGGAACGGTTTTTGTGTTCTATTTTATTCATTTTTCCCTCTCCTACTCACCATTTCTAACAGTTTTTCCTATAATCTTTTCACATTTTACCATTTTGAGTCGTTATTTTCAATAGTATTCCTGACTTTTTTCCAATCTTTTTTGGATTTTCCAATTCAAATTTGTACTCTGATCCAATCGTTTCACATATTTAGAATTTCTTTCCATATAAAATTGTACTAAAATATTCTCAGATCGAAAAGAAAAAATTATACATTTTTCTTAAAGAAAGGAAAGGAGGTTTTGTCTATGAGAAGACGAGCCAAAACAATTACAGCTCTGGTTTGTGCTGCTGCTGTAGCAGCTACCGCTTGCGGATGCGGTAGTGACGGAAATACTACTGATAATAATAACAACAACACCAATCAGGAAAACAACAATTCTGAAACACCTGCTGCTGAACAGGAAGGTCTTGGAGGTTCCGGTGAACAACTGGATCTGAGTATCCTGGATGAATCCAGTGAGTATCCTAAGTTAAAAGAAAAAACTACTTTAACTGTATTAGTACAAACCGATACTAATATTGAAGATGTAGAAACCAATGATTATGTTACAAAATTGGAAGAAGCTGTAAATGTAGATCTTCAGTTTGAATACTTACCAGCTGGTACAGACGGAAAACAGAAGTTAAACGTACTTCTTTCTTCCGGAAGTGAACTGCCAGATATGATCTGGTTTGGATTGGAACCAATTGAAGTATATACATACGGTTCTCAGGGATATTTCATTCCAATTAATGACTACATTGATCAGGAATCCTTCTATTTAAAGAACTATCTGGAAACAGACGAAGGTAAAGAAAATCTGAAGTATATCAAGTCTGCTGATGGCAATATCTATTCTTGGCCAGCTATTATCGAAGAAATCGGTAATGACTATGACCACAGAATGTGGATTAATCAGACATGGTTGGATGAATTAGGTCTGGAAATGCCAACTACAACAGATGAATATTATGAAGTATTAAAGGCATTTAAAGAACAGGATCCTAATGGCAATGGCCAGGCAGATGAAATGCCACTGGTTGGTAACAGAACAGGATGGAATCAGCAGGTATGGACAACTCTTGCTTATCCATTTATTTATCTGAATGATATGTTTGATTTCCTGATTAAGGATGATGAAGGTAAGTTGACTGTTTCCTATGCACAGCCAGAATTTAAGGCAGCTTTGGAATACATGAATAAATTATGTTCCGAAGGTCTTCTTTCTCCATTAACATTTACACAGGATGAAGCACAGTGGAAGCAGATCTTAGGTGATCCAAACGGCCAGGTAATCGGTTCTCTTTGTGCCGGATCTATGAGTGCATACGCTGGCGCACCAGATCGTAAAAAAGACTTAACTCATCTTCCTCCATTGACAGGTCCGGAAGGTGTTTGCTGGACAAGCTACCGTGCAACTTCTCTTCCACAGTATAAAGGATTTATCACAAGCAGCTGTGAAAATCCTGTAGCTGCCGCAGCCGTATTTGATTATATGTACTCTGAAGAAATGGCTAGACAGGGTCGTTGGGGAACAGAAGGAAAGAGCTGGGAAAAGGTTGATTCTTCTACAACAGAAAGTATGTATGAATCTCTTGGTGCAGAAGCTTCCTTCAAGATCACAGATAACATCTGGGGTGGTGTACAGAACCAGCAGATGGGTGAAATGCATCCAACACTTCGTACATATGACATCACAAACAGCCAGGCTAAGCCAGATGATCCATACGATGCTCAGTTGATGACTGCTAATTCTATTCCGGATTACATTGATAAGTATCCGAAGGATGATCTTATAACACGTATCATCTATACACAGGAAGAAGCTGACCAGATCGCTGAAATTCAGGCTTCCTTAAAGACATACCGTGAAGAAGCTATCGCTGCTTTCATCACAGGAACAAGACCATTATCCGATTGGGATAACTATTTAGCTGAATTGGAAGGCATTGGTTTATCACAGTTCCTGGAAGTCGCACAGCAGGCATATGACCGCATGGAAAGCATGGACAGTTCTAACTAATTTGATTTTTCCTTACATTCGTTTAGTATGATACATATAACAGGAGGACTGCCCTTCCGGGTTAGAATCCGGAATATACCCTATGGTGGTTCTCCTGTTTTCTTTGATCATGTACATCATTTTGAGACAGAAAGGGGGATTTCCCTTATGAAAAGCAATACTGCTAAAGTCGCTGCTCCCAGAAAAAAAGGTCGTCTGATGAAGCGAATTCTTTCTTGTTGGCAGCTGTATGTTTTTCTTTTAATTCCACTGATCTATTTGATTATATTCTGCTATGGTCCAATGACCGGTCTGCAGATTGCATTTAAAAAATTCCGAGCTGCTGATGGTATCTGGGGCAGCCCGTGGGTAGGTTTTGATCAATTTACAAAATTTTTCAATTCCTATATGTTTGTCCGTGTATTGAAAAATACGATCGTTGTTTCTCTCTATAGTTTAATTGCCGGTTTCCCTATGCCTATTATCCTGGCTCTGGTGTTAAACTCCTTAAGAAGCGACCGCTATCGTAAAGTAGCACAGACAATTACTTATCTTCCTTACTTTATTTCCACTGTTGTATTGGTAGGTATTCTGACACAGATGTTAAATCCACGTGTTGGTTTAGTAGCAAATTTATACAGAATGTTTAGTGATTCTGAAATGCCTAATATTATGGCATCTCCAAGCGCATTCCCACACTTGTACGTATGGTCCGGTGTATGGCAGTCTATGGGATATAACTCTATCATTTACATTGCTGCATTGGCAAATACTGATCCGGAACTTCATGAAGCCGCTGAAGTGGACGGTGCTTCTCGCTTCCAGAGAGTTATCCATATTGACCTTCCAACCATTCTGCCTACAGCATCCATCCTTTTGATCATGAATTGTGGTAATATCATGAATGTCGGATTTGAAAAGGCATTCTTAATGCAGAATAATGTCAATATAGAAACCAGTGAAGTTATTTCAACTTATGTATACAAGGTAGGTCTTGGAAATACCGTTACTGATTTCTCCTATGCAACGGCAATCGGTTTGTTCAACTCTATTATTAACCTTGCTATGATTATAGTTGTTAACACCATTACCAAACGGCTAAATGGCAATTCATTGTTCTAGGAGGTGTGGTTATGAAAGCAAAAAAGAATAACGAATATGTTGTAGGCCAAAGAGGAAAGCGCCGTATGAGCAAAGATGACAGAATTTATTATACTGTCATTCACATCATCCTAGGTATCTTATTGCTTACAATTATTTATCCTTTGATTTATATTGTATCATCTTCCTTCTCTTCACCTACTGCTGTCAGTGCCGGTCGTGTTATTTTATGGCCTGTAGATTTGAGCTTGGAAGGATACACCGCTGTTTTCCAGAATAAAGATGTTCTTTCCGGATATGGAAACACCATTCTTTATACTGTTTTAGGTACATTGATTAATGTATGTTTCACTATGATTGCTGCTTATCCTTTAGCCAGCAAAAAACTTCCAGGAAAGAAATTTTTCATGTTTTTGTTTACTTTCACCATGATTTTCAATGGTGGTATGATTCCTACTTATATCTTAATCCGTGATCTTCATATGATCGATACCATTTGGGCATTGGTAATTCCTGGTGCAATCTCCGTTTATAACTTGATGATTGCCCGTACATTCGTTCAGAGCAGTATTCCTCAGGAACTGTATGAAGCCGCTGAATTGGATGGATGTAGCGATACCCGCTATTTCTTCTCCATGGTTCTTCCACTTTCCAAGGCTATCATCGCCGTATTGGTACTGTTCTATGCAATCGGTCATTGGAATGCATACTTTAATGCTTTCCTTTACTTAAATGACCGTTCCAAATTCCCTCTGCAGCTGATTCTTCGTGAGATCTTGATTGCCAACTCTATCAACAATTCACAGATTGTCGATCCAGAAATCGCTGCTGCAAAACAGGGTATGGCAGAACTCTTAAAATACTCTTTGATTCTGGTTTCTACTGTACCGGTTATGTGTTTGTATCCGTTTGTACAGAAATACTTTGTAAAGGGTGTTATGATCGGTTCTGTAAAAGGTTGAGTATTTCACAATGGGGTGTTATACTATATAAAACTTCGCACAAAACAGGGATTTGGTTTGCATGGGGGCAACCAAATCCCTGTTTTGTATTTTTATCTGTTTATTTTTACAACTGGCGAATTGCATCAATCAATTGATCTACATTTTCTTCTTTCGTCGCCCAACTGGTACAAAAACGTACTGCTATATGAGATTCATCTACTTTTCCCTGATTTTCAAATAAAAATTTCTTTTCCAATATTTCCGCATGCTCAATTGGTAGAATCGGAAAAATCTGATTGGTAGTATTCTCCACCAAAAATGTGTATCCTTTTTCGCGAAATGCCGTTCTCAATAGTTCTGCCAAACGATCCGCATGGGCAGAAATTTCAAAATATAACCCATCACGGAACAATTCAGCAAACTGAATACCTAAAAGTCGTCCTTTCGCCAGCATTCCTCCTTTTTGTTTCATAATATAACGGAAATCTTCCTTTAAATAATCATTACTTATAACCACTGCTTCTCCAAATAAAGCCCCTACTTTTGTACCACCGATATAAAACACATCACAGTTTTCTGCAATACACGGTAAATCCAATGTATTTTCCTTAGCCTGAAGCCCATATCCCAGTCTTGCCCCATCCATAAATAAAAATAGATGATATTTTTTACAAACATCATGAAGTTTTTTTAATTCGTCTCTGTCATATATTGTCCCCAATTCTGTAGGATTGGAAATATAAACCATTTTAGGCTGAACCATATGCTCCGCTGTAGGTTCATTTTTATGTTCTAAAAATGCCTGTTCTACTTGTTCGGCAGTAATTTTTCCATCCTCGGACGGGAGAGTTAATACTTTATGCCCGCACCCTTCTATTGCTCCTGTTTCGTGTACATTAATATGTGCTGTATTAGCCGCTAAAACTCCTTGATGCGGACGTAAAGCGGACGTAATCACAATCAGATTAGTTTGTGTTCCACCCACAAGAAAATGAACATCCACATCATCTTTTCCACACAGTTTTCTTATCAGCCGTTTCGCTTCCTCACTGTAAGAATCCATACCATATCCAATGCTCTGTTCCATATTGGTTCTCATAAGAGCTTCCATAATTTTTTCATGAGCACCTTCATTATAATCACAATTAAAATAAATCATGTTCTTTCTTCCTCCACATTCTCTCGTCCTCAACGAACCATTGTTCTCTTAGTAAAATCTATTCATAAAATGTCGTCTTTTCTATCCCAGGAAGAACACTGTAAATGGAACACCCCATTTTTTTCTCAAACTCTTCTTTTATTTTAAAAGTTGCATTCCATCGCTCCACTGTAAACGGAAACATTCCATATCGTCTTGTAGTATCTACAAAACGTTTTTCCAGGATACAAAATCCAACGGATGTAGTCAAAGAATCGCACAAAATAATTAACTTATCGTACCAGTCATATACCGACTGATTAAGATTTTTCTCAATCGTTTGATATTCTTCCTCTGTAACATCAATGCGTGCAATATCCTTTTTTATATCCTGAACGGGATACGAATGTGTGATGCATATTTTTGCTACTTCATCCCATCCCTTTTCCATAGCATACTCATATCCGGCTATCACATGTTTCATGGACACTACACCGACTCTTCTTCCGATATCATGCAGAATTCCTAATATATATGCTTTTTCCGGATCCATTCCCGGACAATGAGCAGCAATTGCTTCTGCTGCCAACCCTGTATTCTTTACATGATCAACCCACTGCCCCGGATTCATAGCTTCTGCTTCACACAATGCACGTTCCGCTTCTTCTCTTGTTGGTATCATACATTTTCTTCCTTTCCTTTACACCTTTCTTATTACTGTACATCATTTATTCCAAAACTTCCACCCACAATTGGATTTTCTTATAAAACTTGTTTTCTCTCTTCAACAAAAACAGCCCTATTTTTATAGATGTAATTTTTCTTACAACTATAAAATAGGGCTCTTACACATTTACTGTGGAGGATTACATACACTGCATGGTGTGTAATTTCTTGCTTTTGCATCTTCTAAAGATATCACATGATCGCTTTTTTTCAGATATCGACATCCTGCTCTGTGATACTTTTTTCCTGTATCTGTAATATGTACTTCTACTGTTGAAGGAATCTGAGCTGCTGCCTGGGCTGCCTGGGCTGCCTGCTCTTGAGCAGCTGCTCTGGATGCCTGAGCTGCCGCTTCTGCTTCGCTTGCTGCTTGAGCTGCTGCTTCCGCCTCACTTGCCGCCTGAGCTGCTGCTTCTGCCTCACTTGCCGCTCGTGCTTCTTCTTCCCTAGACGCCTCAGCACTCGCTTCTTCTGCTACAGAACTCTTTATAATAGCAATTTCATTGAGTGCCTCTTCGTAGGACTTTTGGGATTCCCGATACTTTTCTATTTCCTGCTCCAATTCCTCAACTTTGGAGTCTTTCTCTTCCAAATTCGCCAGTAACTCATCTGCTGAAGACTGTAATGCCTCATAACTTTGTTGCAGCCTATCATATGTATCCTGCGAAATCCCTTCCATACCACATCCTGCAGCAGTCAAAACCATCCATACAGCCAGGATAAAGCCAATAATCTTCTTTTTCATCTGTACTCCCATCCGTTGAAATTGATATATTTCTTTATTTCAGCTATATATTTATATTTTCACATGATATCTTAACACAAGATCTAGCAGGTTTCAACACATTTCTACACAGACTTTTCTATTTTTATAGTTACAAAAAACAACTGACACACAACAAATTTATTCCATATCTTCTCCAGTTTCATTCTGTTTCTTTAATGTCAGATGCGTTTCTCCAATCCGATGATTTTTCACATCCAACACCTGAATCGTAACCTTTTCATCGGAAACCGTAAAGACCGATCCGTCCTTTGGGATTCTTCCCAACAGGCTAAAAATATATCCTCCATATGTATGATACTCATTTGTGGGAAGTCCAAGCTGTAATACCTCCTCAACTTCTTCCAAATCCGCCTGACCATAAATTCTCCAGGTATATTCTCCGATTTTTTCTATTTCCGTAATATTTTCTTCTCCTTTTTCATTTAGATCACCCACCAATGCTTCTATCACATCATGAAGAGTCAATATTCCGCTGATCCCCCCATATTCATCTAAAACCACAGTAAAATAATTACGGGTTTGCTTCATATTTTGAAACACAATATTTACTTTCATCGTTTCAGGAATAAATACAGCCTGTTTTACAGCCTGTTCCATCACTGTTTTTCGGGAATGATCCTTTAATCTAAAATAATCTCTTGTATCTAAGATACCTATCACATCCTCCATATTTTCATATACCGGGTAATAGGTATGGCGATTATTCTGAATCGTTGCTTCCCATTCTTCCATAGAATCTTCTATATCCAGACTCACCACATCTCTTCTATGAGTGCAAACTTCCTCCGCCGATAAATCATCCAATTCAAATACGTTGGAGATAATCTCTTTATTGTCTTCATCAATGGCTCCAGTAGCACTTCCCTTTTCCAGCATCATCTGAATTTCTTCTTCCGATACCTCTTCTTCCTCATCTTCTACTTTCATTCCAAACAGGCGAAGAATTCCATTGGTAGAAACCGTTAATAACCAAACCAGCGGCGCAAACAATTTGGATACAAAACTAAGCATTCCCGCCATTCCCAACGCCAACTGATCAGATTTTTTCATGGCAATTCTCTTTGGAACCAACTCACCAAAGACCAAATTAAAATAAGCCAATATCATGGTAATCAATAAGACCGCAATCGGCTTCAAAGTCGATTCCGATATTCCAATTCCTGTACTAACAATTGCACTCACCAAAACACCTGCAAAGTTTTCCGCTGCAAATGCACTACCAAGCAATCCGGCCATGGTAATTGCCACTTGTATCGTTGACAAAAATCGTGCCGGCTGTTCTGTCAGACGAAGTATTTTTTTTGCTCTTTTATCACCATTTTCCATTGCTTTTTGCATTTTAATCTCATTCATTGAGATAACCGCAATTTCCGCACTCGCAAATACTGCATTCAGTGCAATCAAAATAATCTGTAACACTATTGCTCCAACCATAGATTTCAAATCTCCTTTTTTCTGTTAAAACCGGATATATCCCATCCGAATTTCATTTATCGTAACTTACTCATTGTTTGTTTGAAATCTACCTCATTCCAGTTTGCGCATAAATAACGCAAAAAGACATAACCTGTGCTGAAACCCTCTGCACAGGCTATGCCTTTCTCTATATTTTTGCGCAATACTACACGGAATTATCCCTACATTTACCTGATTACACGCACTGTCTGAATCATCATCCATGTACTATTTCACACTCCTATCTTAACAAAATGATACCTTATTCTATCCTATTTTTCCAATTCTGTCAAGATTACTGAAACATGATTGGAGAGCTTAAATTCCGAAGCAATGCGACTACGCTCCATCCGGCAATGGCACTTGTACTGGAATAAATATTCAAATCTGCCTTCACTCCTGTAATTTCCGCTATAATATGTTGAATATCTCCTACCACTCCGATCTGGCTTGTTATTTTAGAACCTGTTTTTCTTGGTCCCGCTGTTGCCAATGATGTCGCTACAGCCACATTCACACGGGAGGGCAAAAGATCAATCGCCTCCTTCGCACTACCTTCAAATAAATCTCCTTCTCTTCCGTGTTCTTCCATTTTTTCACGAAATACCGGATTTCTTTCCAAAGCTTCTGGACATGTAGTGTTCTGAATCCCGGCCTTCATTTCTCCATGTCCTGCCAAACTCATAACCTGCATGGTCTGCAGTACATCAAATCCACCGATGGCACCAGATGCAATATGAATCTTATGTCCGGTCTCCTTTGCCGTTTTAATTATCGCTTGATAGAAGGCATCGTCCGCCAACGCACCAATGGATAACACAATCAGATCACTACCGCTTTTTAAAACCTTTTCACCAATCTCTTTTACTGTTTTTACCGAAGCTGCTTCTGCCACATAATCCGGTTTTAATGCCAACAATTCATCTACATTCTGACATGCCTTCGCCCCGGTTTTTTCTGCTGTTTTTTGCGCCGATTCCCATGTGCGACTTGTAACTCCTACCAATTCATAATCCGGCAACAACCCTTTTTTCCATGCATCCGCTATAATATTTCCCAAAAAACCACATCCCACAATTCCCAATCGTTTCATATTACTTCTTCTCCTTTAATTTCTTTATTTATAACGATTCCAAGCCATGCGGATTTATAAAAACGGCCTTGCATAGGCATTTTTGCGAATAGGCTCTGAATCGTTTCCTTTATTTTACAAAATTATCTCCTGGTCTTGAATCATAAAACGTACCGTCCGTATCAAATAGGGTTTCAATGTTTGAATATCCACCGGTTCCTGGTATAAAATAGCACTATATACTGTGGAACCCACAAATTCGATAATCATATAAATCATTAATTCCGGATCTTTAAATTTCTGAGGGGACTGTTCAAAAATTGTTTTTAACACCCACTGAAAATCAATCTCCCCTTCCTCCGTCATCTGTGTCTGTTTTCCCAGATGCTCTTTAAAAATTCCCCAACTGAGATTTTTAGTTAAAAAAGCCAGCAATGTCTTATTCTCAGTCAGATAATCCACAATATATTCCACAAAAAATACGATCCGATCCTCTAAAACGGTATAATTCGTGTTCTCCAATGCCTTCTCTGCCTGAATAAATAGTTCTCCAGCTTTATGTACAATCAGTTTATTTCTCAAATCGTATTTATCCAGGAAATATAAATAAAAAGTTCCCTTGGCAATTCCCGATCGTTCCACAATATCTGATATGGATGTTTTATGTATTCCTTTTCCTGTAAATAACTCATATGCCGCATTCAACAATGCATTTCGTTTCAAAAGCTTATTTTCATCTGTTTTTCCCATTCCACTCATCCTTTTTCTTACTAAGGCAGCATGAAAACTTTTCCTACTATATTTAACTATAACAAATTTTTTGTGATCCAGCAAGACATGGAACGTTCCTTTCACACAAAATCACTGACCATAAACCATCCTGTCCGAAACGATAAGAAACACGCTTTGTGAGTTTCTCACGTTCGCGGGCATTCGCTGTATGCGTATGCAAGCATCCGCACACAGCTCGTTATCTGCGCGTAAATAAAATACAGGCGTCTTTGCCCCATTGATCTGCCTTATAAAAGCGATCCCGCAAAGACCCCTGTATTTTATGTTCCATCCCCAGGACAGGTACTTCTCTTTGATTATTTCTGTTTAATTCCTTCCGTGCGAATGATAAATTTTACATTTCCTTCCATAGAATCCGGCAAGTCCGTAAAGGTTTGATAACTCTGATCCGCCTCTTTTAACAGGTGAAGCTGATCCTGTACCTCCGGTAGGTCCGTATTTAACAACTTAATAATTTTCTGAATCCCCTTTTCGTCAAACTCCAAAAATCCCTTATGTAACTGATCGGCACCATCCAAAAGTTGACCAACTCCCTCTGCAAACTGTGAAGATCCATCCATCAGTGTCTTTGCTCCGCCATTTAGTTTTCCACTGGACTGATTGAGAACACCAGCTCCCTCACTCAAACGTTTGCTTCCATTTAACAATGTGTCTATTCCTTCCCGAAGTGTTTTACTCCCGACAGTCAATCGGCTGCTTCCCTGATCCAGTTCCTCTACTCCTACTACCAGTGCATCTGCGCCTTGCAGCAAAGCTTTTGTCCCAATTGAAAGTTCCTTCGTTCCATTTTTCAGTCCATCTGTACCGATAGACAATCGACTGCTTCCAGATACCAATTCACTGCTTCCTGCTGCCAGCTGGCTGCTTCCTGCTTTCAATGCTCCTGTTCCGGCTGACAGTTGACCAATTCCTTCAGCTAAATCTCCGGTACCATTATACAATTTTCCTGTACCTTCTTTCAAATCTCCTGTACCTAAAGCCAGCTGCGCTGTACCATTTTTTAGACTTCCTGTTCCCTCTGAAAGTGCGCTGCTGCCATCCGCAAGTATCTGCGCTCCTCCTTTCAATTCTTCCATTCCTGCCAAAAGTTCACTAGCACCGCTGGATAGTTCCGGTGTCTGTAAAGCCAATTGACCGGCTCCATCAGAAAGTTCCTTTGTACCTGTTAAAAGTTGATCGCTTCCGGAAAGAAGCTGATTTATCTTTTCCTCTGTTTCCTGGCTTCCAAGTTGACCTGTTACTTCATTTAAAGCCTGAATCGCTCCTTTTAACTGTCCAATCTGACCGAAAATTTCTGTTTTTGAAGAAGTAAGAGAATTTTTTTGCTCCATAGAATCATTTAACTGACTATCCAACTGATTCTGCTGGCTCAATAAACGTTTCAGTTGTTCCTGCTCTTGTGCATTCAAATTTCCACTTCCCAGTTTTTCTTCCAGCCCGGCAATTTGTCCTTCCACATCCGTTTTCTGCTGCTTTAATGTTTGAATTGATGCCTCACAAGAGGCAATTTCCTGCTCCAGCTCTGTCATCTTTCCATACAGTCCGTTAACCTGCTGTTCATACTCCGATGATTTTTGGGATAATTCTCCATTCATTGTCTGTAATGTTCCCACCATACTTTGAACAGCTCCATCCAATGCTCCTGCTCCATCGGCCACCTCTCCAGCTCCTGAAGCGATCGTTTGCATACCCGCATCTGCCTGGGCTACCCCATCTGCTAAGTCTTTTGCCGCTTCCCTTAACTGATCCGTTCCATTTAAAAGATCCGCTGCGCCACTGGCCACATCTTTCGCTCCTTGATCCACTTTTTCAGCTCCGCTGGCAGCATCTTTTGCCCCAGCATCCACCTGGGCCGCTCCATCGGCAGCATCTTTTGCCCCTTTACTTAGCTCATTCACACCATTTCTGGTATCCGTCATTCCATTATCCAATGTTTCAATTCCTTTGACAGCATCTTTGATGCCACCATCTAACCGAACAGCTCCGTTCGCCAAATCCTTTGCTCCTGCATCCACCTGCCCGGCTCCATCATCAAGACTGCTAATCCCGGCATCCAAAGATTTGACACCATTGGCAGCATCTCCGGCTCCGCCTTTCAATTGATGCATTCCGGCTGCAAGTTGACTGGCTCCGTCATCCACCTGCCCGGCTCCGTCCGCTGCGCTAAAAAGTCCGTTCTGTAACTGGTTTGCTCCATCAGTCAAACTGGCTACTCCATCGGTATAGGCAAAAATTCCTTCTCCAAGAACATTGACTCCGCTTACCAGCTCTCCGGTTTTACGATCCAACGTAACAATTCCATCCAAAAGACTTTGACTTCCATCCTTTAACTTAGTAGACGCATCCGCCAGTTCATCGGATGTACTTGATGTCTCAGGAACTTCCGTATTTGCTTGTTCCAAAACAGAAGAGAGAAGATGATTCATAACCAATGTCATGGTCATCTCCAATTCGAAGTCCTCCACATCTGCTTCCACCTCAATATATTCCGGGAAGGAAAGCTCGGTATCTCCGCTTCCCTCTTCCGGTTTTAAATCATCCAGATCCAAACTGTCAGACAGACCCGGCATTGCCAACCCCAGTACAATCTGATTATTTCCCTCCGATATACATCTCCCATTGGTAACAGTCACATTTTTAAAATGATCGGTGGGCAACATCATGCCACTGACCACAGCAAAAGGCACTACTACCTCTTTTTCCACTCCATTTACCACGGTACGGTATGTTTCTTTATTGGTATATTCAAACCGCATGGTTACATGACCGCTTTTGCCTGCCAGCTCTTCTGGTGAAATTTCTTTTCCGTCCAGTTCATATGTTATGGAAACCTCCACAGGCAAGTCCTTTTTGGTTGTCCCCTGATAATAAATGTCCTTTCCATTCGCCTGCCAGGTCGTACTTCCGCCCTGCTCACGAAATGTTTCTTCTCCTTTGACATTTTCAATATTTTCCAAAATAGAGGCATCTTTCAGGTCATCCAAACCTTCCGGATTTTTCAACCAATCACTGACAATCACTTCCTTTGATTTTCCGGAAGCATCGGCAACCACATACACACTTTCTTCTTTTTCATTTTTCTTTTGTTTTTCTTCTATTTCTATTGTTTTTTCTTCCTTTGTGTTCTGTACACCAGACGATACTTCTTCCATATTTTCTGTTGCAGAAGCTTTCTTTCCATCCTGAGCTTTCACCTGATATGGACTGCTGGCTGTACATGCAAATGTAACAGCTGCTGCCATGGAGACAGCTGCCGCCCGTTTCAAATATAAACGTACCATGTTCTTATTTTTTCTCATAACAATCTTCCTCCATTCTCCAGCGTTTTACCGTTCCTTGTTTCCTTTCTTCTATCTCTTCTCGCTCCTATGGTGGTATGACAAATCAATGGATCAAATACCATCAGCATAGACGGAAGAATGAAAATAACCACTGCCATACTGATCAGTGCTCCTCTTGCCATTAGAGTACATAACGCTCCAATCATATCAATACTGGAATAAAATCCCACGCCAATGGTTGCGGCAAAAAAGCTTAATGCACTGGCAATCACTGATTTTACAGAGGTGTGCAGTGCAATTTGAACTGCATCCCTGCGGCTTTCCCCCTTATCTCTTTCTTTTCGGTATCGTGTCGTCATCAAAATCGCGTAATCCACTGTGGCTCCTAGCTGGATGGTCCCAATGACCACCGATGCGATAAACGGTAATTTTGTTCCCGTGTAAAACGGAATTCCCATGTTAATAAAGATAGCCAGTTCAATAACACAAACCAAAATTGCCGGTAGGGAAATGGATTTAAATACAAACAAAATAATCACAAAGATCACACCAATGGATACGGCACTAACTGTTTTAAAATCCTGATCGGTAATTTTGATCAAATCCTCTGTACAAGGTGCCTCTCCCACCAACATTCCTTCTTTATCATATTTTTTTATAATAGAAGAAAGATTTTCACACTGCACTCCCATTTCATCTGAGGCCACTTTGTATTCAGAACCCAGCAAAATCATTTCCCACTGATCGTTTTTCATAACCGACTTAATATCATCGGGAATCATATCCTGTGGTACAACAGGCCCTATAACAGATTCCAATCCAAGTACCCAGGAAACTCCCTCTTCATTCTGCATTTCCTCCATCATGCTTCGGATATCTTTTTCCGGTACATCACTCTTCACCAAAATCATATCCACAGCATTCATATTAAAATTCTCTTCCAGCTTTTCATTGGCCACAATACTATCCAGATCCTTCGGAAGTGTGGCATCCAGATTATAATACACCTGCGTATTTTTATATCCATATAAAGCCGGGAAAAGCAAAACCAAAAACAGAAGGACAAATACCTTGTAATGCTTCGTTACAAAAGGGGCAATATGTTTTAAATCTGGAATAAGTGCACGATGTTTGGATTTTTCCACAGCTTTATCGCAGATTAAAATCATAGACGGAAGTACTGTCACACAACAAAGTACACCAATGACAACTCCCTTTGCCATGACAATTCCCAAATCCATTCCTAAAGTAAAACTCATAAAGCACAGAGCGATAAATCCCGCCACCGTTGTGATGGATGATCCGAATACCGAACTGATACTATTGGATATGGCATGTGCCATAGCTCTGTTTTTATCTCCATGAAAGCGTTCCTGCTGTTCTTCGTAACTGTGCCACAGAAAAATGGAATAATCCATGGTAACCCCCAGCTGTAATACTGCGCTCAACGCCTGGGTAATATAAGAAATTTCTCCTTTCAGCACATTGCTTCCCAAATTGTAAATTACGGCCATGCCAATGCTAAGCATGAAAAATACAGGAACCAAAAAATTATCCATGGTAAGCATCAAGACCAGCATGGACAACAAACCAGCAATCAACACATACATGGGAACTTCCTGTTCCACCAGATTTTTTGTATCCGTTACAACAGCTGACATACCACTGATAAAACAGTTTTTTCCAACAATTTCTCTTAATTCTTCAATCGCCTCCATAGTAGCATCGGATGAAGTCGTATCTTTGAAAATTACCATCATAAGTGATGCATCATCATGATTAAACACTTCATACACATCATTGGGTAAGATTTCCATCGGAACACTGATATCAGAAAAAGTATCATACCATATAACTTTGCCCACCTGATCTACCGACTCAATCTCTTGTTTCGTCGCAGCAATCTCTTTTTCTTTCATTCCCTCTGTCACCACAAGAGAAAAACCACCTGCTCCAAATTGGTCTACCATGATCTCCTGTCCCTTCATCGTATCAATATTTCCCGGAAGATAGGAAAGAATATCATAATTTACCCTTGTACTGATATAACCAATCACAGCCGGAATCAGCAGAAGAAACGCTGTTATCAGAATGAATACTCTATGTTTTACAACTGCCTTTCCAAATCGCAGTTTCATATCCTCACACTCCTTTTCCAATCCTGTATGACTTTCCGACAGGTTTTTATATCCAAAATAAAACCTACTCCAAAAGCATACATTATTTTTCTTTTTTATCTTATGTGCGCAGCATTAAGTAAATGACTATTGGTCATTTATTTCACATCACCGATAATAGCATAAAACTGACCAACGGTCAATATTTATTTCATAAAAATACCGCTGCCAATGTTTCTTTTTCATAAAAACATTTTGACAACGGTATGTAAATTTTTTCACTTTTTACTTTAAAAACCAAGCTTTCATGGTTCTTAATACTTTTATTAATTCTTCCTCTTGAATAATATAGGGTACCATTGCGTACAAATAATTTAGAAACGGGCGGCTGAATACCCCTTGCTCATATGCAAATTGCTGATATCCTTTGATACATTGGGAATCGTATACTTCCATACATACACATCCTCCCATAATTCTCACTTCTTTTACCCTCGGATCCGAAAATCCTTTCATTTCCCGACCAGTGATTTCTTCAATTCTTCGTATTTTAGACATATAATCTTGTTTTTCGAAAATTTCTATGGATTTGAGTGCCACACTGCATGCCAGGGCATTTCCCATAAAAGTAGGACCATGCATCAGCGCATGGGACGGATCTTCATCATAAAATCCATCGTATACCTTTTGATTAGCAACTGTAACAGCATGTCCCAGATATCCCCCTGTCAGAGCCTTTCCTAAAACAAGAATATCCGGCAAAACCAAATCTGAAACAAACCGATTTCCGGTGCGGCCAAATCCGGTGGCCACTTCATCAAAAACCAAAAGCACACCATACTGGTCACAAAGTTCTCTGGCACGCTTCAAAAAGCCAATATTGTACATCCGCATTCCGCCTGCCCCCTGTAAAAGAGGTTCTACAAGAAAACAATTCAGTTGATCGTGATATTCAGCAAAAATCGCCTCCATGGCTTCTACCTTGGTGGGAATATGAATCACATGTTTGCTTTTTCCATATGCATTGAGGACAAAATGATAATCCTCATCATCCCCCACTTCCATGGTTTTAAAGGTATCACCGTGATACGCATGTTCCAATGCCAGAACCTTTGTCCGTTTTGTTTCTCCCCGGTTCATAAAAAACTGCAATGCCATTTTTAACGCAACTTCCACTGCCACACTGCCGGAATCCGAGTAAAAACAATAATCCAAATCTCCCGGAAGCCACTGTTTTAATTTTTCTGATAATCGCTCCACCGGTTCATGGGTAAGACCTCCCAACATAACATGGGCAAATTTCTGAAGCTGTTCTTCTATGGCAGCATTTAATTCCGGATGGGAATATCCATGAATCACGCTCCACCAGGAAGAAACCGAATCAATCAACTTTCTGTCCTCTGTATAGAGATATACCCCCTCAGCATTAACAATCTTGTACGGTTTTTTCATCAATTTCATTTGTTCATACGGATACCAAATCATTTTTCTATCTCCCATTTTAAACATACAATTCTTCCAAACGCGCAAAAGACAGATTTAAATTCTGCTCATCTTTCTTTACACAGGCCAGTACCTCCAGACCGGTCATCTGTTCACACATGAACAAATTATCTCTATGTAAGGTGTCCAATTCATTATAATGATTGAAAATAATTCCCTTTACGGGGATGGAATGAGCCCGCATATACTCCACTGTCAAAACAACGGAATTGATGGTACCCAGTCCGGCATCGGCAACAATCAGGCACTGAAACTGACGTGCTTTTATAAAATCTTCCAACCATATCTTTTGTGTGTCATACCGCAGGGGACATAAAATCCCTCCGGATCCTTCCACTGTTACATATTCATACTGATCACACAATCCATCGAATCCCTGCAATACCGTTTTCATCTCCACCGGATTTCCTTCCAGCTTTGCTGCTAAATGAGGAGAAACTGCCGTTTCATAAACGTATGGGCACATTTCCTCCACAGGCTGCCGGATTCCGGAGCTGTTTTTTACATAAACAGCATCACCGGGAATCAATTTACCATCATGATCCCGTACATTTCCGCTCATGGCAGCTTTGTAATAAGCAGCTTTCTTTCCGTATTCCTGAAATTTCTTCAAAATCAAACCTGTCACATACGTTTTCCCCATATCGGTTCCAGTTCCTGTGATAAATAAATTCTTACTCATTTCTTTGCTTCACCTCATATCCCAATTCCAGCAGTAATTTCTGATCCGTTTCCGCTGTGATACCAGCCGTCGTCAGCATATCTCCGGTAATGGCAGCATTGGCTCCCGATTGAAAACATCCCTTTCCCTTATCTCCAAGCAAACCTCTTCCACCTGCCAGACGAATGAAAGCATCCGGTAAAATAAAACGGTATATCGCTACAATCCGCCGCATTTCATCCGAAGATAATTTTTTATTTTTTTCATAAGGCGTTCCGGGAATGGGATTTAACATATTAATGGGAACACTTTTTATTCCCAGATCTCTCAATTCCAATGCCATATCAATTCGGTCTTCCACAGACTCTCCTAACCCCATAATGCCGCCGCTGCACACAGATAATCCTGCTGCTTTCGCTGCCTGTATCGCCTGGATTTTTTCATCAAATGTATGTGTCGTACAAACCGCTTTAAAATTTTTCCGGGAGGTTTCCAGATTATTATGTACTCTGGACACACCGGCTTCCTTCAGTTTCCGAAACTGTCTCTCATTCAAAAGTCCAAAGGATACGCAAACCGAAATTCCGATTTTTTCTTTTATCTCCTTTATTCCCTCGCACACCCGTTCCACTTCTGCATCTGACAAAGCTTTTCCGGATGTGACAATGGAATAACGCAAAATCCCCTGTTTCCGGCTTTCCTTTGCTCTAAAAAAAATTTCCTCGTTGGAGAGAAGCGGATACGCCTCCACTCCAGTATGATTATGTGCGGATTGGGCACAAAACTTACAATTTTCCGAACACCTCCCGCTTTTTCCATTAATAATGGTACACAAATCAAAAGCATTGGAACAAAATTGTCGGCGAATCCGATTCGCGCAGGCACACAACTCTTCCAAAGGCTGCTCCCATAAGTACCATGCCTCTTCTTTTGTAATTAAACCATGTTTCAAAACTTTTTCTGTCAACCAATCCATTGTCATCGTCATTTTCCATCTCTTTTCCTATAAAAATTTTAAAACCGGAATTAACCGTTTTCCCAAAATTGCGCCAAGAATACAAAGAGATATGTCTCCGGGTACAGCCAAAACAAAGCAGTATAAGAACAGTGGCCACAAACCAATGGGTGTTCCCAGATAAATACGGCTCATCCAATAATAATAGAACATTCCAAATAGATAAACGATCCCAAGCCCTACAAAAGCAGCTACCAGTAATCGCTTGTAACCAGGTCTCGCCACTTTATTGGCGATTTTTCCCGTGACATAGGAAGCCACAGCAAATCCTATGATATATCCGAAACTTGGTTTCAAAATATATCCGATTCCTCCTCCCTCTGCGAATATAGGAAGCCCTAAAAGTCCAAGTCCTATATATGCACAGACACAAATTGCTCCTCTCTTTCCACCCAAAAGCATCCCGGCCAGCATGGTAAACAATAACTGCAGGGTAAATGGAACAACGGGAATTGGGATGCGGATAAAAGCTCCCACAGCAATCAAGGCTACAAACAAACTGCATATGACTATATTTTTTGTTTTTTCTATTTTCATCTCTCCTCCCGTTCTGTCACAACATAAACACTTCTTTCCATCAATAAATTTACATGTCATCCCTTTTTCGATTCCATCCCCCCAACTATATCATACCCCCTTTCAAATCGTCAACTTGTTTTATTTTTAAGTTGACAATTAATCTATAAACCGTAGAAATAAAAAAACAGCCATTTCCCGCATCATCCCTCCTATCCACAGATAGAAGATCGATATGGAAATGACTGCTTTTACTCTTTTCCCTTTCTTTTTAACTATTTCATTTTGTAAACCAGTACCGGAATCGGTGGATCATTTTTTCGGTTATAGTATTCACTGACAATAACCAGATACTGACTTTGATCCAATGCTTTCAAATACGTCAATAACGCTTCTTTTTCTTCATACCCGGTATCCCCTCCGCTATAAATGCACAAACACATCACCCCGCCCGGCATCAACCGTTCCAGTCCGACCGATACAGCACGGATGCTGCTGTCTGGTTTTGTACAAATAGAGTGATCCCCGCCTGGAAGATATCCAAAATTGAACATCACACAGGAAATTTTTTTTCCTCCCAACTCCTCTCCCATTGTTTCATGACTTTTATTAAGAAGACACACTCTGGATTCCAGTCCCATTTTTTCAAGCCTCTTTTTGGTCTGTTCCAGCGCCGCTTCCTGAATATCATAGGAAAAAACACACCCGTTTTCTCCTACCAATTCTGCTAAAAACGCAGTATCCTGCCCGGTTCCGGCCGTAGCATCCACACAAATATCTCCTGTTTTTACCACTTCCCTCACAAACCGGCGGCACCATTCTGAAATTTGAAATTGTCTCTTATCCATTTTTTCCACACTTCAATCGACACATTCTACTTTTCCTCTCCTGTGATCGACTTGAAATATTCCTCCATCTCATTTCCATTCCCAAAAAGACTTCCTTGAGTCATCATCGATGAACCGCCGCCTCTTCCTGCAAATTTTTCGTTCATTTCTTTTGCTAAGACTCTGGCATCCTCTCCGCTTCCGATGATATAACGGTACTCTTTTTCTTTATTTCCTCTTGTAAGTGCCAACACATGCACTGCTTTTTCCCTTGCCAGGTTTACAAGCCGGCGAACCTGATTGGGATCACATCCTTCACTTAATATACTGTCACTGCCCTCTTCCGTCAGCACAATCGTCCTCTGTCCATCTTCCATCCGGTCCATGATCTCTTCCGCCAGCCTTGCCTGCACCTGAGAAAGCTGCATCTTCAGACGACTATTCTCCTCCAACATTCTTTTTACAGCTAACGTAATTTCATAGGGTTTCACAGAAAATGAACGGGCCACTTCTACCGATTGCTCATGTTTCTTTCTATAATCCTCTCTGGCATCTCTTCCGCAGATCATTTCCACTCGCACACCGCCTCTATGATTCTGTACGGATAAGATTTTTATCATCTGAATCTCTGATGTCTTTGCCACATGCATTCCACAGCAGGCACAACTGTCATATCCCGGAACGATGACAATTCGCACCTGACCCAAAATTTCTTTCTTGCTTCGATAAATCATCCCGGATAATTCATCTCTGGAAGGATACTCCACTTTCACAGAAAGATTGTCATCCACTCCCTGGTTTACTTCCTCCTCAATCTCCATGAGTTGTTCCCAATTTAATTCTCCATTGAAATCAATGACCACCGAGTCCTTACTCATATGAAATCCCACATTATCATATCCGTACTTTTCATGCACACGCCCCGACACCATATGCTCCCCGGTATGATTCTGCATATATGCATACCGAGTCTTCCATTGAATTTCTCCCCGTATCTTTGTTCCCACCGGTAAAGGTTTCTTCACATAATGAACAATTTCTCCATTTTCTTCTCTGGTATCCGTCACCTCTGTCCATAGTATCCATTCTCCAGGTTCATTTTCTATATACAGGCATCCCTTATCTCCGGGTTCTCCTCCCCCTTCCGGATAAAAAACAGTCTGGTCAAAAATCAGCTTTTCTTCGTTTTGTAAAATACACTCTTTTACTACGGCTTCCATGGACACCTGATACGGATCCATCTCATACAATCGTTTTGTCTTCATTTTCTATTCCTTCTCTCTTATATTCACGATTGTACTATACCATATTTCTTTCCATGGCTGCAAGTAATGATCACTGATCCAACGTAACAGTTACGATCCAACATTACATGACAATTTCTTTTTCACATCTTTGTCCCACTTCTTCCTGATGTGCAATCAATAAAATAGCCTTCTCCTCTTTCCTTCGTTCCAAATAGTGTAATAATTTTTCTCTTTTCTCCACATCCAGTGCGGAACACGCCTCATCCAAAATCAATACTGGTTTTTCCGAAAGCAATGCCCGCATATTCATCAAGGTCTGTCTCTGTCCTCCGGAACACATTTTTCCTCCGGCATCCAACACGGTATCCAATCTCTGGGGCAAAGAACGGATCCATTCTCCAATTCCCAATTCATCTGCCAGTTCCATACACATTTCTCTTGTAATCTCTTTATTATCAAATACCAAATTTTCATAAATGCTCATAGAAAAAATCTGTGATTGGGCAGGACTATAGGTAATCCATTTTTTTGCATTTCCATGCATAGGTTCTTTTCCATCTATTTCCCATTTTATGGAGGCATCCGGATATAATCCGCACAGAATCTTGCATAACGTTGTCTTTCCACATCCGCTTCGTCCTCGGAGCACAGTGAATTCTCCCTTGGAAAAATGAATATCCATTCCATTGATTAGCGGTTTATCCTCTTCATATCCAAAGAAAATTTGTTTTGCACAAGCTTCTTTTTCCGGCACCGGCAAATCTCTTCTTTCCTCTTCTTTCACCGGTATATCAAACACCTCATCAATACGCTCCCAAGATGCCAATCCCACCACTGCATTGGACATCCAGCGAAAAATTACTTCAGCAGGCAACAATAACTGTCTTAATAATATAATAAAAACGAGGGCCTCATCAATCATTGCCGGTTCTTGTATCCCGCGATATCCAAAATATAATAGCGTTCCGTACAATGTAGCATAATTGGCCAGGCTATAAGCACTCAGCCGTCCTGCGTCAATTGCCTTTGCCCGATAGACACTTCGATTATATTGCTCTTTACAACGCTGAAACAGCTTTTTTGTAAATAATTGTGCTCCATATGCCTTCACACTGGCCATTCCCTTGCAGCTGCTTAAAATACAATCACTTACCTCTCCCGCTGCATCACGGGAAACCTTCTGATATTTTTTTTGTTTTACCAGAATCTTTTGATTGCAAAATGCCATGATCAAAATAAAAAGTGCCACGGCTGTAGCCATCCAAGGCTGTATCAAAAACATATAAATAAATGTAGCAATAAATAACTGTATATTCTGCAAAATTCTTGAAAAGAATGTGTAAATCAGATCCGCGCCTCTTTGAACATCATTCCGAAGAACCGATTGAAGCTGTCCGATTTTTTTTGTTTCAAAGGTACGATACGGAATCTTTTGTAAATGTTCCATCAATCGGCATCTTGTCTCCAATGCCAATTTCTCAGTAAGCCATGTACACAAAATTGATCCGATATAACGTAAGCCATATCCGGCTCCCGCAAAACAAAATCCAATCAAAGCCAATATCATGATTTTAGATATGGATTCTTCATTTTGAAGCAGCTGTACAATTTTCGAAACAAAAGAAATACTATATGTCCGTACAATAGCATAGGAACACAGGATGATAAAAATTGAGACAAACCATCCCCATTGTTTTTTCAGAAACTCCCAAAACAGGATCGCTTTCTTTTCCTTTTTTTTCATCCCACTCACCTCGTTTCCATCTGTATCGTGCCATTCTCAACAATAATCCGTTTATTCCACAAAAATCCCGTCTCACCATGGCAAACCATAATGACTGTATCATTGGCAAAGGTACTCTCAATCATTTTTTGAATATGATCCGCATTTTCCGGATCAATATTGGAAAAAATCTCATCTCCCAACAAAAATACCGCTCTTTTTTGTCTTCTGAAAAAAGCTCTGGCAATATTTACCCTCTGCTTCTCTCCCTCTGACAAAAGAACTGCCTTCCGCTCAGCCGCATATTCCATATGGAACTGTTTCAGTAATTCTTTACATTTCTCCCCTTCCTCTTCCTCTGATAGCTTTATATTCTCCAGGACACTGCATGGAAGCATATTGTGTTCTTGTGTGATCAGTACATAATTGTTACAAATTGCATCCAGGTTTTTTCCTCCAAGAGGCACATCTCCGTAAAAAATTTCTCCTGAATCCGGTCGAAGCTGTCCACTAATCAAATAAAGAAGTGTCGATTCCCCTGACCGTTTGCTCCGGCAAGCAATACTTTTTCCCCTGGTTTTATAACAAAAGAAACATCTTTTAAAATTTCTCTTCGTTCTCCGTTTTTCAAATCAAATCCAAACGAAACATGCTCGAAACGGATCTCTTGAGAAAAAAACGGCACATGATCTTCCTCATCCTCCATGTCAGATTCTTCATACAAAAACTCCAAATTCTCCATGTCAGCCAATGCTTTGTTTTTATCTACCAAGGCTGAAAAAAGCTGATTAATCGCCTTTACAAAATAATCCATCACCACCGGATATGCTAAAAATACGCCAAAATCAATCGTTCCATGATAAAGAAGAATACCTCCCACACCATAAATCAAAATGAATTCCGCAAACTTCAATGTACACCAGATCAGTTCTTTCATTCCATTATCCCATATAAAGGAACGAATGCGGCTCTTATATGTATTCGTTTCGTGCGCTTTGAGTTCATTCTGAAAATACGGCTCCTTTTGATATCCGCGAATCGTCAACATATTTTCCAAAAGTTCCACAAGAAAACCGTTATTTTTCTTTACAACACGATTACATTCCAGTACATTTTTCTTCACCTGTTTTTCTAATTTACGCAATCCAAAACGAATAATCACATTATAAATCAAAACAAATCCAGTCAGGGGAAGGCTCAAATACCCCATATAAACCGTGCACACAACAAGTGAAACAATGCTGGCACATGTATCGAAAAAGCACAAGACAGAACTATTTACCATGCTTTCTGCAAATTCCGCAATTCCTGTCAGATAGGAAGAGGCATCTTCCTTCAGAAAATGTTTTCTTTTGAATTTCATCATTCGCGTCAGCAAATCTTGCTGGACATGAAGTGTCGTATCATTTATAAATTTTTGTAAACACATTTTTTGCAAAACATCGATAATTAAATTTCCAGCCAATACAATACAAGCAAATACCATCACTTCCTTTAGTATCCATGCATCTCTATATTCAATCGCCTCTGTTGAGCGATTGAGTACTTCAGACTGTGCCACCCGAAATATAGATTGCGCAGCATAAATGGCTAACAAAATTACTATTTTTCCAGTAGCGCCCGGACTGGATTTTAGGACATGAATTATGTTTTTCATAGACAAGCACCCCATCGATTTCTATCCTTTTGCATTACGATTTTCTACACTGTTTTCAACCATAACCCAATGGATAATCGGATCAAATTCCTTTTCATAAAAGAATTGCTTAACGAATAGTAAAAATAGCAGCATCACAAGGAGGCAAAGTTTCGATATTCCCATACAATATTTCATCAATTACAAATGGTTGTTTAACACAAAGTCGTACCGGCTGAGATTCTGCGGAATAATTGATCAGAATAATCATTTTCTTTCCGTCTTTTTCGTGTTCTGTTAACCCAATATAAGGATTTTCGGAAATAACCTTTTTTTGCTCTAAAACCGGAGCCAATAAATCACAATATACTTTGTAATACGACTTTTCTGTGAAATCCGGAACATGAATTAACATTTTTTCCAGAGGGAAATTAACAAATAACACCTTTCCTTTTCCATACGATGTTTGGGATAATATTGGATATCCTTTTTCATCTTTGACCAATACCTCTGCTCTGGTTGCTGATAATTGAATTGGATGCTGTTTTCGATAGGACAGCTGTATTCCACTTGGAAGTTTTGTAACTCCTTCCTCTTGCGTATTTCTGCAATGTTCCACATGCAATCCTGTTATTTCTTCAAATTCAGTCAAAAAACCATCATCAATGGAAATATACAAAGTAGCTCCTTTTGCTACTTTTTCTTTCAGAGAATCATAAGCCACTTTACTCATGGTCTGACCGGAAATGGATGGAAGGAAATATAAATCATAATCAGGTAACTCCTGTTCACAATACGTAAAATCAATTGTTAAATTTGCCTGTTTCGCCAACACATATGTCGTATACGCAATTCCCCAATGATCCTGACCCTGTGTTAAAATACAGACACCATCGGATTTGCGATGTGGAAGTGTAATATCCAGCTGTTTTAATAGCTGAGCAAATTTTTTCATCTCTACTAACATTGGCTTAGGTTGCCGATTCTGATCCAACATACCTAATTCACGCTCACACATATTCCAATCGTATGGCGGAGCAGACAGCATCGTTTGATCATGCGCACACCACCACAATAGTCCCGTAGCTCCATTTGCCCAATTGGAAAACAAATTGACACGCATAAATTTTGCGTTATGATCATCATCAGCTACCATAGGACCCATACCGCCAATTTCTTCAACAAGACAAGGTTTTTTTGATACAGTAGCATAATATTGCGTCTGTGCAGTCGCATGCATCAATGTCCGACATGAATTGAGTGGGTCTACAAGACAATGTTCTACCCAATATGGATAGGGATGCGTAGTCAATTCATCTGTCAGTTCCCCTTGGTCTTGAATGTTCCAATATCCTTCCAGCTCAAGAGAATGCATTCCTGAAAAAATTTTTCGTGAAGGATCACAGGCACGAATTGCATTTGTAATAAAAGCTGTCCAACTATATGCCTCTTCCTCTGAAGTGACTGTTCCCATACAGTTACATTCATTTCCGAGATCCCAAGCATAGATACTATCTTCTTTCCGAAATCTGCTGACAACACCTTTAATTAACAACTGTTGTAATTTTAGCGCCAGTGGATCATGAAAAATGTTTTTTCCATAAAGTGCCGGTGGAATATAAAGCCTACCGCTCATCCATCCTGTCACAAGCCCCACAATCAGATGAAATCCTTGACTTTGTGCAATCCTACAAAACTCTTGAAAATGATCCATCATGCGTTCATCCAGAAAATATGGATTGGACGGACGGATATCTCCTACAAGACATAATTCTCTCGGTTGCCCTTTTTCGCCGTATAATCGCTCCACCGGCTGAAAATCACGCCAATTTAAAAATACACGTAATACCTCCACATTATTTTCCTTCAAAACAGCGAGATCCTTTTTCACACACTCAGAATCCCAAAAACGCCACATGTCAGCACCAGCATTGGAAGCCCAATAATTACATCCCAACAAAAATTTTTCAGTCATATGTCTTCTCCTAATCTCATTTAATGTCAAACCCTTTTTACATAAACTAAAACGCTCTTCCTTTTTCTATGTATCTCTCATAACTTTCATCCTCCACAATCTGTCCCTCTTTCATAACCACAATCCGATCCATCTTTTGTGTCATACGCATTCTATGGGAAATCATCAACACCGTTTTTTCCTTTACTTCTTTCATCAACTCATCTAAAATCTCTTCTTCTGTCTGTACGTCCATGGCAGAAGTCATTTCATCCAGCACCAGTATGGGAGAATTTCTCAGAAGTGCCCTCGCAATAGCAATTCTTTGTTTCTGTCCACCGGATAGATTCGTACCATTCTCCTCAATCACAGTATCATATCCATCCGGTAAACGTTCAATAAATGACTGACATCCAGCCTTTCTGGCTGCTTCCTGAATTTCTTCAAAAGAAGCATCTGCTTTTCCGTAACCAATATTTTCACGAATCGTACCTTTAAATACATCACAGGATTGGGAGACATAGGAAAAAAGAGAGCCTTGTTTTTCATTTCTATCCCCATCACTATCTGCTACTTCTATACAGCCACTTGTTGGTTCATACAATTGTACAATCAATTTCATTAAGTATCACTCTTAATGCTATTCCCCTTGCTTTTCCCTATTCATTTTGTTATTTACAAACAGATATTTTCCATATTTGCATTCTAAAAATAGTAAAATAGCTGTTTTTTTACACATGTTAAAATACACCATTCATAAAATATGCCCAATATAAATTTCAGTATATTCTTTTCCTTTTTCTGTGTCAAGTATCTTAACTATTTTTATTAGTACTATTATAAATTTAATCATATACTAACAAGCACGTTATTTATTACCATAAAAAAGTTATTTTCCAATTATCTGTCAGGTAGTGAACACCTATGTCTAAACATTAGATGACATATAATAAAGGATCTGTTGACACTATCAAACATTAAGGTAAAAATATAATCCTATGAATTGGAAATTAAGCCAATAATATATAAGCGATGAGAAACTCGCAAAGCGTGTTTCTCACGTTCGCGGACAGTCGCCGTGTGCGGATGCTTGTATACACATACGGCTCGTTGTCTGTGCGCAAATCAGCACTACCCGTCTAACAGCAATGTCATTAAGTTAGGTCTGAGTCAATTGCACTAAATATATAAAAATGGTATAGGAAATGTATATAGATTGAATTCTATTTCCTATACTATTTTTTTGTATTCTAAATAGGCAGATTTCCATCTGCCTTCCTTCCAATATCATCATTATTATGCTATTCTATATACGAATTATATAGATGCCTTCAATGGAGTTTTCTTTCGCGGATATTTCCTGTTTGGGCGAACAGGAGAGAGATTACGTTGAATCAACACTTCAGCAGCTGGAGGTGATGCATCTCCAGCCAGAAGGCGTTTCACTATATTTGCAGCTGTAGAAAAACGTATTTTATATATGTGTTTTGTTTTCTTTTCTGCTATTTTCCGCATGCTGCTGTTATTACTGTCATGTTATGCATGATTAAATTGGCATATATTTCCTGGATTACAAACGGACTCTTTTTTGAATGAAATCTCAGTAATCCGATAATATATTTTAAGTCTCTGAAAGAATTTTCTATCCCCCACCTCATGCCATATATCTCTTTTACCCTTTCGGGAGGGAACTTATCTTCCGGCAAATTTGTTACTATCATTTCATAATCATCTTCTGATATTTTTACACGTAAAATCCTAAAATCCAGATTAAAAAACACTACTGGTTCAGTTCTTTTTGATGGAGCGAGATAATCGAATCTTGAATTATTAGGAATATATTTGTATTTATTTCTTTTTTTAACCAATTCTTTTATATTTTGATCATGCTTTCTGGTGAGAGAAAGATTTATATTCAAATCGAATTCACCACTGTTATGAATATCCAAACCATCAGCAATACCGTAACTTCCTATTTTCTTCACGCGTATTACATATTTAAATCCTGCTTCTTGAAAATGCGCCATGTTATTGTAGGCTTCATATCCTCTGTCACATACTATAATTGCTTCTTTTAATTCTAAACGTTCAATCATATCTATTAATGCTTGATCTTCATTCTGGGTACGATATTTTTGTAATATAACGTCTATAAATGTTCCCTGTAAGATATCCCAAAATGCATTTAAATGAAACTCATTATGAAAATGTTCATTCTCTCTGGAGCATACATAGGAATCAGGATCATCTGGATTATTAGGAACATGTATGTGACTTCCATCAACAGCTATCATACGATATCCTTCGTATCGACAATCTTTATCAAATGTTCTATTTATTGTTTTGAATAGACTTGGAAAAGCTGTTTCTGACAATTTTGCTCGTTGCTGGATAAAAGCTGAAGCAGATGGTGCATCACCAGAATACTTATGAATTCTTAAAATCTCGTTTGTAAGGGACCCCTATACCATTTAAGATATAGGGGTCTTAGTCGTAGATTCTAAACTTAATGACATTGTCGTCTAACGGGTGGTTTACTCTGAGGCTATAAGCCTCTGTTACCGGCCAGCGTCTAATGCTCATGTGCGGTAAAGTAACACACAAAAATTTGAATAATAGTTCCCCACACTATTTCGTCTTAGAGTATAATTATCATTGGCAAAAAAAATAAAGGGAAGAGACCGAAACCTCTTCCCAATCATACAGATTTGTCTTATTGTTTAATTGACGAGAAAAAACATAAGGAGTCTGTATGATGAATTCAATGATAAAGGAAA
>JAPFDH010000079.1 GCA_026169045.1 Lachnospiraceae bacterium | reverse complement strand
TGAACAGTTGGAACAGCTTGCCCCATGGAGCGAGACTGCGAAAGCGAACTGTCAAAACTAAACATAGAGCAAAACGCTTGCATCTATCATTTTGGTGCAAGCGTGATTCATGGGCAGCGTAGCAATATTTTGCGCTTACCAACGATCCGAACAAAACATGTCATTGCAAACTGCTCTCCCCATTTGGTATTTGGTAAAATGCTTCCTAAAAATGTAGTGACGGAAAAAATGGTCCGTGCAACAAATGCACGTACTTTTGCCGGCAGAGGTTTCACATTGTTCTTAGGATTAAATAAATCTGCCGAAGAATTAGGAATTAAGAGCCATAACTATTTTATCTATGACACTGCCGATACGGTAAAACAGTATGATTTAATGAAAAAAATCTCCACAAACCACGTACAGGCAACCGTATGTTTAAACAACGCATATCCGGAATGTTCACCAGCCGGAACATGTATGATGTATTTTACAACCATGTTTATGAGTGACGACTGGGGTTCCGTCACCGATGAAGACTATTTTAGAATGAAAAATAAAATTGCCGAAGATATGATCCATGTATTTGAAAGGGAGACCGGCTGCAAAATCAAAGATTCCATTGAAGAAATCGCCGTTGCATCCCCAACCACTTACGCCAGATATTGCGGTCATCCACAAGGCGTAATCTATGGTTATGAAACATGTGATTGGGATAGTCTGATGCCAAGAATGATGATGATGAAAGAAGATGCCAAATTATTTCCGGGACTTCGTTTTGCCGGTGGTTATGCAATGCGCTCCAGCGGATATTCCAGTTCGTATGTCTCCGGCGATCTTTCCGGTCGGCAAACAGTCGGCGATATCAACGCGGAGGTGAAATAAATGAAATTTAAAAAACAAATATTTGGATTTATGGATATGTTGCGCTTTAAACAGCTGGTTCCAAATCGCCAAAAAGCGTTGAGCAATGGTTCCGATACTCCACTGCCAACCTCATATCGTACAAATGAATTGGCAAAACGTCTGCATCCCGGCTATATGCAGGTGGAATTAATTGAAATTAACACACTTAACGACCGTATAAAAGAATTTGTCTTTGAGCGCAAAGACGCCCCTGCATTCCCGTTCTTTCAGGCGGGACAATATGTTTCTTTACAGGCGCATATCGATAACGGATTGGTCAGCCGCCCTTATTCTATTGTTTCTTCTCCCAAAGATGCTTTATCCAATCGTCTGGTATTAGCCATAGAACTTGCCGGTTATTTTTCTGACTATATGCATAAAGAAGCAAAAGTTCATGATACATTTATGATGACAGAGCCCAGCGGAGAATTCCACTATGATTCCTTAAGAGATCAAAAACAAATCATTGGCATTGCAGGAGGAAGTGGCATCACACCATTTCTTTCTATGGCAAAAAGTATGCTGGAAGGCAGCGAAGATTTTTCAATGACATTATTCTACGGGGCAACCGACGAACAACATCTGGCCTACAAAGATCAGCTGGATGAATTCGGCAAACATGGTCTCAAAGTCGTATATGTTTTGAGCAATGAAGAAAAAGAAGGCTATGCACATGGTTTTATTACCAGAGAACTGATCGAACAATATGCTGATATTGCCAATTCTACTTTCTTCATGTGCGGACCGGTTAAAATGTACGAATTTGTTACTGCCCAATTATCCACATATAACTTACCCCGCAAAGCCATTCACAAAGACGCTACCTGTTGCCAGGATCTTCCTATCACGGAACCTAAAACATATACTCTGACAGTCCATATGCGGGATCAGGTATATACCATACCTGCTTTGGAAAATGAGACAATCCTGGTAGCAATGGAAAGAGCCGGTTTAAATGCACCAAACAAATGCCGTGCCGGTGGATGTGGATTCTGTCACAGTAAATGGATCGATGGAGAATATGTTGTGGCGGAAGGTCGGGACGGACGCAGAAGTGCCGATATCAAATTTGGTTTTATCCATCCTTGTGTAAGTTATCCAAAAGGAAATATGGAAATAGATGTTCCTATTGCATATTAAAAAACCAATACTCTATGCACACTAAATAAAAAGAATGAAAAAAGGCCTTACCCAATTGATTCCATTCAATTCAGTAAGGCCTTTTTTCGGTTTGACCTATATTACTGGAACATTACCATCCCCAAGGGCTGTTCCAGACATTTTAATGTGTAGCAATGTTTCAAGCCCGATTTATCGTACTCCTGTTAAAATAAAATTCATTAAATGCTCTACATCATCAAAATCATCATAATCTCCGATTATACCCTCGCGATGATATACAACTCCATTTTTCTCATTTCTCTCTAAACAGTCCAAAAGTTTTTCTTCGCCATACTTTTTAGCAAATAAAGTAAATGTATATGGTTTAATCTTACCCAGCAGTCCTTTTTTACAATTTTCTTCACACTTATAACAATGTGTCAACCCTTTTGCAGTCGAACATTTTTTATTTTCACAAAAATTATTATCTGGACAACCATTCGAACCACATCCATTACAGTCAACATTTTCTGAACACAAGCAACATGCAAGACCACATCTCGCAATTCCTAATTCTCGTTTCATAAAACCCCTCAACTATTTCCAATTTTTTGTGCAAACCCATACGCCAACACTATATTTTCACTTTTTTGTATATCTCCGCTAATATAATACCATCATGCTTCCATCACACACTTACAAATCAAAAAAACTATAGCTCATATCTTGTACCATGCGATAATAACAGACCATCCGTTAGATCCACACGCAAAATAATGGTGTTTTCATCATTAAAATCAGTATGACCGTTATCAATCCATTCACCAAAAACTTTTTTTAGCTTTTCAGCAATTGCACCATTCTCTTTTTTCCCGAAATATCCCAGACTAATACCTTTTCCATGTGCCGTAAACCAATCACCTGCAATTGCAACAGTGGAATTAACTTTTATATGCTTCATCTTATTGGAAAGCCCATGCGTAATGATATAAAATGCCCCATTTTCATAATAGGCATTTACATATCGTACATAAGGAATTTCATTTTCTGTTGTCGCTAATGCAATAATCGTATCCTTTCCAAAACGTTCAATCATGATTTGTTCGGCTTCCCCACTGAATTTTGTCATTCAACCATCCCCCAATACTTATCTATTTCATATTTATGTATATCTTCTTTGTTTTCCTATCATTTTAACTGCATATCCTACTCTTGTTTTATAATATCCGAATCATATTAACATACATACAACATACACTCATGTAAATATTATAGCCGATACAATACGACGACGCAACCAGCTTTTCACCTTTGTTCCCAATGTTAAAAGACCATTCAAACAATGGCTAAAATAACTAACTTTTCTTTAATAAAATTATGTAGTAAAATATAAGAAACAAATCATTTTATAGGAGGTAATACAATATGAACAATACTTTAGAATATGAAGAAGCAATGAAAATCTATCAGATAATGAATGAAAACATAGACCGGACCGATGAAGATATTCTCGACCTGTATAATCGCATGTTAGAAAAAGCTGTCCGATATGCTCATATACGTGCCGAATGGAACTTTTTAAGTAAAGAAAAGAAAATAGAAACAAACGAATCACGCACCATTGCACATGATGCCTTTATTTCTTCTATTAATGTTATTGCCAGAATCGAAAAAGAACTTGGTTCACAATGGCGTGAACAACTGGGCAATGACAGAAAGCGTATCGGGGATTTTGCTTGTTATATTGCATTGTTCCTGGCAATTGATGCAAGATAAAAGCATTTATCTACCAAATCCCCGACATAAATCTTCCATAAAACACTATTTTCCGACCAGTTGTTTCCATTTTTTATTATGTTTCATTCTGATCGAGAATCTCAATATAGCACATTCGTATTTCAACAATTATTAGATGCACTTAGTGTTGTGAAATCTCTTTCAAAGAAAGGTTATTCTTTCGCTAATACCTGTTGCGAAAGTTTCTTGAAATATCTAAAAAAATAATTGCAAGAACTTCTGTTATCCATCTTTGAATAATACCTTAAATGTTTCTATCATTCCAACCCCCATGGTTTTCTTGGGATATTAACTCCCAATTAAAAAGAAGAACTTTTTAGGAATCAGACCAACAATCGCTTTCCAAAAAGTTTTTTCTAATTCAAAAGTGTCTACTTACTTAACTATAGTCCATAGGCAAAATATACTTGCTATATTCTCAAAAGGCAATCGCTTCTCTCTAACTCTCTTCTACAAACACTTTATACATTGGTACTAACTTTACAAAAGTATCAGTTGATATGTATTCTATATTGTTCCAATTACTTACCGGAATTATTTTCTGAAAATAAACACTTCTATAACTATAAATTTCTCCTAATAATCCTTCATAATTTGATGCGTACTGTTTTTTTTTATATTGTTCTCCAATAACATGTATATCTTTATCCAACAATATCTTTTCTAACATGTCAGAAAACCCTTTAGGATTACTATCTATTTTTGTCCTCAGATCTCTCATCTGCGTCGGTGTAGCAGAATAATATCCCATTCCTATTCTAATTCCGCAAGGTGAAAACTCTATAAAAAAAGCTGGTGCAGGACATTCTTTCTTTTGGAATGTTACCCACAAATTTTCACGTAAATAAGGTCTGTTCCCAAACCTTTGATCATTATAAGGTCTAGAAATACTTTTTCTAGAATTTACATCTATATTTACTTTTTTATATAACTTGGATGCTACTATAAAATATAAATTATTCAAAAAAGCATGTATCTCTCTAAATACTTCTTTTTGTTGCATATACCATTCTCTAGAATTATTACTTTGGGCATCTCTTAAAACTGATACTATATCAGAACATTCCATATTCAGCATTCACTCCTTTCTGCCCATTTATTATACCTTACTCCAATTCACTAGCGTCAAAATCAATATTTTGTAATCCGTAATAGTAATTTCCTTTTTCAGCCACAAATCTATATACACAATAATCTGGATCATCAACTCCTTTAGAATAATAAATAATATCACTATCTCTCCATAGTAATGACTTTGTAGTTTGGTCTGTACATACTTCAATCCACCCAAGAAGCATCACACCTTTGTATGACCGTTCATCACAATAATATAAACTGCACTTATTATTTTTTATAAATTGTTGTGTTCTTTTATTCGAAAGATTAGTAGACATATAGTGATATATTCCCTCTTGCATGCGTGCAAACATAGCCTTAATATTTGGATATCCATTTTCATCCACAGATGCAACATAGACATTTGAGGCATTTGCTATCACTGCTTTAATTTCTTCTTTTTTACTTTTCACCATATTCTTGAACTCCATTCTTAATAGCAATTTTACAAACTAAACATCTTTTTCCTGCTGTACCAAATTGCCTAATATTTTCTTCAATGTGGTTTCAAATACAACTATCTCTTCTTCTGAAAAGTCTTTATAAAATATCCGACTCATTTCATCAGAAACTTGATTATACTGCTCACTTAACATTCGAGCTGATTTTGTAAGATAAATTTTAAGCATTCTTCTGTCTTTAATATCTGGAACTCTCTTTAAAAATCCTTTTTTTTCCATTCTTTCCAGCATACTTGTTAATGTTGTTTTTGCAAGTCCTGTACGTTTTGCCAATTCAACAACAGCAAGTCCATCTTCTTGCCAAAGCACATACAAAATTCTTCCCTGTGCTCCATTAAACTCCTCTATTCCTGCCTTTTGAAGTAACATATCAAAAATTCTTCCCTGCACTTGCTTGATCTGAGTAATAAGAAATCCACCGTTTGTCCTTATCATACAACACCTCCTACAAAAATAGTACTATATAGTACTATCAAAGTCAAGTATACTATATAATATAGCGAAATTTATGATATTATTTTACTGTTTCAATTTTACTTTTTCGACTATTTCCATAACCTTAACATCGACTCAAGATTAATATACTTTATGGAAAAATGTGTCTGTATTTAGATAGATTCATCTATCTCACTTTAATCTATATAAATAAATATCTCTACACATAGATCACTGAAGCTAAAAAACCACAAAATGACAAAAATATCAAGAAGATACTGACTAGCCTTATAAATGTTTGGAACTAGATATCCACAAACATTAGACATGGTTTTATTAATATAAAGTAGCTTTTTCACATATAGTCTTTGTAACATAGGTTCTATTACCTTTTACAGAACATTCCGCAAGTCAAAACTGCATCTTACATAAAACACTATTTTCCGACCAGTTGTTTCCATTTTTTATTATTTTTCAAAAATCCATATGTTTCTTCATCACCAAAACATTTTTTCAAATTCTCCTTTAAGTCTTCTATAAACTCACCATCTATTTCTTTAAAATCCATATGTTCATAGAGCTGAGACTTCCTGAAATCTCCAATATGATCCACACTGGAAAGCATTTCTTCCATTATTTGAATCACCTTTTCCGAATCCTTTTCCATTGTAGCAAACTCAAGTCCGTTTGATATTTCATAATATTTTCCCATTTCAAAACAATATGCCAGTTCTTTTTGCTTTTCAATCAATTTTTGTGCCTTACTTTTATCTTCTTCTTTCAAAGCAATCATGTACATTCCATATAACTCCATACTAATCCTCTGATAGTCCGTCAACAAAAGTTCTTCATAGGCTTTGTAGGCATCCTCTGTTTTTCCCATCTCTGCATAAATTTGAGCCTGCTTTCTTTTTTTCTCTGGATTTTGCGGTGAAAAATACTCCAGATACTTTTCTGCTTTTTCATATTCTTTTTTTCTCATATAAAAACCTACCAATGAATCTGCCGCCCTCATTCGTATCGATTCATCACTGCTATCCAAAGAACGAATATACAAAGAACAACAATATTCTTCATATTCTGCTTCATTTAAAACCTTCTGTATCATACACTGTGCATCAAGAATAACTGCAAGATCCAACATTAACTGCTGGCAGTTTGGATATTGTTCCAGTATTTTTTTTGCCCACTGAAAAACTTCCTCATATGATTCTGTTTTAAACTTCTGGTCTGCTTTATAAATAATTTCATGTATTTCTTGATCTGTTAAATCTTCTTGAAAAGATAACAATGTCTCCAAATTTATATCTAATAATCGGGCAATTGGAGCCAGAAGAGTGATATCCGGATAAGACTTTTCGGTCTCCCTTAGTTAAAGATATGAAACCTCATTATCAGTCTACTTTTCCAATAAATCGGTAGTATATCTCTATTTCCTGTATTCTTTCGTTTCCCTCATTCGTTGTTGCTTCGTGAATTAGGATTTTTTCTATCATTGCATTTAATAACGGTGCTGTCAGTTCCTTTGGTACGGAATACTCCTTGATTAACTCAATCCACTTTTCAGCACCTATCATATCCTGTTCCATTTTACTTAATTGTTCTCTTAGGTTAGTTATCTGCTGTTCTAGTTCTATCTGTTCCTTTTGATATTTACCCGACAGCATAATGAAGTTTCGTTCCGTTATCTTCTCACAGGCTCTATCTTCATACATTTTCGCAAACAAACGGTCAATCTCATTTTGTCGGTTCTCGGCTTTCTTCAAGGCATTTACCTTTTTCTTCTTTGCCCGTATTCGCTCTGCATTACCGACTTTCTGTATCTTATGCAATACCTTTTCTTCGTCCTGCTGTACTGCCTTAGCCCAATACTGCAATCGTTCCAATAC
>JAPFDH010000014.1 GCA_026169045.1 Lachnospiraceae bacterium | reverse complement strand
GGTGTAGAAGGTTTTTACATCTTCTAACCGGTGTCATCTTATTCTTGTGCCCGACTTTGTGCGGGCTCTTTTCATTTATAGTTTCAATAAAAATCGAACTTTCCTATAAAGTAAAAAACCTCCCAGAACAAATGTCCTGGGAGGCCATACAACACCATACAGCGTTTTGAATCGTATATAATTGTATCTGATTATCTCTTGCTGAACTGTGGAGCACGACGAGCTGCTTTGAGACCGTATTTCTTTCTTTCTTTCATTCTTGGATCTCTTGTCAAGAAACCAGCCTTCTTTAATACAGGACGATAATCAGCATCAGCCTGTAACAAAGCTCTGGACAGACCATGACGGATAGCACCTGCCTGACCAGTTGTACCACCACCATGTACATTTACGATCACATCAAACTTATCTGCTGTTTCTGTAGCAGCTAACGGCTGACGAACAACAACCTTTAATGTTTCCAGACCAAAATATTCATCAATATCTCTTTTATTAATAGTAATCTTACCAGTTCCTGGCATTACATATACTCTGGCAATACTGCTCTTTCTTCTTCCTGTTCCGTAAAACTTTTCCTTAGCCACTGTAATTTCCTCCTTCCACTACCGATTAAAATGTTAATACTTCTGGCTTCTGTGCTGCATGTGGATGTTCTGGGCCAGCGTATACATTCAGTTTCTTAATCATCTGTCTTCCCAAAGGTCCCTTTGGAAGCATTCCCTTAACTGCCAATTTCAGTACATCTTCTGGCTTCTTGTCCATCATTTCTCTTAATGTTGAGGATTTGAAACCACCTACATAATCAGAATGTCTGTAATACATCTTCTGATCCATCTTCTTACCTGTTACTTTAATCTTATCAGCATTTACGATGATTACGAAATCACCTGTATCGATATGAGGAGTAAAAATTGGCTTATTCTTTCCTCTTAAAACCTTAGCTACCTCTGATGCCAAACGACCTAATGTATATCCAGTAGCGTCAACTACATACCATTTTCTTTCAATTGTTGCAGGACTTGCCATGTAACTCTTCATTGGTTAACCTCCTATGAAAACTCATTCTATCATACTATTTATGAAAAAATGTAATACCGGGGCTTTGGCTATACATTCTTCTCACCTATTTATAACTGTCAACTTATAACAGCCTTTATATTATATTACACATATCGGGGTGTGTCAATCACTTTTTATATTTTTTACTTCAATAAATGTAACAGTTCAGCCGCGCCATTCGTAAAACCGCACTGCGTGCTTATTGTGGCTGTCGCCACTGTTTTACTCATTTACAGGCGCTCAGCTCATAGGTCTGACTGGTTTCCGTCACAGTCCTATGGCTGAACTGTTACCAATAAATCAAATTTCACGATCTCCTCCAGCGATTTAACATACCATACACTTCCTGCTTTCTTGGCATTACAGGATGCCCTGCCGAATAACCGTTTGGTATCACCGAAAGAAAGCCTTTCTTCTCTATTTCCTGATATAGGGCGTCTACCATCTGTTGTTTTGTCAGTTTTCCTGTCCATCCACATTTCAAAACAAAACGAAGCATTGCCCCAAGTGTTACCAATTGTCCCGGATCAGCAATCTGCTCCAGATAACGAAGATCAATGGTTTCTTTATTTAAAATTAATGTATCACATCCACCTGTTTTAATTTTATAATCACCATATTTATCTGTAGGCATTTTTCCGGTAAACGGTCTGTCAAACTTCATGTCTGGAAACTTCTGATCCCCAGGAACAGGAATCTTTTTGCTGATTTCTTTTGCCCGATCTGTCACATCTTTAATCCGATAACAATCCATTTGAAGTACATGATCTGCTACCGTTAAATAATCTCCTGAACTTCCAACGACAATCACCGTAGAAATTCCTCTGTCCTCATATAAACTTCTGATTTTCCTGATAAACGGTGTAATCGGCTCTTTTTCATCTGCCACTAATTCGCTCATCCATTCATCTCTAACCATGAAATTGGTTGCTGTAGTATCTTCATCAATCAAAAAAACTTCTGTCCCACTTTCAATTCCTTCAATAACATTGGCAGCCTGGGAAGTACTTCCTGATGCATTTAAGCTGGAAAATTTAGTTGTATCCTGTCCACCCGGAAGATTCGAGATAAATGGAGATATATCACATTCCTGAATATAACGGCCATCTTCTGCCCGTACTTTCCAGGCACTCTCATCCGTCAAAACATACTCTCGGCCATCACCTAAAATATGATCATAAACGCCCCGCTCCAGAGCTTTTAAAAGTGTGGATTTACCATGATATCCCCCACCTGTAATGACCGTAATGCCTTTTGGTATTCCCATCCCGCTTATGGTCTTTCCATTGAACAATTCCATAGTTACCCGCATAGAATCCGGTGAAGAAAAAGGGATTGCATCTTTCATTGGACGTTCGGATACACCGCTTTCTCTTGGAAGAATGGAACCATCTGCCAAAAATGCAATCAATCCTTTCTTTTTCATCTGCTTTCTTATTTCCTCCTGCTCTACTGCCAACAGGATCCGTTTTTCTATTTCCGATTCTTTTAAATTCTTTTTGTAACATGCATGTTCCAGTATCTGTGGAAGGATGGAAAAAAGTATGGTTTCCAGTTCATCCGCAAGAATCGTCCTTCCTCGCGCCGGAAAACCAATTTCCATTCTGACTTCCAACTCACTTTTGTCAAAAATCACTGCGATCCGTTCCAACACTTCCTGTCCTGTCCGGCATGTAGTAATGGAGCCGCTTTTCCCGGATCCCATATTTCTGTTTTCATACCGTCGGATACTTGCTAAAACCAAACGCAAAAGATAATCTTCCAGAGCCCGTTTTTTTTGTTTCGTATCATACCATTCTTTCTTCATCTGATGCATTTTTTCCGAAATACGGACACGTACTCTGGAAGGTGCTGCAAAAGGATCTCCCTGCACATGGTCAATATAAAGCACATACTGTGAAAACGTATAGTTTCCCTGCAGCTCCTTATACATTCCATAGCTTTTATGATTTACAAAATTCAGTTTCTTTTTTAAATCTTGAGGTGTCATTTTGTGTCCTGCCTTTCCACCTTTTTTACTCATCTTCCTCATCGGATTCTTCTTTTTGCTTCTTGTCTTCTGTCTCATACCAACTGGACTTCGTTTCTTTCCACTCAAACCCCATGGATTCATACAGTCGATATGCCTCATGATTCGCAGAAGCCACAATAAGAAAAATGCCGGAAATATCCCATTTTTGAATCTGATCCAAAAGACGCCGCATCAGCTGTGTGCCATATCCTTTTTTTCGATCATTTGGAAGAAATGCCAATGCATCAATATATACATTCTTCTCTTCCCATTTTATCTCAATGATCCCCACATCATCATTTCCGCATCGGATAATAAACCCATTTCTCGTATTGTCATTTAAGAACTCCATCACATCTTCCACACAATACGTGCGACTATTGGGAACGTTGAAAAAACTTTCATTATATAATCTCACATAATCCTCAGCCAGTTCTGTACCCATGGGTACAAGATTGATCTTGAAATCTTCTCCCATGCTATTTCGGTAAGATGCATATTTTTCAGGATTCCATTGCAAAAGATCCATTCTGGTATAAAAACGGTATGTAAAATACTGCAGCTGCATACCATCATAAATTCTTCCCTGTACATCATATACGCGAAGTTTTTTTGCCCCGTTACGGATAGCTTTTTTTGTCATGCGCAGCAGGGAGGAAGTAAAATCCTCATCCCGGCACCGATATAATATCAAATAGGCGATTCCCTTTTTTTCAACTTCTCTTTGTATCAATTTATAATGAAGCATGGAATTTTCTGTTTCAACCTCATCCTGTAAAACAGAATCTTCCTGTATGGATATCAATGTCAACCCATGAGCCGGTGCTTTGGGTCCCGCCTTTGCGCGGTCTCTGGATTCCAAAATCTCTTTTACATATTCCGGAGAATAATATCCACTTCCCACACGCAGAAGTGTTCCCACAATAATTCGAACCATATTATAGAGGAAACCATTGCCGGAAATCCGTATCCGAATCATCCCTTCAAATCCGGAAGACTCCACATCTGAATATTCCACCGCTATGCGATCGATTGTAATCTGATAGATTGTCCGAACCGTATCCTCCACCTGTGTTCGAATGGAACAAAAACTTTTAAAATCATGTTCACCAATCAAATAGGCTGCTGCCTTTTTCATTTTTTCCACATCTAATTTCATATAATAGAAATAAGAATCCAGACGGCACCCCGGAAGAGGAATTTTCCGATTCAGTATCTTATACTCATATGTTTTGACAGAATTACATTTTCTGGGATGCCAGGTAAGAGGAACTTCACAAGAACTTTGGATTACGATATCCTTCGGAAGCCGTTGATTTAATGCCAAACAGATTTTATCCGCCGGAATTCTGGTATTTGTATCAAAAACCGCCACATTTCCCAATGCATGAACACCGGAATCAGTCCGACTGGCTCCTATTATCATAACTTCTTCTTTCAATAAATCCCGCAATGCTTCCGTCAATTTTTCTTCTATCGTTACACCATTGGGCTGCACCTGCCATCCACAATAATTCGTCCCATCATAAGCCACTACCAGTTTTACTCGTTTCATTTTTTTCAATTTGCCTTTCTCACATTTTTACACATTTATCCGACCAAACGCAAAAGAATCATCAATACCAAAAAGAAAAGCAAAATTCCATAAGCAATCTTATCGTTTTTTTGATACCGCAAGGGTTTCATTTTTGTTCTGCCATCTCCTCCATGATAACACCTTGCTTCCATGGCCATGGCTAAATCTGAAGCTCTGCGGAATGCTGATATAAAAAGTGGCACCAGAAGCGGAACCATTGCTTTTGCTTTTTGTATTAAATTACCACTTTCAAAATCGGCACCGCGTGCCATTTGTGCTTTCATGATTTTATCCGTTTCTTCTATTAATATGGGGATAAAACGAAGAGCAATGGACATCATCATGGCAATCTCATGCACCGGAACATGAATTTTTTTCATAAATCCCAGGCTTTTTTCCAATCCATCGGTCAGATCATTTGGGGTAGTCGTCAATGTCATAAGTGTAGAACCTATGATTAAATAAATCAGACGCACGGCCATATAGGCGGCCTGAATCAATCCACCCGCAGTAATCGTAATAAATCCAATCTGAACTAAAACTACTCCATCCCGGATAAAAAATATGTTAAACACAACGCTAAACAATAACAAAATAACAATGCTTTTCAGTCCACGCACCATATAAGACAACGGTACTTTGGATACCCGTATCACTGCTCCCAAAAATATGGTGGCAATGATATATGCCCAAAGTCCTTTTGCCACAAACAAAGCTATAATAAATATTAACGTACCAGCCAATTTTGTACGAGGGTCCAGTCTATGAATCGGGGATCCGATTGGATAGTATTGGCCCAATGTAATATCTCGAATCATGTTTCCTCTCATTCCGCTGCCAACACAGCTTTTGCATTATACAAACTATTTTTTCTTTATCACTCGAAGTATTTCTTCCTTTGCCTGAGACACGGTAATCGCATCCAAATTCACGTCCCATCCCTTTTCCTTGAGCGCATGCATAAGATATGTTACCTGAGGTGCTGCCAGTCCCATTGTTTCCAGTTCTTTATAATGGCGGAATACTTCTGTCGGTGTTCCGTCAAATTGGACTTTCCCGTGATCCATAACAATCAAACGGCTGGCAAAACGCGCTACATCTTCCATGCTGTGGGATACCAATATAATCGTCATCTGATTCTCTTCATGAAGCTTCTTTACCTGATTCAAAATCTCGTCTCTTCCTTTTGGATCCAATCCGGCAGTTGGCTCATCCAAAATAAGCACTTCCGGTTCCATCGCCAAAACCCCGGCGATCGCTACACGTCGTTTCTGTCCACCGGATAATTCAAATGGAGACAAACCATAAAAAGATTCATCCATGCCGACCAGTGCCAATGCATGTTTGGCACGACGCTCCACTTCTTCTTTGGGTAACCCCAGATTCTTAGGTCCAAAACAAACGTCCGACAAAATATCCGATTCAAACAATTGATGTTCCGGATACTGAAATACCAATCCCACTTTACTACGCAGTTCTTTCATGGAAAAACCGTCTCCATAAATGTCTTTGTCATTATAATATATTTTTCCGCTGGTAGGGCGAATCAATCCATTCAAATGCTGTATCAATGTAGACTTTCCTGAACCGGTATGTCCAATCAAACCAATAAATTCACCGTCATGTATGGTTAAGCTCACATGATCCGTCGCGTGTACGGGAAATGCGGTATCCGGTTCGTATATATAATCAATTTTTTCTAAACGTATTGACATAATTCATCCACCAGCTCCTGGACAGTTAAAATACCATCTCTCAAAGGGAGTCCTTCCTTTTTCAATTCATATGCAAGTTCCGTCATTTGCGGCACATCCAGACGATAAGATTTCAATTTTTCTACCTGAGAAAAAATCTCCCGCGGTGTTCCATCCATAACCAGCTTTCCGTCATCCATAACAATCACACGATTAGCATGAATCACTTCTTCCATATAGTGGGTAATCAATACCACCGTAATTCCTTCTGTACGATTTAATTCTTCCACAGTTTCTATAACTTCTGCTCTTCCATGAGGATCAAGCATAGCCGTAGGCTCATCCATAATGATACAGTCCGGTTTCATAGCCACAACACCGGCAATGGCAACTCTCTGCTTTTGCCCTCCGGACAATTTATTGGGTGACTGCCGCCGATATGCTGTCATTCCCACTGCTTTTAAGCTCTTTTCCACCCGTTCCCAAATTTCCATAGAAGGTACACCCAGATTTTCCGGTCCAAATGCCACATCTTCTTCCACGACATTGGCAATAATCTGATTATCCGGATTTTGAAATACCATACCCGCCCTTTGACGAATATCCCAAATATGATCGGTATCTTTCGTATCCATTTCTCCCAACCATACTGTACCTTCTGTCGGTAAAAAAATTGCATTGAGATGTTTTGCCAGAGTCGATTTTCCCGACCCATTATGTCCCAGAATAGCCACAAAATCACCTTTTTCGATTTCTAAGGACACATCATCAATGGCTCTCGTTTTTCCGACCACATCTCCCTCTTCTCCATACTTTGTATACTCATAAATGAGTTTTGCAATTTTTATAATTTTATTCATTCCAATTCCTCCCGCAGTCCAGTGCCTTTTTGGCTATTGGCTGCCTCTATATCGGTTTTATTGTACTGGATTCCCATTAAAATTGCAATATCCTTTCTTTTAGAGCCCACGTAACCGTAAATACCAAAAGATCCAAAAACGATTGGCAGAGATCCGGGTTTTCAATCCTTTGTTTCTGTGTTATACTTGGAACAAAAAGGAGGTGCATACCATGGCAGCATCCACGACAATCAAATGGCTGGACCGCAAACATTTCATGTGGTTTCCATTCAGTTTTACAAAATATCAGCTAAGTAATGATCGTATTTATACCCAAAAGGGACTTCTTAATACAAAATACGATGAAGTACTTCTCTATCGTATTGTTGATATTACCCTTCAAAGAAGTTTGGCTCAAAAGATTTTTGGCACAGGAACCATTATTCTGACCTGTCGGGCAGATACGGAATCTGAGGTTCGTCTCATCAACATCAAACAACCGATATCTGTAAAAAATATGTTATCGGAAGATATCGAGCATTCCAGAGGACATCGCCGCGTCATCGGTAAAGAATTTTGGAGCGGGACGCCCTCCTATTCGGAATCTGACTTTGATGCTTCCGATTCTCAGGAAGATGGATTTGATTTTGATGAACATCCGTAATATTAAAGGCAGAGATACAAAAATCCTATTTCAGATTGTATCTCTGCCTTTCTCTTTTATTTATCTCATTAATACTCTATGGAATAATTTTCCACATTTTAAAAATCTGTCTTTATCTGACCCGTTCCGGGAATCCCACTTTTTTCTGTACTTTACGAAGTGTCTTATTGGCGATATAGCCTGCCTTTTCTGCATTTGTTTTAATGATTTGGTCAACATAATCCTTATTTTTCAAAAGATCTGCCTGCTTATCCTGGATCGGTTTTAAAACCGATACCACTGCTTCGCCAACTGCCATTTTGAAGTCACCGTACCCTTTTCCTTCAAACTCCTTAACCACTTCTTCCGGTGTTTTCTTTGTACAAGCAGAATAAATGGTAATCAAATTCTTTATTCCCGGCTGTTCGTCCGTATATTGCACACATCCCACCGAATCCGTTACAGCACGTTTAAATTTCCGGATTATTGTATCAGGATCATCTGTTAAATAAATGCTTGCATTCACATTTTCATCTGATTTTGACATTTTTTTAGACGGATCCTGAAGACTCTGAATCTTTGCCCCTACTTTTCCAATGTATGCTTCCGGAATCGTAAAGACATCCCCGTATATATTATTAAAACGTTCTGCGATATCTCTTGTAATTTCCAGATGCTGCACCTGATCTACTCCCACAGGAACCACATCAGACTGAAATAAAAGGATATCTGCTGCCATCAGAACCGGATACGTAAACAGTCCCGTATTGATATTATCCGCATGTTTTGCCGCCTTATCCTTAAACTGGGTCATACGCTGCATTTCCCCCATATAGGTAAAGCAATTTAAAATCCATGCTAACTCCGCGTGGGCAGAAACATGGGACTGATAATAAATACAATTTTTTACCGGATCTAACCCGGCTGCAATGTAAAGAGTCAGTAAATTTCTGGCCCTTTTCCTCAGTTCTGCCGGATTCTGCCGTACGGTAATGGAATGCAAATCCACCACACTGTAAAAACATTCGTATTCATCACATAATGTCACCCAATTTTTTAACGCTCCCAAATAATTTCCGAGAGTTAATGTTCCTGTCGCCTGCATGCCACTGAATAACATTTTTTGTCCATTTAACATGATATCCTCCATTTCAGAAAATGCTGTTTTTTCATTTTTGCATTTGATTTATGAATCTAAATTTCTTATTTTAGCCAGACATTTTCTATTGTCTTTTTCTTTTTTTATTGAATTCCAGGTATCTTGGGAAGACTGTCAAATCCTTTTTGAAGTTCTTCATCTGTCGGAATATAATCCTTCATTCTTCCTTCCAAATAAGAAGAATATGCAGTCATATCAAAATATCCGGTTCCGGTCAGGCCAAAAACAATGGTCTTTTTCTCTCCGGTTTCTTTACATTTTAATGCCTCATCTATGGCAGCACGGATAGCATGTGCTGATTCCGGCGCCGGAAGAATGGTTTCTTTCTTTGCAAAATATACCGCAGCCTCAAATACACGGCTCTGTTCCACAGACACTGCTTCCATATATCCATCATCATATAATTTAGAAAGAATTGGAGACATTCCATGATATCGCAATCCTCCGGCATGATTCGCTGACGGAATAAATCCACTTCCTAACGTATACATTTTTGCCATCGGTGTTATTTTTCCTGTATCACAGAAATCATAAGCATATTTTCCTCTGGTTAAGGACGGACAGGATGCCGGTTCCACAGCAATGATTCGTGGGTTTGCTTTTCCTAAAATTTTATCTCTCATAAACGGAGCAATCAAACCACCCAGATTGGAACCTCCTCCGGCACATCCAATAACAATATCCGGATATTCTCCCAAAATTTCCATAGCTTTTTCTGTTTCCAGACCAATAATGGACTGATGCAATACAACCTGATTCAATACAGACCCAAGAACATATTTACATCCCGGTGTCTCCAGAGCAGTTTCAACAGCCTCAGAAATAGCACATCCCAAAGAACCAGATGTATTCGGATTTTCTTCCAGAATTTTTCTTCCTACTTTTGTAGTTGTGCTGGGACTTGGAATCACTTTTCCATCAAAAGTCTGCATCACTGCCTTTCGGAATGGCTTCTGTTCATAAGACACCTTAACCATGTATACGGTAAGCGGAATTCCAAAATAAGAACATGCTTCTGAAAGAGCGGTTCCCCATTGTCCTGCTCCTGTTTCTGTCGTCAGACTCGTGAGACCTTGTTCTTTTGCATAATAAGCCTGTGCAATTGCAGAATTTAATTTGTGGCTTCCAGATGTATTATTACCTTCAAATTTATAGTAAATCTTAGCCGGTGTGTCCAATGCTTTTTCTAAACTATATGCCCGGATAAGCGGAGAAGGACGATACATCTTATACATTTCCTGTACTTCTAATGGTATATCAAAATACCGTGTAGAAGAATCCATCTCCTGCTTTGCTAATTCGGTGCAAAATACTGGTGTAATATCTTCTAGAGTCGCCGGTTTCATTGTCGCAGGATTTAACATTGGGGCTGGCTGTTCTTTCATATCAGCTCTTAAATTATACCACTGTTTTGGCATTTCCTCTTCACTTAAATAAAATCTGTGCGGTATTTTTCCCATAATCCTTTCTCCTTTCTTTTTCCGATGCTATTCTTTCTATACTTTTTCTCCATCGGTTTTCTCATTTACTTTTTTGAAACGATGAGAAACACGCTTTGTGCGTTTCTCACATTCGCGGACAGTCCCCGTATGCATATGCAAGCATCCGCACACGGCTCGTTGTCTACGCGCAAATAAAAAAAGACCTTCATCCCCTATAAAGGGACAAAAGTCTGTTTCTACATCTTCTGCGGTACCACCCTATTTGATGCTTGGCATCCACTCATTCCGAAATCATCCTAGGACAAAACTATACCTCTGCTGTCATATGATAACAACGCTTCCTTGATAACGGGTGAAGTTCCCGTCAGCCACTACTCAGCTTCTGTTTTCTGTCCCATATGTTAAAACATAAACTTCCACTTTTCGATCTGCCCTTATCAGCCCATTCAACAAACTCCATTTACTGTTTTCCCACCATCAACAGCTCTCTGAAAAATGTTACATCTGTCTACTCTTCTGAATCATCGGTTTATTTTTTATATTGAGCTAATTATAGTACACTCTTTTTTTTTCGTCAAGTACTTTTCTGTTTTTTTATCATACAATATAGAGTGGTAACAGTTCAGCCATAGGGCTGTAACGGGAGAGAAGATTATGCTCGCATAATTTTTCGACCGGTCAGACCTATGAGCTGAACGCCTGTAAATGAGTAAAACAGTGGCGACAGCCACAATAAGCACGCAGTGCGGTTTTACGAATGGCGCGGGCTGAACTGTTACATAGAGTGTATAAAGGTTTTTCCGTTTGCTTGACAAGGACTATATGCCATGCTATTCTGACTCTAACTGACTATACAGTCAAATATGGAGGTTATTTATGAAACAAATGATTTATCTGGATCATGCCGCAACGACTGCCGTCAGACCAGAGGTTTTAGATGCCATGATCCCTTATTTCAGCCAAAAATATGGCAACCCATCTTCCATTTATGATTTTGCATCCATCAGTAAAACGGCACTGCGCACCGCCAGAAATGCTGTTGCATCCCTAATCGGTGCGGATGAACGCGATGTTTATTTCACAGGTGGCGGTTCCGAAGCCGATAACTGGGCCATAAAATGCTGTGCCGAAAGTTATTCTTCAAAAGGTCGCCATATTATTACCAGTAAGATAGAACATCATGCTGTACTTTATACCTGTCAGTATCTGGAACGGTGTGGATATACCGTCACTTATCTCACCCCCAATGAACTCGGTATCATCACCCCTCAGGCTCTCCAGGCCGCTATACGTCCGGACACAATACTGGTCAGCATTATGACTGCAAACAATGAAATCGGTACCATCCAACCGATACAAAAATTAGGGCAGATCTGTAAAGAACATAATATTTTGTTTCACACAGACGCAGTCCAGGCTCTTGGACAGATCTCCCTGGATGTGAAACAAATGAACATTGATCTTCTCAGTGGCAGTGCCCACAAACTCCAAGGCCCAAAGGGGGTGGGGTGTCTTTATATACGTCCCGGTATTTCCATTGGTCCGCTCATACACGGTGGCGGACAGGAGCGTCATAGAAGAGCCGGTACAGAAAATGTTCCCGGAATTGTCGGTTTTGGAAAAGCAGCCGAATTGGCTTTGACACATATGGACGAAAAATCCGAAAAAGAGAAAAAACTCCGAGACTATTTTATTCAATCAGTATTAGAGCGCATCCCCTTCAGCCGTTTAAACGGATGCCCTAAAAACCGACTTCCCGGTAATGTCAATTTCAGCTTTCAGTTTATTGATGGGGAATCGCTTCTTATTATGCTGGATATGGAAGGAATATGTGCCTCTTCCGGTTCTGCATGCACATCCGGATCCGTAGATCCTTCCCATGTTTTAACCGCAATCGGGCTGCCCGATGAAATTGCACGTGGTTCCATTCGTTTTACTATTGGCGAAGAAAATACCAAAGAGGAAATCGATTATGTCATTGACAAACTAGACAGCATTATATCTCGCCTGCGATCTATGAATCCTGTTTATCAAACATTTACTTCCAAATCCCGTTAGCCAAGAATACCCTAATAGTTCAACACAGCGAGAAAATCTGTGTCAAATTATTAGGGTACTTTTTTGTAAATGCATAAATTATCGAACTCGATTGGAATACTACGGCAATTGCTATCTTTTATTTTTTATTCCTTGTATAGCGATCCAGAGAAAAATCACAGCCATTATCGTCTGCACTATAAGACTGATAAAAATCCAGTGTTCTGTCACTGCATTGGGCTGATATTCATTCTGATAATTAATAAAACTTAAAACCACATCCCGGCTTCCTACCTGCATATTCAGCAATGCATAAAACGTAAAAATCGGATTACACAGAAGAAAATAATGATACCATGGAATGGCCTGTTCTCCCATAACCAAAACAGCATCTGATTCCAATCCTAAAATTTGCGTGAGCCGACTGATTAACAGCGTTCCTCCGGTAACAAAAAATAAAAATGAGTACGAAACAATCGCCGATACCAAGGAACGATTTCCCCAGGCAGAAAAACAAATCCCGGCACTTGCAATATAAAAGGATAAGATGAACATTCCGCCAATGCTGATCAAAATATCCGCATAACGAATTCCACCAAAAATAAATACCAGCGATAAGACAGGCAAACTGGAAATTAAAAGAATAAAAACCGTTGCCATTACAGCCAATAATTTTCCCCAGACAATAGACAACGGTGTCAGCAACGTACTAACCATCGAGTCAAATGTACGCTTTTCCCTTTCACCGGAGATACTTCCCGCCGTCAGTCCCGGCAATACCAGAAACAACATACTGCATTCCATCGTTACAAGAATCATATATAGCTGTAAAATCATTGAATAATTCACAACATCCTCTTGATTCATTCCTCGGATTATCTTACCCAATACATACAATCCTGCAATAGCCAACAATCCATTAAAAATCAAAAACACACTAATCTGCCGATGAGACCGATTGCTTGCTCTTACTTCTTTTATATACACCGGATTGCGAATAATCATGACTCACCAGCCCTTTCCTTAGTTACTTCCATAAACAAAGACTCCAAACTTCCCGGCTCTCGATAAAAAGCCTGTATACGAATTCCATATCCGATCAATGTACTTAGAAGATTGGACTCATCCTGTTCGTCTCCATCAAATTGGATCGCAATGTGACCCCCTTCCATAGAAATACTTTGAACGGAAGCATCTCTTTTCAGTAATGCAACGGCTTGATCCTGTCCCTCCAAAACAATAATATGAAGCGGATTGGACATGTTAATCCGGCGAAAAACCTCAGACTGCTCTCCCTGTATCAGCATCTGTCCCTTGTCCATAATCCCAATATGTGTACATAAATCTGTCATCTCTGTCAATACATGGGAACTGACCACAATAATTTTTTCTTCTTCTTTTAATTTTTTAAGAATTTCTTTTACCACACTTCTCGTCACAGGATCCATTCCGGCCACCGGTTCATCCACCAAAATCAGTTGCGGATCATGAATTAATACTCTAGCCAGACATATCCGCTGTTTCATTCCTCTGGACAGATGCTCCAAAAAATCATCTTTATGCTCTGTCATTCCTACCCATTCCAATAATGTCTCCCATCGATCCCTTCCTTTTAATCCCCGAAGGCCATACGATGCTGAAAAAAATTCCATATATTCTTTTACAGTCAGATTCTCATATATTCCAAAATTATCCGGAATATATCCCACCATTCGTTTCATGGTATTTACATTGGATAAAAAGGGAGCACCATCCATCAATATTCTCCCCTGATCCGGATTGATCAGGCCCGCTAAAATTTTGATTACAGTGGATTTTCCTGTTCCATTCGCTCCAATCATACCAAATATCTGACCTTTTCCCACCTGCATTTCAAAATTATCCAGAATACTTTCTCCATTGTAGCATTTGCAAAGCCCTTTAATTTCCAACATCCCGTTTCCTCCCAATCATTGAAATTCTGGGCAGCCTGCTGATTTCTCCATTTTCTGCTGTGCTCCTAAATTTAATATAAATTTCATTCATATTAATAAAATCCTGAAGCATTTCACCTGAAAATGTACTGTTTCCCGGATATACCAAAGTATACTCCCCTGTCAAAGGATTCAAAAAGTATATCTCATTCACATTTTTTTCTGTCTGCTGGCTGATGGAATTTACATGAAATTTCAGTTCCTTAATTTCATATTCCCCATCTATCGTGTACGCGATCACACCACTGTCACCCTCCATTGTGGAATCATATGTTCCATAAAAGTTTCCGGTAACAATGCGACTATTCATAGGCACATTGGGAAAATACTCCCAACCATCTTCTGTCATATCAATATCCACATGAGTGACCAGCATCCGCTCTCCATATTGTTCATATCCATCATCCGTTTGAATGTTCGCATCGGTTTCTTTTACAAATCCGATCACACATGGACTTTTCTCGTAGTTATTCCATAAATAATTTTGCATCATCGAAAAATGCTTTTCATCCATCATTCGCAAATGACCACTTCGTGTGGAAAATGCCCACATATCTTTTAGATTTCCGGTATCATAGCCAGTACTGGTCAATTCATCCAGGTCAATGATCTCTCCTGGCTCCATGTCTCCGACTTCCAATGCATACTCTGGCAGAAAAAGAACAACATCTTCCAAGACCTTATTCGTTTTATTTTCCAAACGTCCTGTCGTTTTCCCATCAAACAAATGAATCGTTGTCTCGATCATTTCCTCTGTTTCTTCTGTTTTCCTCATCCGGAAATGTTCTTCCTGAAACGCAGTGGAATCGGTGAAGCGCACTTTATATTCACTGCTGCTCACCGTTATTTCTTCTGTTCGTTCGGTATCCCTCATATATCCCCATTGCTCCAGTATGGGAAACGTTTGATAGGATGGATTCAGCAAAACTTCATACGCTTTGCTATCCGGGGCCTGCAATGTAACATAAATTGTTTCTGTTTTCTTATTTCCCCAATATTCATCAACAGCAATGTAATGAATAAACGGTTCTGAAAATCGGGTATTTTTCCCTGTCAAAAAAATGACCCCTGACCCTATAAAAGCAAGAATAACAATTGTCAGCCGGAGCCATTCCATATGTTTCCTTTTCCGCAGAATCATATAACAAACGGGAACAAAAATAAAAATATATAAACCAAGAATCAATATATACCATCCGAAAGAAGGAATCGTTACTCCATCTGCCGATATCGTTTCATTGATAAGTGCATGCATCTGGTTCATACCTCGATATCCCTCTTGAAAAATTCCCTGAATGCATGATTTTCCCATTAATATTTCCAGTAATTCATCGGAACTGATTCCCGTTTGAAAGGTTTCTTCCAAGCTTTCTCCTTCATTTTTAATAATATAGGAAAACATGTTCGTATCAAAATCCGTCCTGACAATTCTTCCCTTCCCCATCTGTTTCACTGTAATTGTTCCGCCATATTGATTCGGCTGCAAAAAAGGATATGTTACACTTTCCACAGCACTGTTTCCATATTCCTGAAAAAGTTCATTCCCTTCCACCAGTAACACACCGCCGCCATAAATCCAATCTTCCAACGAATTTTTCTGTCCGGCACTCAACTGGTTCTCAGAAAAGTTCTTTACCAAGATCATATCCAGCATTTCCAAACTCTGTGATTCTACTGCAATATCACCGGCAGACAGCGGAATCGTACACCCGCCTATTTGATAAGGCTCTTGAAGCTGCAACTCATCCCAATATTCCATTCCCTCATACTGATCCGTCAATACCCCAATATAAATCTGTGCTCCTTGATTATTACCCTGATATCCGACTCTGCTTTGATAAATTTCCGCTCCATTTTCATCTATAATTTTCACTTCCATGTAAGAGTTATTCTCATAATACTGCGGTATTGGTACATAAAAAGAAATTTCTGATTCTTCCTTACCAGCCGGAAATTCTTTTATATAAGAATATTGTTCTGATTGATCCAATACAAGAAGCAATTCTACCGTTCCGCCTATTTTATTCTTATTTTCTGAAATTTTTGCATTTACAGGAGCATAACTTCCATATTTAACATAATTGTGATAACCTACCACAATCTCCACATCTAGTGCTGAAGTTTGGGCCTTTGCAGGAATATCCTGTATCCAAACCATCATTACAGCAAAACTCCCAATCAAGACAGCCAAGATTATACTTATTTTTCTATTTTTCGCTCTTAATTTCATATATCTCTTTATTCTCCCCTGATATCGGCAGCCATACTTGGAACACGGTTCCCTTTAAACTACTCTCTGCCTGAATTTTTCCTCCATGGAGTTGTGTAATACTCTTTGCTATAGCCAGGCCCAACCCTGCTCCTCCAGTATCCAAAGAACGAGACTGTTCTACCCGGTAAAATTTATCAAAGATCATCCCCAGTTCAGCTTGTGGTATTATTTTTCCGAAGTTTGTGATTTTAATAATTATACCATCATCTATCCCTTCCAGATCTACTTTAATCAATTTACCGTCTTTTCCATATTTCACTGCATTATTAATTAAATTGTCAAACAACCTTGCCAGAAGCGTTCCATCTGCCCGTATTTTTAAAGAAGAAATGTTTGTATGATATTTACATTCCAGATTTTGTGCGGAAAACACCGGATAAAATTCATCAAGAAGCTGTTCCATTAACTTCACGATATCCAGTTCTCCCATCTGTACGACCACCTTGCCATAACTCATTTTTGTAAATCCAAACAAATCTTCTATCAGCTTTTGAAGATGTTGTGATTTTTTCAGCGCTACTTCCACATATTGTTGCTTTTTTTCATCACTTAATGTCTGATTGGCAGATAACAACTCCAAATACCCGATAATGGAAGTTAACGGTGTTCGTAAATCATGGGCTACATTTGTAATCAGGTCATTTTTTGTTTTCTCTGCTTCTCTCTCCTGAGCCATTAAATTTTTTATTTCTTCCACCATACTATTTAACTGCAATGCCATATCTGCCAATTCATCATCACCACGCACTTCCACATGAATATTTAAATTGCCATCGGAAATATTTTGCATCGCAGCAGCAATTTCTTGTACATACCGGGTATATCGTCTCTGCATAATATAAAAGCAAATCGTATAGATAAATATTCCAACCATCACATAAATCAATATGGGAAAAATCATTTCTCCCATACTTTTTTCCCGAACGACTCGCTCTATGGGTTTTTCCGTTCCGGCCAATCGATCAATAACCATCACATTAATAAGAATAATGAATTCCAGCAGACATGTGACCACTCCACTGACCAATCCGTTAAAAATAACATGCCCACGGTAACTATTTCGAATTTTATCTCTCAATCTTATATCCCACTCCCCAAACTGTTGTTATAATCTTTTGCGGTCGCTGGTCTTCTTTCATTTTTCCCCTTAACCTTCGAATATGTACCATAACCGTATTATTGGCTTCATATACTTTTTCGTTCCACACCTGTTCAAATATTTCATCGGTACTAAATACTTTCCCGGGATTCGACGCTAGTAGATACAAAATCTCAAATTCGATTGGTGTCAGTTTTACCTCTTCTCCGTACACAGATACTTTATGATTATCTTTATTGATAACAAGACCCCGAAGAATAATTTCATTTTGCTGTTCTGCTGTACTTCCCCCTGGATTAAGCTGTGTAAATCTTCTAAGCTGTGCTTTCACTCTTGCTGTCAGTTCCAAAGGATTGAACGGTTTTGTCACATAATCATCCGCACCGCTTCCCAATCCCAGAATTTTATCCAAATCATTGGAACGGGCACTTAAAATAATAATAGGAATATTATTGCAAGTTCTGATTTTCTTACACATTTCCAATCCGTCCATTCCGGGCATCATGATATCCAAAAGAACCAATGCAATATTCTGATTATCTAAAATCTCCAATCCTTCCTTAGCATTGTACGCTTTCCACACTTTATATCCGTCACTAACTAAATATATTTCAATCAATTCTGCAATTTCTTTATCATCATCCACTACCAAAATATTTATATCTGACATATCAAACTCCTCCTTTACTCCTGATTGTACAGGCTGTCTTACATTCGGTCAATGGTCATTTTTCTTAAGATTTTCACATGGAATATTTCAACGTTATTTATAAAAAAGGCTGCCATACAGATATATAATACTATATCCATATAACAGCACTCTATCTTCATTCAGATGCCTGGCACTATTCTCTTCCACTTCCAAAAAACAATAACCCAAGAGCCCCCGGTCCTGCATGAACACCAATACTTGGATTAATATCATTAATCATCACTTCCGGAATGTGATACTTTTCTTTCACCTGTTCTGCCACAAATCTGGCATCATCCAGGCAATCTCCATGAACAATACCCACTATTTCATTTTCCTCTTCCCATCCGGAAATTTTTTCTCCCATGTAATCCACCAGAGCCATTAACGCTTTTTTTCTGGTACGCACGGTTCCCACCGGTTTCAATTGTCCATTATTATCCAAAATCATCATCGGCTTTATATTCAGAATACTGCCTACTACCGCAGTCGTTTTCGATACTCTTCCGCCTCTTTGCAAATGATGCAGATCATCCACCGTAAACTTTACACATACATGCATCTTATTTTCTTCCAACCACTGCACATTTTCATCCAGTGATGCACCTTCTTGCTTTTTTTTCCATGCCTTATGTACCAATAAGCCTTCCGACAATGATACATTCATGGAATCAATCACTCTTATCTGTGACTCTGGAAATTCCTCTTCTAACTGTTTTGCCACCATAACAGCCACTTCATAACTACTGCTCAATGTAGATGAAAAACTAATATATAAAATGTCATTTCCTTGTGAAAGAATACTTCGGAATGTCTCTTCTACTACAGCCGGATTAATGGCCTGAGACTGAGGAACACTTCCCTCTCTCATCTTGCGGTAAAATTCTGATGGTTCAATCCCCTCTGCCCCTTCATATGTTACACCATCTAATGTTGTGTACTGAGGAATCAATAAAAGGTTATGTTCCTTTACATATTGTTTTGGAAGGTCAGAATTGGTATCCGTAATAATCACATAATCTCTCATGAAAAATTATCCTTTCCGTGCTCCTGCACATTCTATTTTTTTAATTATATAACAAATGAATTTTCCCAGCAAGCAGACACTGCTTCTTTTTTATGATATACTAGCGGTAAAATTAACTCCTCATCATATCAGAAAGGACGCATTATGAATTCTATTTTTTTAACAAACACCCCCTATATCTCCATTCCTGATCAGGATTCATTCTCTTATGGAGGCAGTCAGCAATGGTTTTCAAGAACCAGTCTCTTTGGTACCGACGCAAGACTGTCACGGTTTGGATGCGGCAATATTGCACTTTCCGATATCTGCCTTTATTTGACACGAAAACTTCATCTCTCGACACCGGAAACAAGTGAGGCTGAATCTTCAAACCATCCTATTTCCAAACAAACATACCTGAACTATGCCCGGATGATGAATCGCCGTTACACATTTACCCTTCCTTTTTGCGGCTGCACCGGATTTTCCCTTTCCATGTCTTTGAATCATTTTTTTCTAAGACGCCGCCTTCCCTACCGTGCCCATTATATGCTTTTCAACACACAAAAAAGAATGCTTTCTGCCATACAAACCTCTTTATCTCAGGATATTCCGATTATCTTAGCCATTGGTCCTAATTTCCCCAACTTCAGAGGAAAACATGGTATTACGTTTTATACTTCTTCTCATCAAAAGACGCCGGAAAAGAATATTTCTTTCCTTCCCAGCGCCAATCATCAGGTACACGCCCATTATGTCACCATAACCGGACTCCTATACATATCACCTTCCTGCCCCATGCTTTCTATTTCCTCCTGGGGCAAGCAATATTATATTTCTTATCGTGAACTGCGAAACTATATCACAAAATATGGAACACCGCTTACCAGCAGCATCATCTATATTCGTCCATTAAGGCGTAACACAGCTAAAAAATCGATTTCCGAAAGAAGCAAATGATTGTGTAGCCTCGTCCTGAGACATTTTATATGTTTGATTACCAAATGGATCATAGACAGTGATCGTAGAAGAATCATATCCTAAAATCACTTTCGCCGATCCTTCTCCTGTCAAGGCCACTACAGGATGATTTTCGTTAATATAATACAACAGATGTGGCACCGAACATCCCTCAAGATTCAAAACCTTTTTTTCCGGTAATGCCTCTGCCAGAATTTGAAGCACCGACTTCTGATTTCCCAATGCACTTTCTGTATCCACCTGTCCACCGCCTTCATATTCAATCACCATGGAAAGGGCTGCTGCCAACGAAGTTTCATTGGATTCCGCCTCTTTTAATCCGGGAGCCAATGTTTTATACACATCTCTGGTTCCCCTGGTCCAAATGTATGTCTGGTCTGCATCGACTACTACACCCATATTATCATAAGCCTTTGTAATCGCCTGGCTCAGACTTCCTTCTTTTGACATCAAGCCGCCCTTTGCATACACATAATAGCCGTTCTTTTCATTTTCATGATCCGGCAAATCCACCTGATAAAAATCACCTTTCTTTTTAATGGAAGGTATCTGCTCCTGCACGGAAATATTGGCCGTATCTTCAATTGCCAGATTCAAATAATACTCTCTCTTTTTTGTATCCGACGTTTTTGCTGTTACAAACTCGGTTTCTTCTTCCCCATCTTTATAATTTAACAAAAGCATATCATCATTTGTTTCCTGATACGTGCCATCCTCTGCTTTCAAAGCACGCTTCATCGAAACCTGTTTTTCTGATACCAATGCCTCTGTAATATACACACCAGCCACTTCATAGCGTGTTTCCAATGCCATCTGATTTTCAGCATCTACAATTTCCAGGGCGTACATAGGATATTGGGTAACCATACCAAATTCTGTAACTGCATCTGTCTTTTTTCCGATTCCGTACACCAAATCATTTTCAATAAAATCGTTGAGTTTTACATATTCGCCTTCAGCTGCTGTAATTGATGTGATTTCTCCACTATCCATATTTAATACCTGTATTGCATCAGGAAAGTCAGTATCGTCCCCGTCTTGCCATGCTACCAAATTTCCCTTGTCATTTATAGCATAATTGCCCATTTGTGCACGATTTGTAACTTCCACACATTCGCCACTCACAAGATCTACCGAATATATACTGTTTCCATACAAAAAATAACACATATCCGTTTGGTTTACATATGTTAATTCACCAAGATCGGAACATAACATCTGACTGGAAACCGTAACCGGAATAAAGAATTTCTCCTCCAGCATTCCATCAAGTTCCGTATAACGGTAAAAACTTATGCCTACTTTTCCCTCATGGTCACCACGATTCATATAACCATATACCATGAAATCCACATCTCCGTTTTCTGCGGCATGTACAATCTGAATTTCATATTCCTTATTTTGATCACGCACATCTTCCGATCCGCTTTCTTCAAGAGAAAAGAGTTGCTTTAACTGGTTTTTATCCTTTTGATAGCTCCATAACTGGCCATCATATGCAAAAGCGATCTGTTTAACCGATTGATCCTTTTCCGCCTTTGCCTCTTCTACCTGACATTCCTTTCCTGTAATTCCCAAAAGAACACTTCCATTTTCCTGAATCGATTGGCTTAATGATAGTTCTTTCTCCACTGTTCTTTCATAATCTAAAAGATACACCCGTTCATTTCGGTAACGTACACAAAAGAATTCTTCCACCTCATATAAATCCAAATCTTCCGTCGATTGTACTTCATAAGATAAAAGAACCGACATTTGCGTATCACTCAATTCTGTAATCTTGGTTTTAACATCTCCCACCCGCTGTGGTTTCCAATCTCCCCAGGTAACCATTGCTTTTGTAGAATGTATATTGGTATAACTGAAATCAGATGCCGATATACTGGAATCCGTCTGCAGATAACTGGCTATCCCAAAATCAGCCGCCATTTTAGAGTCAAACGTTGCATCGGAAAATGATCTAACAAACTCTAAAAGCTCTTGCGTATACATGGAGGTACCATAAATAATCCTTCCATAATAATAAATAGGCTGATCATTTGTATTGATTTCCACTGTAAGAACATATTCTGTATTCTCTTCAATTAAATTAGAAATCTGCAGTTTTGCCGTCATTTTATCTTCTGTTTGCTGAAAACTGGTAACCTGCGTATCTTCTATCAAATGACTGCCATCCAAACTACGTACCTGATAAGAAACCGAGCGAATCTGCTGTCCATATGTTTCTACTTCCATTGTCAAAGCACGCTCTTCATTCAGAGGAGTGATGCTGTCTCTGACACTGACCGGTTCCATTTTTTCTGTATAACCATGAAGTTCGTGATAAAGATTTTCTTCATATATGAGACGGATAATTGGATAGGACGCTGCCTGCAAAATATCCTGTGATTCTTTTCCCCGTGTTTGGTAAATAGTCACCGCTACAGTAGCTACTACCACAACCAAAAATACGCTTACCAGAAGCAGAATCCTCTTGATTGTCTTTTTCAATTTCATTCCTCCAAACTTTATTAACTCTGTGCTTTCTATTGTAAATGTAAAGTCTGGAAACCACAACTGAAATTTTTTTTAAATTTTTTTCATATTTTTTTGCAGTTGATCATTCTCTATCCATTTTGCCAAATCAAGAATCTTTCTATGTATCTCCTGTATCACCTTTTTAAATTCCAAATCTTTTTTTCCTGTAGGATCTTCCAATCCCCAATCCTGTCGATATTCACAGGGAATACTTGGGCATTGGACATTACATCCCATTGTAATTACAATATCCACGTTCGGAATACTGGAAAGTAATTTGGAATACTGTGTTTTTTCCATATCAATTTGATATAATTCCTTCATTAATCGAACTGCATCTCTATTGATTTCCGATTTTATTTCTGTACCTGCGGAATAACTTTCAAATACTTCCGATGCCAGATGTTTTCCCAATGCCTCAGCGATCTGACTGCGGCAGGAATTGTGAACACAAACAAATGCTACCTTGGGCAAATTTTTTTTCATTTTGTATCCTGCCTTTCCATCTCTTTTTCTAAAATAGCCATGACTTCTTCAACCGATAATACCTTACCATACGATACTACTTTTTCATTGAATACTAGAGCTGGAGTAGACATAACACCATAAGCTGCAATTTGTGCAAAATCTGTAACATGTTCTATTCTGCAATGCATTTTCATCTCATTTACCGCGCTCTTTACGTCATTTTCCAATTGATGACATTTTGCACACCCGGAACCTAAAATTTTAATTTGATTTTCTGCTTCCATCTGTTTTTCTTTTTGCACTTCTTTTAAAAAATCCTCTTTCTTTTCACAAACATTTTTCTTGTCTTTTTTCCCAAAAAATCTCATCATTTCATCCTCCTTTAGTTATATCAAAAACCTATGAAATACATTGAAAATATATCCTACCAGAATAATTCCAATGGTACAAATCAAAATAAATAATGCCAATAATCTGGGTTTTACTGCCTTGCGCAGCATAATCATAGAAGGAAGGCTCAACGTTGTAACTGCCATCATAAAAGAAAGAATGGTTCCCAGTTGGGCACCCTTAAAAAGAAGAGCCTCGGCAACAGGAATCGTTCCGAAAATATCTGCATACATGGGAATTCCCACTAACGTAGCAAAAATTACTCCAAATGCATTTTTTCCTCCCAACACATGTTCAACCCAGCTTTCCGGTATCCAATTATGAATAACTGCGCCAATCCCCACACCAAGGATAATATATGGAAATACTTTTTTCAGTGTACCAGACATCTGATCCTTTGCAAATATAAGACGATCTCTTTTTTTTAAAACAGGAGCCTCCAGCACAGCACAGTTACTGTTCTTTACGAAATCTTCCACATATTGATCCATATGCAGTTTTTCAATAATAATTCCTCCTATCACAGCAACAATTAGTCCCAAAACAACATATACCAAAGCAACCCGTATTCCAAAAATACTCGTCAGCAAAATCAGACTGCCCAGATCTACCATAGGAGAAGAAATCAGAAAAGAGAACGTAACTCCTACCGGCAGTCCGGCACTGCTAAAACCAATAAATAAGGGAATCGACGAACAGGAGCAAAACGGAGTCACCGTTCCCAATAATGCTGCTGCTATATTTCCACCTAATCCTTTAAAACGTCCCAAAATTCTTTTTGTCCGCTCCGGTGGAAAATAGCTTTGAATATATGATATAAAAAAAATAAGAAGACATAATAAAAAAGTTATTTTTATCACATCATAAATAAAAAATTGAATACCCCCTCCCCAACGACTGTTTAAATCGATTCCCATTCCTGACAGTAGATTTCCAATCCATTGATTCAGCCATTTCATTCCCAATATCTGTTCTTGAATAAAATCCCAAATTTCCTTAAATGACATGTATTTCCTCCCTCTTTCATATCAATTTTTTTTGATGTGTCAAAGATATAGAAAAGCCATCCTAAGATGACTCTCTTCTATCAATCCTTGCATTCCTTTCCTATATCTGGAGTAGTAAATTCCAACAAACGTTTTGCTGCCAATTGTCCACCTTTTTGATTGAGGCTGTAGTGGGTCCATTTTCCTTCTTGCCGACTGACTACCATACCGGATTCACATAATATCTTCATATGATATGACAGCGCTGACTGCCCGATTCCCATGGAATCAATCAAAACACATGCACATTTCTCTCCGCTTTTTAAATAATCTAATATCTTCAGTCTCTTTTCATCGCAAAATGCCTTAAAAATTTTTGCATCTTTTGAATAGTCTTCCACGTTATCCTCTCCTCATATCAATTTTTTTTGATATGTTTATTATATTCATTCTTTCATCGTCTGTCAATATCCTTTTTCTGATGTTAGATTTTGTGCTACAATGTCCGAATACCCACTAAACGGATATTCGGACATTTTCATTACGATATTGACAATAATTTACCTCTTTACATCAAATACTCAATTACATCTATTGATTTCTTCTCCGTCTCTGTATTTCTTCCATCAGCAATACATCAATGGCTTCTTTTAGCCAGCTATCTTTATTATGACTATATTCTCTTGGTTTATTTGAAGTTTGAGCATTTAATTTTGTGATTCTTCCAACGTTTGGAGAAAACAATCCGGTTTCTCTTAATTCTTCTTCGTCGTTTCTGATGTTTTTTTCTTCTGAATCCATGAATTCTCCCTCTGATACGATTCGATCCTCTAAGAGTACTTCATAAATATTCCGGCTAATTCTTTTTAAGAGAACACGATCCGGAAATTCATCATACATCATACTTCCCTCATAATCCATTTTGTCGCATTCTTCCTCTACTTTTTTCTGAACGCGGCTCATTTTTTCCGGATACATATTTAAAAAATACTGTGTCTCCTGATCCGGTAAATCCATATTCCACTCATTTTTACGACACCGACAGGATTGCTCTCTCCTTGGATTACGTTCTTTCCTTCGTTGACAGGGAAACGCATTGGGATGATAACGTGAAACCGGTACACGCTCTTCCTCTTCTTCCTCTTCTTCCCACTCTCCCTCATACACCGCTTCCATTCCTGTCAATCCATCCTGATCAGCCAATCCACTGATTTCAAAGGGAAATCTTTTTCTTCTATTAACCATTATATATTTCCTTTCTCTTTCTGTTCCATATAAAATATGCGCCATGATTGAAATCGTGTAAAAGGAAATTTTAAATGGTATATTCTTCCTTTTTTGGGTCATACTAAAGATAATTCAAACTGCAGGAAAGGAGTAAGATTTATGATGAAAAAATGGTTGATTATTCTTGTATGTCTTTTATGGACTACAGCGCTTATTCAGCGTCTGTATCAGTCTTATTCACCTGAGAGTTTGCCCGTTAACCTCCAAAATATGGATGGTTTAATTACTCCCGACGCCCAGGCATCCTTTTCCCAATCCGATGCTTCCCTGGAGTTATCCTGTCCCTATCCTGACTATCTGCCTGTATCTTCTCAACAGCAGCTGCTTACTACATTGGCAAAAGAGTTTCATATCGACTCTCCGCCCATTCCAAGTACCGTTTATAAAGAAAACGGAAGTATCTCATCTCTACTCCATCAAAGCACAAACGGTACTTTATCCCTACAATATTTGTCTATACAGGAAGGCTGGAATATCCATGATTACCTTAGAATTCGCCTGCATCTTCCCACATCCATCAATCTAACCGATTTCCGCTCTATACTAGAAGAAATCAAAATAAAATACGGATTAAGCGGGTCCATCTGTACACTTGTACAAGGAACGTATTCCAGAACTCTTTCCGATGCGGAAAGGGAAAAAGCTGCTAATTACCTTTTTCAGACCTTAAATGCTTCACCGGTACAATCCATTCAAAGCGGGAACACGGATACCTTTTATGGCTATAGTGAATCCATAAATTCCCATATTTTATCCAACGAAAACAAAGTAAATGTTACCATTGCATTCGCCGATGGTCCTTCTGATACTACAATTTGTTATATTGGAAGCCCAATTATTCTGGAGGACTATTAATCTCTTCTTCTCCTATCGATTCAGAGTCGTTCGCAGCCAGTCGCCGTATACGTAAGCAAGCATCCGCGCACAGCTCGTTGTCTGCGCACAAAAAAAGAATACTGAAATCTGGCATACGCCATTTTCCAGTATTCTCCCATACTTTTATTATAGCAGAAATATTTTATTTTTTTCTGCTTCTTCCACAATTTCTTCCGGCCATATGGAAGCCTGTACTTCTCCGATATGGGCCTTTCTCAAAAAGTACATACACATACGTGACTGTCCAATTCCACCACCTACAGAATACGGCAGTTTTCCTTCTAAAAGAGCTTTTTGAAACGGAAGAGATGCCCGATCTTCACATCCACTCACCTTTAACTGATATTGCAGTGCTTTTTCGTCCACTCGAATACCCATGGAACTTAATTCCAACGCAATATCCAGAACAGGATAGTAAACAATAATATCTCCGTTTAACGACCAGTCATCATAGTCCGGTGCTCTTCCGTCATGAGGAACTCCGGAATTTAATTTATCACCAATCTGCATAATAAAGACAGCTCCCTTTAAGCGTGCAATACTATACTCCCGTTCTTTTGGCGTTTGTCCCGGATACATATTTTCCAATTCCTGTGATGTAATAAATGTAATTTCTTCCGGCAGCATCGGCTCAATCTGAGGATAATGGTAATTTACGTAAGATTCCGTCGTCCGCAGTGTCACATAAACTTTTTTCACAATAGCTTTCAAAGTATCCACTGTTCGTTCTTCTTTATCAATAATTTTTTCCCAGTCCCACTGATCCACAAAAATGGAATGGATATTATCTGTATCTTCATCTCTTCGAATTGCATTCATATCCGCATACAATCCCTCCCCATGGGAAAAACCATATCGCTTTAGTGCATATCGTTTCCATTTTGCCAATGAATGTACGATTTCCACTTCACGGTCATTTTGTTCCCGTATTCCAAAAGAAACCGGACGTTCTACTCCATTTAAATTATCATTAAGTCCAGACTGTGGGGTGACAAATAATGGCGCAGATACACGTGTTAAATTTAAATTTTTAGCCAATTCTCTTTCGAAAAAATCTTTCACCAGCTTGATTGCTTCCTCTGTCTCGCGAATATCCATCAATGGTTCATACTGTTTCGGAATCTTTAAATGCTCCATACTTCCTCCAATCCGCTGCCGTATGCAGTTATTATCATCTGACAGCCTATGCCCTATGTATATTTATGACAAGGCTGCAATTGGTATTCCTCCATTCTCTGTAAGAATACCCAATTGCAGCCCCATTGCCACTCTATATTACTTTATTTCATTGCATTAATAATCCTGAATTGCTTTATGCTGATCCTGAAGGGATTTTACCTGAATTTTTCCTTGTACCTTTACAGCTTTTATTCCGCTTGCAGTCGCTTTTGCTGCCGCAATGGTTGTCATATATGGAATCTTTCCTTTGATTGCAGCCTTACGAATATAACTGTCATCAAACTTTCTCTCTGGAGCAGCAGGAGTATTGATAATCAGCTGAATTTCTCCATTGCTGATTGCATCCAATATATTTGGTCTTCCTTCCTGCATTTTGTTGATTTTTTCAACTGGAAGGCCAGCATCACGAATCAATTCAAAGGTACGGCCTGTTGCCACTACCTTCAATCCACTATCAACAAAATCTTTTGCAACCTGAAGAACTTCCGGCTTATCTTTATCATTTACGCTGATGAGCACCGTTCCTTCCAGAGGCAGCACATTCTTAGTTGCTTCCTGTGCTTTATAGAATGCTTCACCAAAGGTATCACCCATACCCAAAACTTCACCGGTAGAACGCATTTCCGGTCCAAGTACCGGGTCTACTTCTGGGAACATATTGAATGGGAATACCGCTTCCTTTACACCATAATATGGAATGTTTCTTTCTTTTAATGTCGGTACCGGAGATGGTTCTCCTGTGAACTCAGAAGTAATAATCTTAGTAGCCAAACGTACCATCTGTACATTACAAACCTTAGATACCAATGGCACCGTTCTGGATGCTCTTGGATTTGCCTCAATCACATAAACTTTACCGTTTTCAATAGCATACTGCATATTCATCAGACCGCAAACATGCATTTCTTCTGCAATTTTTCTTGTATATTCTTTGATTGTAGCCAGATTTTCTTTGGAAATATTCATGGAAGGAATGATACATGCAGAATCGCCGGAGTGAATACCAGCCAATTCAATATGTTCCATAACTGCCGGAACAAATGCATGCGTTCCATCTGCAATCGCATCTGCTTCTGCTTCTGTTGCGTGCTGTAAGAATCGGTCAATCAGAATCGGACGATCCGGTGTTACACCAACTGCCGCTCTCATATAACCTTCCATACTTTCCGGTGTATAAACAACTTCCATACCACGTCCGCCTAAAACAAAGGATGGGCGAACCATAACCGGATATCCGATCTTTTCTGCTACTTCCAGTGCTTCTTCTACTGTAGAAGCCATACCAGATTCTGGCATTGGAATCTCTAACTTTTCCATCATTGCACGGAACAGATCACGGTCCTCTGCCATATCGATAACTGCAGGTGGTGTACCAAGAACGCGGACACCATTCTTTTCCAGTGCATCTGCCAAATTCAAAGGTGTCTGTCCTCCAAACTGAGCAATCACACCCAGTGGTTTCTCTTTCTTATAGATACTTAAGACATCTTCCAATGTCAATGGTTCAAAATACAATTTATCGGATGTATCATAGTCCGTAGACACGGTTTCCGGATTACAGTTTACAATAATTGTCTCAAATCCCAAATCCTTCAATGCCAGAGCTGCATGTACACAACAATAATCAAACTCAATACCCTGACCGATACGGTTAGGACCACCGCCCAAGATCATGATCTTTTTCTTATTGTCACTGGCTTCTGTATGATCCGGTGCATTATATGTGGAATAGTAATAAGCACTGTTTTCTGTACCGCTTACATGTACGCCTTCCCACGCTTCTTCTACACCATAGGAAATTCTGGCTTCACGGATAGCATCTTCGGATACTTCCAGAAGCTGGCTCAGATAACGGTCAGCAAATCCGTCTTTCTTTGCTTGTGTTAAAACATCCTGTGGCGGAACCTGACCTTTAAATGTCAGGAGGTGTTCTTCTTCTTCCACCAGTTCTTTCATCTGTTCAACAAAGTACTCTTTTACCTTTGTAATTTCAAAAATTTCTTTTACAGTAGCGCCCTTTCTCAATGCTTCATACATCATGAAATGACGTTCGCTATTTGGAGTCTGCAGTTTTTCCAGTAACTCTTCTTTGGAAAGCTTGTTGAAATTCTTTGCAAATCCCAAACCATAACGGCCGATTTCCAAACTGCGGATCGCTTTTTGGAACGCTTCTTTATAATTCTTTCCGATGCTCATGACTTCGCCTACGGCACGCATCTGTGTACCCAGCTTATCTTCCACACCTTTGAATTTCTCAAATGCCCAACGAGCAAACTTAATAACTACATAATCGCCATCCGGAACATACTTATCCAATGTTCCATACTTACCACATGGAATATCTGCAAGTGTCAGACCACAAGCCAACATAGCTGATACCAATGCGATTGGGAAACCTGTTGCTTTGGAAGCCAATGCTGAAGAACGAGAAGTTCTCGGATTAATCTCAATAACGATAATACGGTCCGTTACCGGATCATGAGCGAACTGTACATTTGTACCACCGATTACCTGAATAGCTTCTACAATTTTATATGCCTGCTCCTGCAATCTCTTCTGAACATCTTCAGAAATTGATAACATTGGTGCGGCACAGAAAGAATCACCGGTATGAACGCCCAGAGGATCAATGTTTTCAATAAAACATACCGTAATCATATTATTATCTGCATCACGAACTACTTCCAGCTCCAGCTCTTCCCAGCCCAGAATGGATTCTTCCACCAATACCTGATGCACCATGCTGGCCTGAAGACCTCTTGCCATAACTGTCTTTAATTCTTCTTTATTATAAACAAGACCGCCACCGGCACCACCCATGGTATACGCCGGACGAAGTACAACCGGATAACCCAGCTTTTCAGCAATTGCCAAACCTTCTTCTACTGTATACGCCACTTCACTGCGTGCCATCTCAATTCCAAGAGATTCCATGGTATGCTTAAATTCAATACGGTCTTCTCCACGTTCAATGGCATCTACCTGTACACCAATAACCTGTACATTATATTTATCCAGCACACCTGCCTGTGCCAATTCTGAACAAAGATTTAAACCAGACTGACCTCCAAGGTTTGGAAGCAATGCATCTGGACGTTCTTTTGCAATGATTTGTTCCAAACGCTCCACGTTTAATGGCTCAATGTAAGTAACATCGGCTGTACCAGGATCAGTCATAATCGTAGCCGGATTAGAGTTTACCAAAACAATTTCGTATCCCAATTTCCGAAGAGCCTTACATGCCTGTGTACCAGAGTAATCAAATTCACATGCCTGACCGATAATAATTGGACCGGATCCAATGATCAAAATCTTATGAATATCATTTCGCTTTCCCATTGTTTCTCCTTTTCTTTATCTTTATTCTCGCCAACAGTCTGCCGCTTGAATAATAAAAATGTTTATGACACATTCTTCTCTATCCAGCCGACATAACTGCGAGTGTCAATACCACACAGCTCGCTGCGAAGTAATCGCCCGTAAACGGAAGGCAAGCCTGTCACTTTGAAGATGATTCAAACTTGCTTTTCCATCAGTTTACAGCCTTCCTAATATCCTTACAAGTATAGCACAAAAGTTTTTATATGAAAATATAAAATTTTTTAAAAATTATAAGAACCATTTTGTATTTCCGACATCATTTTATACAATATCTTTTTTATGTTCTTCTTCTTTCCCCGTATATCCTACTAATTAGATGGACAAATGCCTGCTCCATTTTCCTCTGATAAATCGTGTAATAAAACAAAAATCACGGAACAGCCAATCAGCGAACATAGCAATCCACACTCCCATGATGTTCATCTGAAATCCTAAAATCAGCAGATAAGACAGACCGATACGGAATATCCACATGGAACATACAGAGACAGTCATGGTAAATTTTACATCAGAAGCCGCACGCAATGCATTGGGCAAGGTAAATGACGTCGGCCAGATCGTCATAGCTATACTATGTACCACAATCATCGAAACTGCAATTGCCGAAGCTTCCGAAGATAAATTATAAATTCCTACAACCGGAGTACTGAAAACCGCCAGACCAGTTGCAACAAATATAAGAATAATATAATTTGCGGCAATAATTTTTTTCGTATATTTTTTTGCCTGTTCAAATTCACCGGCACCTACGCATTGACCTACCACAGTAATCAATCCCAATCCCAATGCATTACCGGGCAAATATTCTATGGTAACAATATTGGATGCAACCGCAAATGCTGCAATTGCTGATGTACCCAAAGTAGAAACCAAACTCTGAATCATCAGCTTACCGAACTGAAACATACTATTTTCCAGTCCATTCGGGATACCGATTTTTAAGATACGCTTTATCATTTTCGGCTGGAAGCCCAAACGCAAATGGGAATCTACATGAATCCGATTTTTCGGATTCCGCACCAGATACAAAATAATGACAGCCGCTATGGCCCTGGACAACAGAGTGGGGTAGGCTACACCTTCCACTCCCATGTGTAACCCATAGACACAAATCGCATTTCCCACAATATTGATCCCATTCATAATCAATGATGTATACATGGAAATCTTCGAATTTCCCATGGATCGATATAATGCAGCACAAGAATTGTAAATCGCTAAAAACGGATAAGAAATTGCCGTAATTTGAAAATATACTTCTGCATTGCGCATAACATCATCTGCTATGGAACCAAAAATCAAGCGCAAAAGGCTCTTGTTTAAAATTAAAACAATCACCATAATCCCCAGTGAAAACACACCATTAAACAATACCAGCTGATTGGCCGCCATACATGCGTTCTTCTCATCCCGGTTACCCAAATATTGAGCTGCTACCACCGCACCCCCTGTCGCCATAGCTGCCAAAAGCTGAATCAGTAAAATATTGATTGAGTCTACCAGAGAAACTCCTGACACGGCCGCTTCTCCTACCGAAGCGACCATCACAACATCTACCATTCCAACTAACACAGCAAGAATTTGTTCTACAATCAGCGGTATCATCAATTTTAACAAATCATTTTTAGAAAACATTTCTTTTTCCGTTCACCCTTCTTTTCTTATGTTCAATATACTACTCCATCTTTTCCTGAACCACTCGAATAGCTTCATTCAGCTGTACATCTTCTTCGCTTGTCAAAACAGGCTTACTCTTCAATTCCTCTGGCAATTCTACTTCCACATCCGGTTCAATTCCTTCACCGTGGATACATACCCCGTCCGGAGTAAAATACCTGGATACCGTCATTTTAACCGCACTTCCATCTCCCAGAGGATACGTATTCTGCACAATCCCTTTTCCAAAGGTTTTCGTCCCAACTAATGTTCCTGTTCCATAGGACTGAATGGCACCGGCAAAAATTTCTGAAGCACTGGCACTATATCCATTTACCAAAACTGCCAAAGGTTTCGTGAATTGATGTTCGGCATCGGAGGAATAGGTTTCACCTTCTCCATTTTTATCCTCTGTATATACAATCGTTCCTTCCGGAAGCATCCAGTCAGCAATTTCCACCACACTATCTACCAATCCACCTAAATTATCACGAAGATCAATAATCAATCCTTCCATCTGCTGTTCTTCCAAATCGTTCAAAGCCTCTTTGAACTGATCTGCCGTCACACCGTCAAAACTGGAAATTTTAATATATCCGATATTATCCGACAGCATTTCGCTGGAAACTGTATCTATCTCTATGGAACGTCTTTCCACATCCACGTCCACATATTCCTCTGTCTCCGGTCTATAGCATTTTAAATGAACCGTTGTTCCTTCTTCTCCCTTAATTTTTGAAACAATTTCATTCAAATCCTGGGTCTGAACATTTTCACCATTCACTTCATAAATAATATCACCCTTTTTCAATCCAGCCTCCTCAGCAGGTGAATTTTCATATACCTGTACAATGGTGGATTCCATCGTTTCATAGCTTTGGGATGCCTGAACTCCAATTCCATAATACACGCCTTCGATATCTTCCATCAAAGCGCTAAACTCCTCTTCTGTATAATAAGTAGAATATGGATCCCCCAATCCTGCCATAATTCCTTTATAAATATATTCTTCCACCTGGGACTGATCCACATCAAAAAGAAAATTTTCATTTATGATATTTTCAATTTGTTTTACTTTAGAAGTTTTCTCTTGTACCGATGCCACCGTCTCCTGGCTCTCATAATCCTTTTCAAATAATCCGACTCCCTGTTCCATCCTTTGAAAAAGGTTCCATCCCATGGTCAAACATCCCATAATCAATACACTGATGACAACTCCCGTCACAAGACCTCTTCCAAAACGATCCTTTTGCCCACCTCTCCTTTCTTTTTGTTCTTCTATTTTGTTATTATTTTCATCCATGAATCCTCTATATCCTTCCTGGTTTTTTCATTACTTTTTAGTTTATCATTCATATAAAAAAATATACCTTTTTCCCCGCTTACTATCAAATAAAAACGATAAGAAGCACGCTTTGCGAGTTTCTCACGTTCGCGGACAGTCGCCGTATGCGTATACAAGCATCCGCACATGGCTCGTTGTCTACGCGTAAACAAAAGGAGACTGTGCACTTTGTGCATCAGCCCCCTCATCAGCATTAATATTCCTGTGTCTCCATATATTTCATATACTTTACAACCATCAATGCAATCTTAAATGTAATGGCATCTTCAAACACACGCAAATCCAATCCCGTACTCTTCTGCAATTTATCCAAACGATATACCAAAGTATTTCGATGAATATACAGCTGTCTGGATGTCTCTGATACATTTAAACTGTTCTCAAAGAATTTATTAATCGTTGTAAGTGTTTCTTCATCAAAATCGTCTGGAGAACGTCCCTCAAAAATCTCTTTAATGAACATACGGCACAGTGGAAGCGGAAGCTGATAAATCAAACGGCCAATTCCTAAGTTGGAATAAGCAACCACATTTTGATCACTGTAGAAAATCTTACCAACATCCAAAGCCATTTTTGCTTCTTTATAAGAACGGGATACTTCTTTAATTTCATTTACAATTGTACCATACGCCACATGAACCTGGCTCATAGCCTCTGTATTCAGCATATCCACGATGACACTAGCTGTCTTCTGCATATCTTCATATGTTTCTGTTGCCTTCAATTCTTTTACAAGAATGATATTCTTTTCATCCACCGCTGTGATAAAATCTTTCGTCTTAGCAGAAAACAGGCTACGAACTGTCTCTAAGGCATTCATATCTTTTTCGTTTTTTGTTTCAATAATAAAAACAATACGGCGTACTTCTGTTTCAATATGAAGTTTTTTTGCACGATTATAAATATCCACCAGCAATAAATTATCCAAAAGCAGATTTTTTATAAAATTATCTTTATCAAAACGTTCTTTGTATGCCACCAACAAATTTTGGATCTGGAATGATGCAATTTTTCCTACCATATACACGTCGTCATTTCCGCCCTTAGCCAATAGCACATATTCCAACTGATGTTCATCGAATACCTTAAAAAACTGATATCCGTTTATCACCTGGCTCTCTGCCGGTGAGTTAACAAATGCCAGAACTGCATCTTCTCCTACTTCCATATCAGGAAGGGTAGTCGCAAGGATTTTTCCGTCTGTGTCACTGATACAGAGGTCGATTCTCGTGATCCCTTTTAATCCTTCGATGGTACTTTGTAATATCTGATTTGAAATCATTGACTCACTCTCCTTAAACAAAATTTGACGTAAAATCACTTCTGTCTCTATCTTAATCGAAAATCAGGAAAAAAAAAAGAGGAAATGTATATTTTTTTACACATTTCCTCCTTTTTTTATAAAATAGTATCGAACTCTTTCAACAATATTGTAAATTAGTTCAGAATTACCTGCTCTGTATCCTTATCAAAGATATGGATCTTATTCAGGTTCAGTGCAAAATCAACTTTGTCACCTGGTCTAGCCTTTGTTCCCGGATGAACTCTAGCTGTAAAGCTTGTTTCATTCTGATCAAAGTACAGATATACTTCAGCACCTAACATTTCGTATACACGGATGGTTGCATGAATTACACTGCCTGGATTAGCTTTCAGGAACTCTTCATCATCATGAATATCTTCTGGACGGATACCAAAGGAAACTTCCTTACCAACATATCCCTTTTCCTTCAGAGCTTTTGCTTTTGATTCTGGAAGAGTAATCTTGTTATCAGCAAACTTAACAACAACATTATTTCCTTCCTGAGCTACTTCTGCATCAATCAGGTTCATCTGCGGGGATCCGATAAATCCAGCAACGAACTTATTGATTGGCTTGTCATACAGATTCTGTGGAGAATCTACCTGCTGAATAATACCATCCTTCAGAACTACGATTCTGGTACCCAGTGTCATAGCTTCTGTCTGGTCATGTGTTACGTAGATAATAGTTGTACCCAGTCTCTGATGCAGTTTAGAAATCTCAATACGCATCTGTACACGTAACTTAGCATCCAAGTTGGACAGAGGCTCGTCCATCAGGAATACCTTAGGATTACGAACGATAGCACGACCCATAGCAACACGCTGTCTCTGACCACCGGAAAGAGCCTTTGGCTTACGGTCTAACAAATGTTCAATATCCAGAATTCTTGCTGCTTCATGTACTAATTTATCGATTTCAGCCTTTGGTGTTTTTCTCAGCTTCAAACCGAATGCCATATTATCATATACGGACATATGTGGATACAATGCGTAGTTCTGGAATACCATCGCAATATCTCTATCCTTTGGTTCTACGTCATTAACCATCTTGTCACCGATCCATAATTCACCAGATGTGATTTCTTCCAGACCTGCGATCATACGAAGTGTTGTAGACTTACCACATCCTGAAGGTCCTACGAAGATGATAAATTCTTTATCTTCAATTTCAAGATTGAAATCTTTTACACCGACAAATCCATTTGGGTATACTTTTGTAACATTCTTAAGTGATAAACTTGCCATGTTTCTTCCTCCCTAAAATCCTTATGCAAATTGATTGGACTGCTTTTACAGCAGATTTAACTTGTACTATAACTATACACTATTTCATTTTTTTTGACCATAGTGTAGATAACCAAATTATTTTTTTACCTTTTGGCTAATTTGTATATCCAATAACAAAAAAACATTTTTCCCCAATTTTCCCACAAAACATCGCGTATTTTATTGTTTATATTACCCGATATCCTTCTGGAACTCTGCTTTACTATCAGTCACTATGCCGACATCTATTTTTGCTATTTTGTTGTTTAAACGCTTTGTTACCACACTTCTGTTAAACTGCACTTCCTAATTATTTATTTAAATAATTTATTTTTCTGTTTTTTCTCGTTTTCGTATTAAGACAAATTTTTATCTCCAAAGATTCTGGTATTATAAAGCGCCGCCAGAATGTACAATAACTTTTCCATTCTGGCGGCGCTTTTATATTGAATTCAAAATTCGTTGCCCACATTAATATTATATTTTAATAATTCTTTGACTGAATCTGAAAATATGATTGAGGATGAGCACATACCGGACATACTTCAGGTGCTTTTTTTCCAATATGAATATGACCGCAATTGGAGCATTGCCAAATCATATCTTCATCTCTTGAAAATACCAGTCCGCCTTCCACATTTTCCAAAAGTTTACGATATCGTTCCTCATGTTCCTTCTCTATTTTTCCAACTTCCTCAAACAGATAAGCAATTTGATCAAAGCCTTCTTCTTTAGCTACTTTGGCAAATTCAGCATACATATCTGTCCATTCATACTTTTCTCCCTCAGCTGCATCGAGAAGATTCACTTTTGTATCCGGCATTCCATCATGAAGGAGCTTAAACCAGATTTTAGCATGCTCTTTTTCATTTTCAGCTGTTTCCATAAATAAATTGCCAATCTGAACATATCCATCCTTTTTTGCCTTGCTGGCATAGTATGTATACTTCGTTCTTGCCTGACATTCTCCCGCAAATGCTGTTCTCAAATTTGCTTCTGTTCTAGATCCTTTTAATTCCATAGAAAACACCTCTTCCTCTCCTAATATTATTTATTATTACATGATACAAAATACTTTTTTTCTTATGACTTTTTAAAATCAGTAATTGTTACTGATATTAATTTATCATATTTCCACGAATCTGTCAACCAATAATTGGCAAAATTTATAAAAAAAGAATGCATGGAAATTTTCTTCTATGCATTCTCTCTTTATTGTATTCCAATGTTCTGTTCTCACATCAGGACAATGGCTTTTTGGCCTCTTTATTCAACTCTTTTTGGCGCTTGGTCATTAGTCCGCCTATCTTTCCCGATTCTTTTGCTGAAAGACTCCGCCAACCAGATGATAATACCTTATCAAAAACACCTATTTCCTGTGCGATCTCCAGTTTTAATTGTTCCTGTGGTGTTAAATTATGAAGATCAATTGGCTTTTCTTTCTTTTTTCCCATGAAATATCCTTCTCCTTTCTGCAAACAACGGTTTCTTTTTCATTAACCTATATCAGTTATCTGTTGTAAGTATTTCCAGATTTTCTCTTCCTATACTCTACAATTTCCCAACCGATGCAGAAAGTCGGTCCAATTCATGGGAGATCTCCATTAATCCAAATGGAACATGCAATCCAGGTCTTCGGAAACCGGACTGTTATCTGGATTTGTTTCCATAATATCTGCCATAAAATCCCACCATTTACGGTTAATAGCAGTATCGGCACCCTTAGCCCACAATTCTTCATTTTCAATTTCGATATAACCAAATAATGTATTTGTTTCTTTATCTAAAAAAATAGAATAATTTTTTCCGCCATGTTCATGGATCATATCCTTCATTTCCGGCCATAACTGATTATGACGTTTTTCATACTCCTGTGCCATTCCTTCATATAAATGCATTTTGAAACCTTTTACCATTTTTCTTTCCTCTTTTCCTTATATTTGCAAACTGCTTTTACGTCTGCATTATGATAATCACATATCCTACATTGTATCATTTTTTCATTCATTTTCAAACCGGAATACAACCCATCCCTTCTGAGATTCTCCCGGTAAAATTTGAAGTAAACCAGATTCTTTACGGAATCCTTTTTGATACATATTATGTGCGTCAGTGGAACATGTCTGATTTTCCAAACAAAAATACGGTGCATCTGGTGTAAATACTACCATATGTCCAAACTCTTCTGACGCTTCCAGTATCAATTTAAAATGAGAAAACAAGATCTCTGCTTTGGGATTGCTATCCATCCCTGTATATACATGATCCAGATTCAGTTCTGCCACACTGCGGCTATCGCGCAAATCAAATTCTGTTCCGGATACCGGAAGTAATCTACCTGTCGGCAGCTTATCCTCTGTCATCTCCATGTATTCCTCTGCCAATACCCGAATCTTTTCCGAGCGATCCGAAGAGAAAAATGGATGCAGTGCAAGACCATACGGCAACACTTTTTCATCCTGGTCGGTTATTTCATAAAGAAAACGAACTTCTTTTCCATTATTTTCAATGGTAATACGCACTAAACTAACATATGGAAAAAGATAAAAATATTTCTGTGTTTCATCCCAACTGCAAACAGCCGTAAGAGAACATTTTTCTTCTGTTTCCATCACTTCTTCTGTATGAAATTCCATATAACGCGCAATTCCATGCATCACAGCAGGACACTTCTGATCTCCCAGAGTCCATTCATCGTTTCGAATCCTGTTGGGCGTGGGATACAAAATAGGAATCGCATACAATTTTCCTTCTTTTCTTCTGTCTTCCTGTATTTCTACTACTGTATGCCCATCATAAACAATATTATGTATATTCATACCATCTTCCGGACATACGGTTAAGAAAAGCTTTTCCTTTATCAATGTATACTCCTTTTTTCCTTCCCAATCCTTCTCTATTATTCCCATGACTCTGTTCTCCTATTTCAGAAAATCCTCTCGCATTGGTGTGAATACATCTACTAACATTCCATCCTCCAATGCCACGGTTCCATGTACGCTGTTAGCTGGCATCAAAAGACTATCTCCTTGTTTCACCACTGTTTTTTCACCATCAATTGTAAATTCGAAACTTCCCTTCGCAACATATGTGATCTGTTGATGCGGATGGGAATGTGTGTTTCCCTGTGCCCCTTTTTTTAATGTAATTTCGCACATCATCAAATCGTCATTATAGGTGAGGATTTTTCTCGTAACCCCTGGTTCACAATCTGTAGCCACAACATCTTTATTGAACTTTACCATACCTTTTTCTCCTTTTTCTGAAAATTATCGTCCGGACTTTTTTCATCCAGCTTTCTTCCCCACATTATGAGAATTATCATTCTTATTCTAACATAAAACATAAAAAAAGTATACTATTAACCGCTAAGACGAATTCGTTATTACTCTTTTCTGTCACTTCTTCTGTTGTCTCCTAAAATTGATATTACAACAATCCCACATATTGTTTTCTATAGTTTCCGGGAGTGACGCCTTTTAATTTTTTGAATTTCGTTATAAATCGGCCTACATGAGGCATCCCCACCGCCTCTGCCACCTGCTCCACGGACATATCCGTGTATTCCAATAACCCGCAAGCTTTTGTAAGACGTATCATTCCCAAATATTCATATGGGGTATACCCACTTTCTTTTTTAAAGCAACGAATCAAATGTGAAGGAGAAACATAAAATTCTTCACTTAATTTCTTTATACTGATATTTTCAGCATAGTGTTTTTCCATATACCGAATTACAGAACCAGATATTCGTTTGGGAACAGTATGATCTCTGGTATCTGACAAAAGCTTATACATAAGATCTGAAAATTCAGCACACAGCGTCATCTCCGATAATGATTCTTTGTTTTTTATATACTGCATAATGGTTTCAATTTTTTCTATGTACATCCCAATATTTTCTGAGTGAAACACGGTATCATCACACAAATGGAAAAAATATTCTAATATCGCATTTGAAATCGTTCCCTGGGGATGTGCCCAATAAAATTCCCATATACCATCTTTCGGCGTATAATATTCGTGCCGTACCGCCTGTGGTATCAAGGCAATACTACCCGGCACAAGACAAAACATACGATCTTCTACATTCAAGGCTCCATTTCCACTTACCGTAAACAATATCAATGCATCTCCACATCCGTTCGGCCGCGCAATGTGATATAAATCATTACAGCGATGCCATCCAACACCGGAAAAACACGCCAGCAGATTCATGGCCTGCTGTGAAAATACATAATTCGCAAGTCTAACTTTACCAAATTCCCCATCGATCTCGTACATGAAACTCCTCCAGATCACACTTGAAATATCCGAAAATTGATTATAAATTTGCATTTATTTCCTTTTCATTGTACTCCTATATACATCTCGATGTCAATTTGATATAGTATCTGAAATCATACTAAAACTACAATTTAAAAAATTAGAAAAGGAGCAAAACCAAATGGAATTATCTACAAAAAAACGTTTTGAACGCATGTACGAACATCGGGAAGCTGATCGAATACCGATCAGTGATTCACCTTGGAATGGCACAATAAACCGCTGGAAACGGGAAGGAATGCCTTCCAACTTGGATTGGAGAGACTTTTTCGGTATCGATAAAGTAGAAACTATTACCGTAGACATCTCTCCCCGCTTTGAAAAGAAAATTCTTGAGGATACTGACCGATACACAATCTTTACATCGGAATGGGGTGTCACCATGAAACAATTCAAAGAAGAAGATTCCACTCCGGAATTTATTGATTTTAAAGTAAAGACTCCGGAAGAATGGGAAAAAGCCAAACGCAAAATGACTGTTGACCCCAACAGAATCAACTGGAACTATCTGAAACAAAATTATCCTATTTGGAAAGGAGAAGAGCGCTGGATTCACGGACAATTCTGGTTCGGCTTTGATGTAACCCACTCCTGGATGGCTGGTACGGAAACTATATTAATTGCCATGCTTGAAGAACCGGAATGGGTAAAAGACATGTTTGCCACCTACTTAGATTGCAGTATTGCTCATATGGATATGCTCTGGGATGCCGGTTATACCTTTGATGCCATCACATGGTATGATGACATGGGTTATAAAGGAACACCATTTTTCTCAAATACCATATACCGTGAGCTTTTACAACCATTTCATAAAAAAGCAGTGGACTGGGCACATAGCAAAGGCATCTATGCAAGACTCCACTCTTGCGGTGACATCATGCCATTAATTCCGGACATTCTCGATACCGGAATCGATGCACTCAATCCCATAGAAATAAAAGCAGGAATGGATCCTCTTTTTCTAAAGAATCAATACGGCGATCGTCTCGTATTAAATGGCGGTATAAACGCTGTATTATGGGACAATAAAGAAGCCATTATTTCGGAAATCGACCGCCTGGTTCCAACCCTTAAAAACAATGGTGGTTTTATTTTTTCATCGGATCACTCCATTCCAAATTCCGTAAGCCTTGAAAACTTTCAGGCCATTATCAAAGAAGTGAAAACTGTGGGTAAATACTGATTATTTTCAGAAACAGTAAAATCACAAGGCACTCTCCGCAAAAAAAGGGATACTTGTTTATTTTAAATGAAAGCTGTTTGACAACTGGCAGTTGCACAAGTTGCACCCGCAAATTTATTGTTGAGATAATAATGTTTTGCTATAATTGAGCCATTAATGAATGGAGGTGGCAATTATGACAATCGGAACCATGGTTAACAGACTACGTACAAACGCAAATATGTCGCAGGAAAAATTTGCTGAGTTGCTTGGCGTCTCAAGACAATCTGTCCAAAAATGGGAGAGTGATACTTCTCTTCCTGAACTGGATAAGCTGATCAAAATTGCCAAATACTTTGACATATCTCTTGATGCTTTGGTTTTTAACAGTGATACACGCATTACAGAGGAGCTTAAATTTAATAAGGAATTCAAACCCAAATACGAAAATATACCTGCATGGGAATCTTATTCCTCGAATTTACTCATAGAATATCAACAGTCCACCGAAGAAGGATTAGATTTAACAGCTTATGCTGATGTATTTACCGCGGTTTCCAAACTTCCAAACAACGAAGCAAAGAAAAAACTCGGTGATGTTCTGTTTCATGTCGTATGTCAGGCGAATACAACAAAGGGATACAAATATGTTGAACCCTCCACCCTGGAAGAAATAAAAAATTTAAGAAAAGACTCATCTGCTTTACCGCCTGTTGATAAAAATCTTCTGGAAAGCAAAATTTACGGCGCATGGATGGGTAGAATATGCGGATGTCTTTTAGGTAAAACGGTAGAAGGAATTCGATCCAATGAATTGGTTCCTTTCTTAAAAGAGACTCACAACTATCCTATGTACCGCTATATTCTACACAGCGATTTGAATGAAGATATCCGAAATAAATACAATTTCCGTTTTTCCGGTAGATGCTATGCCGACAAAATTAACGGTATGCCGGTAGACGATGATACCAATTATGTTGTAATGGCACAGGAAATCATTGAAAAATACGGACGGGATTTTACTCCCTACGACGTTTCCAGAATGTGGTTGACTCTGCAAAACAAAGATGCATATTGTACTGCCGAACGTGTTGCCTTCTGTAATTTTGTTAAAGGCTTTGAACCGCCTGAATCTGCTACATATAAAAACCCATTCCGTGAATGGATCGGGGCACAGATAAGAGGAGATTATTTCGGTTATATCAATCCAGGAAATCCTGAACTTGCTGCTGACATGGCCTTTCGTGATGCATCCATTTCCCATGTCAAAAATGGTATATACGGTGAGATGTTTATTGCTGCCATGATTGCTGCAGCTGCCTGTACGGACAATGTACACCAGATCATTTCGTGTGGTCTTGCACAAATTCCATATACTTCCAGACTATATGCGGCGATTACCGATGTCATGTCAGGCTTTGAAAATGGAATTTCTCAAAAAGACTGCTTCAAACAGATCAGTGACCGATATGATGAATACTCCAGTTACGGTTGGTGTCATACCATACCCAATGCTATGATTGTAGCCGCATCACTTCTTTACGGTAATGGCAATTTCGGAAAATCAATTTGTATGGCAGTGGAAGCTGCTTTTGATACCGATTGTAACGGTGCAACAGTCGGATCTATCCTTGGTATGGCAAAGGGAATTACAAGTATTGATGATGTTTGGACAGATCCGATACATGACACTCTTCATACCTCAATATTCGGTATTGGAACCACCAAAATATCGGACAGAGCAAAACAGACTTTAAAACATATTCGGTAATTTTACCGACAGGGATATGTTAAATCTATCCCTGTCCTTTTTTATTGTTGTATAAAATGAACGTCGGATTTTTATACCCAAATCCACATAAAAAAGGAGACTGCTTTTCTATAAAGCGTCCCCCTCATGCGTCCTTATTATATCTGTTTTCGTACAATACGATATTCATCCTGAAACTGGAAATATGGGCATCCATTAAACTCTCCTCTGATAAAACGGACCATCTCGTCTTCATCCAAATCCATTTCACATACATAGTATCCTAATTCTTCATCATAAACATAATTTCCACAATTTTCGCAATTTGTACCTGCCTTTGCCATTACACATCCTCCTTTTCTGGTCAATCCGAATCGGTTTCATCCCTGCTCTTTTTTAATACACTTACTATTCTTCTGATATTTCTTCTGGTATTATACGTTTCTTAATAAATAAAGTCAAACTATGATTTTTATGTTATAGTTTAAGAAGATAGTATAATACCATTTCACCTTAAGTAAGGAGGATCTATCCTATGAATAAAACAGAATATTCTGATTATATGCCCAGAGAAAAACCTAAACCTGTAGTCAGACCTGGCGAATTCATGTTTGCCATGGTAGGTCTTGATCACGGCCATATCGGCGGAATGAGTACCGGTTTACAAGAAGCTGGTGCAACCCTAAAATGGATTTATGATCCGGATCCCCTCAAAATTGCCTATTATTCAAGGCTTTATCCTGACGCTAAAATTGCCTCTTGTGAGGAAGAAGTATTGCAAGACAAGGAAGTTTCTCTTATAGCCAGTGCCACCATTACTTCGAAACGCTGCGAACTGGGAATGCGAGTGATGGATGCCGGAAAAGATTATTTCACAGATAAAGCCCCACTGACCACATTAACCCAATTGGAATTAGCAAAACAGAAAGTAAAGGAAACCGGTCGCAAATACGCAGTATATTACAGTGAACGACTCCACGTGGAAGATGCTGTATTTGCCGGACAGCTGATCCAGCAGGGTGCCATCGGAAAAGTGATCCAAACCATTGGTATGGGACCTCATCGTTTAAATCCATCCACACGTCCCAAATGGTTTTTTCAAAAGGAATACTACGGGGGTATTCTGTGTGATATTGGCAGCCATCAAATTGAGCAGTTTTTATATTATACAGGTGCCACCGATGCATTTATTACACATAGTCAAATTGCCAATTACTCCCATCCCGAATATCCGGAACTGGATGATTTCGGTGATGCCACTCTAGTTGCTGACAATGGTGCCACTGGTTATTTTCGTGTTGATTGGTTTACCCCTGATGGACTCTCTACCTGGGGAGACGGACGAACCTTTATACTTGGTACCGATGGATATATCGAATTACGCAAATACGTCAATATTGGTCAGCGTACAGGCGGAGGACATGTGTATTTGGTCAATCAAACAGGGGAATTTGTTTATGATGTGAAAGGTAAGGTCGGATACCCTTACTTTGGGCAGTTGATTTTGGATTGTCTAAATCGTACCGAATATGCCATGACACAGGAACATGCCTTTAAAGCAGCAGAATTATGTGTAAAAGCCCAAATGCAGGCTGTCAAATTGACCAAACTGATAAACTGATAAAAGGGATGCACAACAAAGCATCCCTTTTCATCACATCCTTTACAAATTTTTACCGTTTTCTTTTATCATATCCCGATACCAATATGCTGAATCCTTCCAAATTCTTTGTTGTGTTTGATAATCCACATAAATCAGTCCAAATCGATCCGAATATCCCTTAGCCCATTCAAAATTATCCATCAGAGACCATTGAAAATATCCTTTTACATTCACTCCGTCTTCCACCGCCTGCTTTAAATAATGCAAATATCTTGCCAGAAAATCAATGCGGTTTGGATCATGAACTTTTCCATCCAGCGATACTGCATCATGACAGGATAATCCATTTTCTGTAATATAAATTGGTTTTCCATAACGCTCATATAAAAATTTAGGGCCCCAATACAAACATTCCGGAGTAATCGGCCATTGAATCGCCGTTTTAGGTGCTCCGACCGGGCGAAGTACAAATTCCGGTTTCCCCTCTTCGGAACAGCGCACAGCATTTCCGTTATAAATATTTTGAGCATAAAAATCTAACGGTTGGTGCATTAGTTTTAAATCTTCCGGTTTAATAGCAGGGAGATACTTTTCGTATTTTTTCAGTCCCTCTTCCGGATAGGAACCCAACATCACCGGATCACTCCACCAAGATACGTTCCAGGCCCATCCTTTTATATCTTCCGGACAGGCAAACAACACCTTTTTCGCCGCTTCAATATCTTCTTCTCGATTGGATGCAGGATATGCCATACTTCCTGTAGGAGCGTAACCGATTTGAATGGGCTGTTTCGCAGCCGCCCGCATAGCCTGAACCGCCTTACCATGAGCCATCATAACATGATGAGCCATTAAAAATGTATCCGTCACAGGGCATTTCAAGCCTGGAGCATGTTCACCAATCAAAAATCCATGTCCAATGAAGCATTGTGGTTCATTGAATGTAAAATAGTGAAGCACGCGATCAGAAAAATGTTCCACTACAACCTTTGCATATTCAGCAAACCAATTCACACTATCTGGATTCATCCAGCCGCCTCTTTTATACAATTCGTATGGCAAATCCCAATGGTACAAAGTAAGATATGGTTGAATGCCATTTTCGATCAGGCTGTCGATTAACGCATCATAAAATGCGAGTCCCTTTTCATTTACTTTTCCTGTTCCTTCTGGCATAATTCTTGCCCAGCTAATTGAAAAACGATATGCCTTTAGTCCCATCTCTTTCATCATTTTTACATCTTCTGCATAACGATGATAATGATCACAAGCCACATCTCCTGTATGCCCCTCAAAAACATTTCCCGGATCTTTACAGAAAACATCCCATATTTGTAATCCTTTTCCATCTTCATAAGCAGCGCCTTCCACCTGATAGGAAGCTGTCGCTGCCCCCCACACAAAATCATTTCCAAATCCCATACAAAAACCTCCTACTCTCCTAAATAACTGTTAAAATTTTCTTTTCATTAAAGTTCTTCAGTGTTATTACTAATTCGTCTTGCATCCAATATCGGCAATGTATGTTCCCAACGCTCCCTCTGGTTTTGATACTGTTCATTTAACCATTCAATTGCCAATAAAATTCCTTCATCAGAAAAAGGAAATTTTTCTTTCGTCTTTTCATCATCGGGAGTAACCTCAAAATTAAATGGCTGTGGCCAAATCACTGCCTCCAATTTTTCCACCGTGTTTTCATTTTTCTCTCCATTTTTCCCCTGTTCTTCCACCGTCTCTGTGGATTTGCGTAGCAAATAACGCATTCCTTTATGACTTCCGCTAAATCCCAGTTTTTTATAATAATTCAGCGGCATAACATCTTTTCGCTCAATCACCTAAATATTCTCCTTATATGAAAATCTAAAATCTCATTTTCTAATATAGTATATTTCACCAACATAATCCGGCTGGAAATTATATATAATATAACACAAAAAAAGTTTTTATCAAATCTGTCTTTGATAAAAACTTTCTTTTTTAATGACTCCTACGGGAATCGAACCCGTGTTACCGCCGTGAAAGGGCGATGTCTTAACCGCTTGACCAAGGAGCCAAATATTATTTTGTTTTAAATGGATGGGGCCTATAGGGCTCGAACCTATGACCCTCTGCTTGTAAGGCAGATGCTCTCCCAGCTGAGCTAAGACCCCATATCCTTTTTTCAGGGTATGCACCCTCAAAACTACACACAGATGGTTCCATCTCTTTCCTCTTCTCTCTCTACTCTCTTGAAACCTCTCGGTTAAGCCCTCGACCGATTAGTAACAGTCAGCTCCATACATTACTGTACTTCCACCTCTGCCCTATCTACCTCGTCGTCTTCACGGGGACTTACTTCTTTCGAATGAGATATCTCTTCTTGCGGGGGGCTTCACGCCTTGATGCCTGCAGTGTCTATCCCCTCC
>JAPFDH010000111.1 GCA_026169045.1 Lachnospiraceae bacterium | reverse complement strand
GTGGTTGGACTGGATGGGAAAATACAGGGAGATCGGAAATGGATGTTGCACATGGCCGGGTATTAGAAACCCGAAAAAGAGCTGCTTAAACAGAAAAGATAAATCAAAAAGAAAGTTGCCAATGATTACTTGACAGTAACCTATTTCGTAAATAAAGGGAGCTTAATAGAAAAGGTAACGATTATCTGTTATAATTTTTATAATCAACAGGATAAAGTTAGCAAATTAGGAACAGCAAAAGAAAAAATTGAATTTATAATAGCTTTGAGAGAGGAGGGCATAAAGTGAAATATGAGCAAATAATAGATGATAGCATACTCTACATTAAAGAACACATAAATGAAGATTTAACGGCACAAACCATAGCAAATTATGTTGGCTATTCTGTTTTTCATTTTTGTAGAATTTTTTCCTTAGTAACGAATCTTACAGTAATGGAGTATATAAGGAAATATCGTTTATCTATTGCAAGAAGTGAACTTGAAGGCAATAAAAAAATTATTGATGTGGCTTTACAGTATGGTTTTGAAACTGCCAGCGGTTTTACAAAATCATTCCACAAAGAATTTGGGTATACGCCTACTTCGTATATTGTTAGAATGAATAATACAGATAGTACATTTATTAAAAATATCGGTGGAGTATTATCACCACCCGAAATTATTCAAAAAAAGTCTTTTAAAATGGCGGGATATGGAATTTACACCAACGTTGCAGAACAGAATATTGTAGATGTTTCAGCATATTGGGACTCTTATCAGGGAGCTAATCTTGAAAACAGATTATATGAACAATTACAACCACCCCAACATGGCGAAATAGGAGTATGTCTTCCATATCAAAAAAGTGAAAAAGGAGTTTATTTATTTGGTGTCATGGTTGAAAATTTTGATAAAGTAACTTCTGATATGTTAATTGCAGAAATTCCTGCGGCTACATACGCTGTTTTTACAACTCCACCCGTAAATAATTTGGATACCGCCACAACGTATGACAAAGACCCTTTAGCCATTTCAGTTAAAGAAACATGGCGATATATCTTTGCAGAATGGTTTGCTCAATGCTCCTATAATATTGATGAAACAAAATATGCGTTTGAGTTATATGATAAACGCTGTCATGCGTCAGAAAACGCTGTCATGTCCATTTATGTACCAATAAAGACAAAAGGAAACGGTGATGTATTATGAAAAGCACAAAAAATTATTATGGTAGTTTATGTACCGAAATGTATGAAATATTACACGAAAAAGCCCCTCAAGATGAGTTGAATTTCTATCTTTCTTATGCTGAAAAAGGAAAGAAAATTTTAGAGCCTTTATGTGGCAGCGGGCGTTTCCTTATTCCATTTATGGAACGTGGTTTTGATATTTGCGGAATGGATTTATCCAGCGAGATGTTGGGAAAATTGAAGCAGAAAAAACCTAATGCAAATGTTGTCCATGCTGATATTTTGGAGTATTCTTCAACACAACTGTATGATTATATCTTTATTTCTTCCGGTTCAGTATCTTTATTTACCGATGTAGATTTATGTAAAAAAATTTTAGAGAAGCTAAAAAGAATGTTGACTCCAAATGGAAAATTTGTTTTTGCGGTTGATACTGTAGCTGATAGATGTCCTAATCATGATAACTATAAAACTTCAATCGCTGTAAAAACAAAAGAGGGATTTGACTTAGTATTAAAAATCAAAAATTATTATGAAGAAGAAAGTCAAACGCAGTTTTCCCCGTCTATTTATGAATTATATAACAAAGCCACTTTGTTGCAGAGCGAGCCGATGGATTTCCAACTTCATCTTTATAGATTTGGAGAAATGGAAACATATTTGAAAGAAATTGGGTTCAAAACAATTACTACCTATTCCTCTTTTCAAAAAGAAATCGCTACAGGAAATCAGAATGAAATGTTTTTATATGAGTGTTGTTGAAACACAAATGAGAATTTATTAGAGATGAGAAACACGCTTTGCAAGTTTCTCACGTTCGCGGACAATCGCCGTATGCGTATGCAAGCATCCGCGCACGGCTCATTGTCTGCGCGCAAATAAAAAAGTACCGCGACCACGGTACTTTTTAATAAATAAAGCGCGAGACGGGATTCGAACCCGCGACCCTCGCCTTGGCAAGGCGATACTCCACCACTGAGCCACTCGCGCATCTTTATTCTTTTTTCATGCACCCTCAAAACTACACACAGATGGTTCCATCTCTTTCCTTTTCTCTCTCCACTTTCTCCACTCTCCAAACCTCTCGGTTAAGCCCTCGACCGATTAGTAACAGTCAGCTCCATACATTACTGTACTTCCACCTCTGCCCTATCTACCTC
>JAPFDH010000055.1 GCA_026169045.1 Lachnospiraceae bacterium | reverse complement strand
TAATTTCTTCATAATAGTCGGTAAAGATTCTTTGTAAAATATTCATAACTCTATTATGCATGAAAATGAAAAAAAAGAAACCCCTAACCCCTCAAGATTGAGGGGAAGGGGAGTTGAATAGGCGAAGCCTATTTTTTATAAAATATTGAGTGAATATAGTGGCATAATATAAAAAAAGATGATAATATGAAAAACAGGAAATGTCAGTTATCAAAATAGAAAATTCCAAACATTTTGATGGTTTTATGAAAACATGTGGGAAATACTAAAAAGATGACTGGATATTTTATTTAAAAACAGGAGGATAAATATGGAATATCTAAAATTAATAGGAATCCTAATTGTCATTTTAGGATTCGCATTCAAAAAAGATTCCATACTGATCATTATGTGTGCAGCAATTGTCACTGCGCTGGTGGGAGGAATTGGAGTAGAAGGATTTTTGACAACATTGGGACAGTCATTTGTGGATAATAGGAACATGGCTATTTTTATTTTGATTATGCTTGTGACTGGTACTTTGGAGAGAAATGGACTTAAAACTGCTGCTGCCGCGTTGATTGGTAAAATAAAAGGTGCGTCAGCAGGATTGGTAATAGGTCTTTACGGTGTAATGAGAACAATTTTTGCTGCGTTTAATGTCAGCTTTGGAGGAGTTGCAGGATTTGTTCGTCCAATTATTATGCCTATGGCAATAGGAGCAGTAGAAGCGAAAGAGGGAAAAGCCAACGAGGAACATATAGAACAACTCAAAGGAATGGCTTCCGGCATGGAAAATATTGCATGGTTTTTTGGACAGGTATTATTTGTGGGAACTTCCGGTGCTTTATTGGTACAGTCTACTTTAGCTCAATTGGGATATCAGGTGGAACTGCTGGATTTGGCGAAGGTGGAGATCCCCATTGCAGTGACAGCATTGGCAGTGGGAGTAATTTATTACTATATAAAAGATAAAAAACTAAGTAAAAAATATTATGGAAATAGGGAGGAAAAATAGAAGATGGAATTTTTTACAGATCCTTCCGTGACGATAGGAAATAAACTGCTTGAAATTATTTATATTTTTATGGGATTTATGTCCATTTATACGGGATTAAAGAATCTGAGAGACAACAATAATCCATGCCGGATTGGAACATGTGTGTTTTGGACGATTCTAGGTATCGTGATTGCTTTTGGAAGATGGATTCCTGCTATGGTTAATGGTGCATTAATTGTCATTATGGTGATACCCGCCATTCTTCAGAAGGTAAAAACCGGTAGTGTTTCAGCTCCTACAGAAGAGGAAGTGAACAATAATTATAATAAGATTGGAATGAAGATTTTCATACCTGCTCTTACCATTGGTATATGTGCCATTGTCTGTGCATTGATTCCCAGCATTGGTGCCCTGACCGGATGTGGAATTGGAGTATTTTTATCAGCAGCTATTTTAATGGTGTATTCCAGAAAAAATAAACCATCTGTTTTTTTAAGAGATTCAGAACGTTTAATTTCAGCTGTGGGTCCCTTGAGTATGTTACCTATGTTATTAGCCAGTTTGGGAGCTATATTTACAGCAGCAGGCGTGGGTGATGTGATTGCCGGAATTGTCGGAAAGGTTATTCCGGAAGGAAATGTGAATGTGGGTATTATTGTATTTGCTTTAGGTATGATGTTGTTTACCATGATAATGGGAAATGCATTTGCTGCTATTACTGTCATGACTGTGGGTATCGGTGCACCATTTGTATTGGCTTATGGTGCCGATCCGGTGGTTGTGGGAATGTTGGCATTGACTTGCGGATATTGTGGTACATTATTAACACCAATGGCAGCTAACTTTAATATTGTACCGGTTGCAATGCTGGATATGAAAGATCGGATGGGTGTGATAAAAAATCAAATCATACCGGCTTTTATTATGATTGTAGTGCAAATTATTTATATGATTCTTATGAAATAAAGAAAAGAGGAAGAAAAATGAAAGTATTAGTGACAGGATTTGATCCCTTTGGCGGAGAGTCAATTAATCCGGCATATGAGGCAGTTCGATTGCTGCCCGATGTAATTGCGGGAGCTGAGATTATAAAATTAGAAATTCCTACAGTGTTTACACGCAGTGCCATAGTGGTGGAAAAAGCGATTGAAGAATACAATCCGGATATCATTTTATGTGTGGGACAAGCAGGTGGAAGAACATGTATCACTGTGGAAAAAGTAGCCATTAATTTGGCAGAGGCAAGAATTCCGGATAACGATGGTGAACAGCCATTTGATCAAAAACTCAGAGAGGATGGAGAAACCGCATATTTTTCTACTCTTCCGGTCAAAGCGATGGTGGAAAATATGAAAGTTCATAAAATTCCGGCAAGTATTTCCTATACAGCAGGTACGTATGTATGTAACAGTATTATGTATCATGTACTTTATTTGTTGGAAAAGAGATTTAAAGGAAAACGGGGCGGATTTATTCATGTACCCTATGAAAGCGGACAAGTGGTAGATAAAAATATCGGTATGCCATTTATGTCATTGGATATGATTGCTCAGGGCTTGCAGTATGCCATTGAAGCTGCAATAAAAAATGAGACGGATGTGAAAACAATTATGGGAGAAACACATTAGTCGGATATAGCTACAGGAATAAGAATAAGGTTGTTTCATAATTCGGATGGATTTTATACAAATCCAGGTGAAGAAGAATGAAACAACCTTTTTATTTACGCGCAGACAACGAGCCGTGTACGGATATTTACATACGCATACGGCGACTGTCCGTGAACATGGGAAACTTGCAAAGCGTGTTTCTCATCGCTTTTTTTCATTTCACGAGGGAGTTGATTTGCTACAAAATAGCAAGATTATATGTGTAATCAGCAAGATAAGAACTGGATTTTAGAGAGAAAGTGTATATAATAAAAGACAGTTGAAGACAGTTGTGATAAAGAAACCGGATGGAAAGGTAAAAAAATGGATAGATTTCCAATGATGAACCGGTTGGAATGTAAAGAAAATAATAAAATCGTTAAAAAATCTCCTGCAAATGAAATATTATAAATGAAAATTCACAAGAAAAAAGTGGAGAAAAAATTTTCATAGTAGGAGTTAAGAGTAAGAAAGGGGTTTTGTTCCATGAGAGAAGAAGAAATGAAAGCATTAAATGCGTTTCAAGACAATGTAAAAGAAGAAAAAATTGATACCAGCCGTAAATTGAAAATAGGAATTATTGGAACCGGATGGATTGCAGGAGATCACATGACCAGCTACCTGCATATGCCGGATGCCGAAGTAGTTGCCGGTGCTGATCTGATTCCCGGAAAGGCAGAGGCATTTTTTGAACGGTTTGGAAGAAAAGATGTTCGTACATATCCGGATCATACATCTATGCTGGAAGCGGAAGACTTGGATGCAGTAAGTATTTGTACTTACAATGCTGCTCATGCTCAGTGTGCTATTGATGCGTTAAATAAAGGGGTTAATGTACTTTTGGAAAAGCCTATGTGTGTAACTCTTGATGAGGCAGTGGCAATCCGGGAAGCTGAGAAAAAAAGTGGAAAGGTATTATCCATTGGGTTCCAGCCGAGATTTGATGCAAATATGAAAAAAATCAAGGAAATTTGTGATTCCGGTGTATTAGGAAAGATTTACTATATTCAGACCGGAGGAGGAAGAAGAAGAGGTATTCCTACACCATTTGGTACATCATTTATTGAAAAAGAAACCGGTGGTATTGGAGCATTGGGTGATATCGGATGCTACTCACTGGATATGGTTTTAAATGCCATCGGATATCCGAAGCCACTTACTGTTACCGGGTATCGTTCTGATTTCTTTGGAAAGAATCCCAAAACATATCCGTTCCATCCGGAATATGCACAGAAATTTGGTGTGGATGATTTTGCCGCAGCATTTATTCGTCTGGAAGGTGGAATCATTTTGGATTTCCGTATTGCATGGGCGATGAATCTGGATACGCCAGGAGATACAATTATCATGGGAACTGAGGGAAGCCTTCGTATTCCATCCACAGAATGCTGGAATGGATCAGTGGGCGGTCCTATGACTTTATATCATGAAGTGGCAGGAAGTCAGGTAGAGACTGTCATTCCGGTAATTGAAGATAACGGTCCAAGCTTGTTTGACAGAAAGATCCGTACATTTATGGATGCATGTAAGAATGGTACAAAAGCTCCGGTACCTACAGATCAGATTATTTATAATCAGGCTATTTTGGATGGTATTGCAAAATCAGCAGAGTTGGGAAGAGAAATTGAAATTTCTATTCCGGAATAAAAAACCATATAGTCGGATGAGAGGAGAAGAACAATGAAGAAATTTCCAATTGGACTGCAGTTGTATTCAGTCAGAGAGGATATGGAAAAAGATTATAAGGGAACCCTTAAAAAGATAAAAGAAATGGGATATGACGGAGTGGAATTCGCCGGATTGTATGGATGTACGCCTAAACAGATGAAAGAAGAATTGGATCATCTGGGACTGGTTCCTGTATCGGCACATGTTCCTTTTGTAGAGATGATGGCGGATCCGGAAGGGGTAATAGGAGCATATAAAGAAATAGGATGTCCTTATATTGCCATTCCTTATTTGACGGAAGAATACAGACCTGGAACACCGGGATTTGAGAAAACGATTGAAGGTGCAAAAATTTTAGGAGAGACGGCGAAAAAGCTGGGAATGCAGCTGTTATACCATAATCATGATTTTGAATTTGTGAAGATTGATGGTACATATGCACTGGATATTTTATATCAGTCTGTACCAGAGGACTTATTAAAAACAGAATTGGATACCTGCTGGGTAAACGTGGGAGGAGAAAATCCTTCTGATTACGTTCGAAAGTATACCGGGCGTGCTCCGATCGTACATTTAAAGGATTTTGCCGGTGAAAAATCGGATCATATGTATGAGCTGATCGGTATAGAAGAAGAAAAGAAGGAAGAGCAACAAAAATTTGAATTTCGTCCTGTAGGGTATGGAAAGCAGGATTTTAAAGCAATTTTAAAAGCCGCTGAAGATGCCAAAGCAAAATGGGTTATTGTGGAGCAGGATCAGCCCAGTATGGGAAAAACAGCAATGGAATGTGCAGAAATGAGTATCTGCTATTTAAAAGAATTACAGGATTAAAAGAATAAGATGGTATGAGGGGAAGAACATTTGGAAGAAAAATGTTCTTTCCTTTAAACCGCTTTTTTAGAATGGAGTGATTATATGAAATTAGGAACATTGACGAATGTATTGGGAGCACTGTCTCTGGATGAAGCTTGTAAATTTTTATCAGAAAATGGGGTACAGATGGTAGAAATCGGTTGTGGCGGTTTCCCCGGAAAAGATCATTGTGATCCCAAGATCCTGTTAAATGATGATCAGAAATGCAAAGAATTTCAGGAAACGATAAAAAAATATAACTTGGAAATTAGCGCACTGAGTAGTCATGGAAATATGATTCATCCCAATAAAGAATTGGCTAAAAAGTTTGATGATGATTTGACCGATGCCATATTATTGGCAGAAAAACTGGGTGTACCTGTGGTAAATACTTTTTCCGGATGTCCGGGAGGATGCCCGGAAGATAAAGAACCCAATTGGGTAACTTGCGCGTGGCCGGAGGATTTTTTGAAAATATTGGATTATCAGTGGAATGAAGTGCTGATTCCGTATTGGAAGAAGAAAGTGGCATTTGCCAAAGAACATGGCGTACATAAAATTGCATTGGAACTTCATCAGGGCTTTTGCGTTCACAATACAAGAACACTGTTGAAACTCAGGGAAGCTGTTGGACCGGAAATTGGTGCGAATTTGGATCCCAGCCATTTAATCTGGCAGGGAATGGATCCCCGTGTCTGCATTCGGGAGTTGGGAAAAGCAGGAGCAATTTTCCATTTCCATGCAAAAGATACAAAGGTGGACCCGGCAAATACAGCCTTGAATGGAGTTTTGGATACTCTTCATTATAGTGACGAAATCCATCGTTCCTGGATTTTCAGAGCAGTAGGATACGGACATGGTGAGGATTACTGGAAAGATATTATTTCCGAACTTCGTTTGGCTAATTATGATTATGCCATCAGTATTGAACATGAGGACAGTCTTATGTCAGGAAAAGAAGGATTGTTAAAGGCAATTCAATGTCTGAAGAATGTTCTCATATTTGAGGATAGAGGAAATATGTATTGGGCATAGCAATTTGAAAAGATAAAACAACAGATTTGATTGAGACATGAAAAGAACGAATAAGGAGAAAATAACGAAATGAGTCAGAAACAATATCATGTGGGGATTGTCGGATTTGGAGGAATGGCTGGCTGGCATAATGAGTTGATCCAGAAAATTGATGGACTGAGTGTAGCGGGTGTTTATGATATTAAAGAAGAGAGATGCGAGTATGCAAAATCCATAGGACTTCATGCATATGGCAGCCTGGAAGAATTATTATCCGATGAAAACGTGGATTTTGTATTAATTGCTACACCAAACGATGTACATAAACCCATCGCGATTCAGGCTATGGAAGCAGGAAAAGCGGTAGTCAGTGAAAAACCAGTGACACTTAGCAGTTCAGATTTGGAAGAGATGATAGAAGTATCCAAGAAAACAGGACAATTCCTGACTGTTCATCAGAACCGTCGTTGGGATGAGGATTTTCTTACCATGTGGCAGATTTTGAAAGAAGGAAAACTGGGAGAAGTGTACCGTGTGGAATCCCGTGTTCATGGATCCCGTGGAATTCCGGGCGACTGGAGAAAAGAAAAAGAGCATGGCGGTGGAATGATCTTGGACTGGGGAGTTCATTTACTGGATCAGATTTTGTATATGATGCGTGATCATAAATTGAACCGTGTTTATGCAACGGTAACAAATGTGACAAACCAGCTGGTGGATGATGGATTTACAGCAGAGTTGACGTTTGATAATGGACAAATCTTCCTTGTAGAAGTTGGAACCAGCAATTTTATTAACTTACCCCGCTGGTATATTTTGGGACAAAATGGAACGGCCGTGATTGAAAATTGGGAACTTGACGGAAAATTGGTTTGTGCTTCTGGAAAGAATGAAACGGATGTTGTTCCTGTAAAAACTGCTGCCGGTCTGACAAAAACCATGGCACCAAGAAGAGAAGATACGATTCATACAGAAGCGTTGCCGGTGGTAAAAAGTAATATTCGTGACTTTTATAGAAATGTTATGAAAGTCTTGGATGGGGAGGAAGAACCTAAAATTAAACTGCCGGAAGTAATGCGGGTGATGCGCTTGATGGAGGCAATTTTTGAATCCGCAGAAAAGCATGAAGTGGTTATATTTGAACAATAAAAATTTCGTGTTGTTGGCAGTAGCAGATGCGTTTAAAACAATGAAGAAAAGAAAGTCTGTTGAAATGGAAGCGGAGAAATAGAATACAGGAAACTTATGAATGCCATTTTGCAAGGGGGATTTTATGAAGAAAAATAAAGCTGTAATCATGAGTATAATGTTGGCTATTTTTGTAGTTTTCAATACTGCCCTGGCTGATCTTCATATGACTGTTGAGGCAAAGGGAGAGTTAAACGAAACGGAAACACTTCAAGAAACAAAACAGACCGAAGAGGAGACGATACCAGAGACAACCGAGGCAGAGACAGTACCGGAGACAACTGAGACAGAGACAGTATCGGAGACGACACAGAAAGAAACGGTATCAGAGACAGCGCAGGGAAATACGGTATTAGAGACAGCACAAACAAAGAAAAATATAATAGAAAGAAACAAAGAAATTTTACCGGAAGCGGATGCGTTTCTATATAGTCAAACGGCTAATGGTGAGGCAGATAAAAATTATGGCAGTGTATCCAGTGAAAATTTAAAAGAGGGTGGCGGAGTATATAACCGAAGAATGATTCTGAAGTTTAACCTGAATGAAACTGGCAGCTTTAATTCCGGATTGTTAAAAATTAATATGGTAAAAGGGGATGCACCCATTAATCCGGAAGGAGATGAGGTAAAGCTCTATGCTATATCCAACGATTGGACAGAAAGTGAGGTAACCTATAATAATCAGCCGGAACTTGGAGAATTGGTGGCAACCACCATAGTAACCAATCCGGTGGGATGGTATACATGGGATATTACATCATATCTGAAGGAGCATCAGGAAGAAGGAACGGTTTCTTTCATGTTGATTGGAACCAATGTAAATCGCATGCTTAACTATAGAGAAAGTGGTGAAAAGACTTCTCCAAGAATTATTTTAGATACAGATGAAACAGCTCCTCAGTGTATTGATGTACAGGTTTCTCATGAAAATACTGTAATCACAATGAATTTTGATGAGACTATTATGTCTGTCGGTTCCGATATAAAATCAAACGTATTTCTGGCAGCTCAGGATGGTATGTTTGAGCCATTGGAAGAAGGCGATATTGTGGAGGTCAAAGATGAACAAATTATTGTTACACTGGAAAAGCGAATTTCAGAAGAAGGATATCGTCTGAAGTTGGCGGCTGGTGCGATAAAAGATCAGTTCGGGAATATTCTGGCAAGTGAAACAGTGCAGGACTTGGAATATGATTGTAAAACGCCTGTTCTCAATGTGGAAGCAGAATTAGAGAATAACAGGATTCTGACAATTTCTGCGGATGAAGATCTGGTAAATGCCATGGATTCTGAGGAAGAATTGAAAGCGTCTATTTCCATTACAACGGATGGTAATACGTATATGCCACTTTCCGAAGCGGATTCTGTTGCTATTTCGTCTGGCAAACTTGTAATTACATTTGAAAAAATGTTGGAGGGTGATAAGAATCAGATTAAGATCGGGGCTAATACGTTAAAAGATGATTCAGGTAATATTGTGGAAACAGAATATGTTTCTAATCCCATCAGTACGGATACGGAAGCACCAAAGCTTCAGACCGCATATACTGCTAATTTTGGAAAGACAATCGTATTGGTTTTTGATGAAGACATCGCAGCGGTAGACGGATTGGAAAAATTAAAAGAGGCAGTCACATATTCAGAAGACGGAGGAGCATACGTTTCTTTGGCAGAAGAGGATGTGTTGAAAATCAGTGGTACGGCAATATCCATTGTTTTGGCACAAAAGAGTGCTGCACAGAGTATCACGTTTCGAATTGCTGAAAACAGTATTGCTGATTTGTCCGGAAATATGGCAGGGGAAATCATAAGCAGCGCCATTTCCTTAAAAGAAATGACATATCCTTATGCAGCGCCCAGTCAGGCCTATCTGGATCGGGCGATGAAAGATACAGCTAAAATTGTGTTTGCCAATAAATATCCGGCAGATGGATCGGCGTCAGAAACGATTATGTCTACAGCATTTTCCACTATCGCCATGGCTATTGCCTCGGGAAGACAGGATGAGATTTATGTGGAACGATATGTATCCAGTGTAAGAAAAATGTTGACAGATAAAGGATATATGCCAAATCTGAGTGCTGGTTTAGACAGCAGACAGCATTCGCCGATGGTATATGCGATTGCACTTCTTTGGAATAACGATACGGTTATGGGCCGGTTTACCGTGGAGGAACGGTCAAAACTGGAAACATTTATGAAGGCCGCACTGTTTTCCTCAGCATATACACTCAGTGATAAAAATGAAACCAATGGCGACAGAGGCGCACAGCGAATCGATGTCAATGGAGATGATAATTGTTGGAATGGTGGAAATCCAAACTATTCCGAACCGAATCTTACTATTTTTTATTCAGCAGCATTTGCACTGGGATTGGAAAATGTATCGGATCTTATGAAAACATTTGATTTTGATACCTTTGTTGGCGAACTGGAACAGCAGGGATTGACTTCTATTGTTAATTGCTATAATGCGGTAAATAAATTTGGAACGCTGGAACGCAAGAAAGAAATGATGAATGCCATTATCCGCAGTGATCAATGGGAATTTAAGGGTGTGACATTAAATGAATTTCTTGCCAATCCTATGTCATTGTATTATTCATCCCAGATCCAGATGTGGGATCATATTGCACAAGACGGTGATTATATGGGACAGCTGGGGATGGAACATGAGTTTGATTCCACGGATGCTGCCGGAAGAAGACAGTCTTCCGGTTATGCGGCATACGGTATAGATCCAAGTTTATTAAACAGGATATTAATGCACTATTATGGATATTGGAGTCTGCCGGAAAATGTGGATAAAGCAGAACAGATCAATCAGTTACAAAAGGTAGGAGTTTCGGACTATTATGCGAAAGCAATCAATGGGTATGCCAGTTTATCATGGCAAGGACTTCATATTGAGTATTTGGAAGATTCCAGTCTGATTTATTTTCTTGAGACAATGAAGTCAGTCGGGCTTCTGGATGAAGCGATGTTCCATGATTCTTTCCTTTATACAGATGCAAGACCTATGGAACAAAATTGGAATATGAGCGGAACCTGGAATGTGAAAAATGGAACGATTATTCCTTATAACATCAAAGATGTTTCATGGTCTACGGCTTTAGAGGGAAGTACCGGAATGGATCCGACAGAGACGATCGTTGAAACGGCCTCCGAAACGGCCTTTGCATTTACAAAGAGTATCTTTAATAATGTAAATTATCAGGTATGGGTAAAAGGAAACGGAGAGACAGGTATTGCTGCAAGAGTAGTGGATCAGGATAATTACTATTTACTCTCCTATGACGGAACGAAAGCGGCCATTAAGAAAAAAGTGAATGGTGAATACTCAGAACTGACATCCAAAGAAATAAGTCTGGATACAAAAGAAGCCCATCGCTTTAGAGGCGTTCTGGATGGTAATCGTATCACATTCTATATTGACGGAATCTCTATTTTGGAATGTACGGATGATACATTTACGCAGGGAGCCATCGGATTATATGCCAGCCAGCCGCAGGCACAGTTTGATGGTGTATTGGTACAAAATGGGACACCGGTTGCACCGCATATTGAAATAAAGGTGGGAGATGGAAAACTGAAACTGAATTTCAATGAAATAGGTGGAGCAATTCAATATAAAGTGGAATACGGAACGGAAAGCGGAAATTATACGAATGCATTTTATACAAGTTCTACAACTCCGGAGATTACCGGGCTGCAAAATGGAACAAGATATTATGTGGTTGTATCTGCTCAGACACTGCAAGGCTGGGGGGAACGTTCCACGGAAGTAAGTGAAATACCATCTGTTCCAACTGCGGTTACTCCGACATTGAATACGGTGATAGCAAATGGAAATGAAGTAATTGTCAATTTTACCACAGATCCCATCAATACGTCCTATATCATTCGTTATGGAACAGCATCGGGATCCTATACAAATGAGATAAGAAATGTGGAAAATACGGGATATAAATTAACCATTCCATTTTCTCATATTCCCTATTATTTTGTCGTAATTGGTGAAAATGAAAAAGGAGAAAGTCTTCCTTCCAATGAAGTTTCCTGTGCAGCCAACAGCAATATTTTGTATCAGGATGATTTTGAAGATGGAACGTATGAAGAAACTTGGGAGATCAATGCCGGAAGTGTAGTGGAAGGAAACGGCGTCTTTATGACGAATGGAGCAGATCCGGATCGTTTTTGGGTGAAGCAGATGGCGCAGATTTCCGATTATGTGGTATCAGCCGATTTTGAACTGCCTAAAGACCAGAATGAAGTGGAAGTAGAAGTTATGGGAAGAGTGGGCAGTCAAAATGATTATTATGTGGCTGGTTATTACAGAACAGAAGACGGTAGTGAGTATGCTACATTCCGTAAGAAAATAAACGGATCCTTTGTAGGAGGTTATATGAATGAGCCATTTACATTGGACAAAACCCGTAATCGTCATACACTGCAGGCTTTCTTTGAAGGAGATAAAATTACCCTATATATTGACGGAACTAAAGCATATGAAAGAACCGAATCTGATTTAAAGACGGGAATGGCAGGTTTGTTTGCTGTGAGAACAAAGACTGTTTTTGATAATTTTAAAGTAGAATGTTTAAATGCTCTTGATGCACCGAAAGAATTTACAGTGGAAGAGGGAATAAATGATGCTACGGTTACTTTGCCTGCTTTGTCAGAGGGATTATGTTATCGGATAAAATATGGAGAGACCAGTATGGCATATACAGAAGAACTTGTTACATCCGATGCTGTGGCTGTTTTGAAAAATCTGAAAGAAAACCAGAAATATTATATTACTGTGTCTGTATTTGACGGAAAATTTGAGAGCGAAAATGCCCAGGAACTTTCTTTTGTAACACAGAAAAACACAAATCCAACAGAGCCAACAAATCCGACAGAACCGACGAACCCGACAGAGCCAACAGATCCGACAGACCCAACGGATCCGACGAATTCCACAGATCCAACAGAATCGACAGATGCTACGGTTTCCGATGGAGGAGCCGTTGATTCAGGAGATCACAGTTATCCAATGGTTTGGGGAGTTTTGCTTATCCTTGCAATTGGAATTCTTGCTGGCGTAAAATTTGGTGAAAAGATTAAGAAAAATAATTAATATCTAATAGGACGCAAAATAAAGAGTAAAAGCATGGGGAACTATGACTGGATGCTATAACAGATATGTGAAGGTTTCGGTATGGTAATGGAAACATGAGCACTGGTTGTTTCCCATGCTTTTTTGGTAAAATGATTGATAGGAATAATATTTAATATGGGACAGGAGGTAAGAAATATTATGATTAAGTTTAAAGTTGGACTTCAGTTATATTCCATTCGTCAGATGGCAGAAAAGGATTTACTTGAGACTTTAAAACGAGTAAAAGCATTGGGATATGACGGAGTGGAATTAGCGGGATTATATGGACATGAAGCAAAACAGGTGAAGGAATGGATGGATCGAGTCGGACTGGAATGTATTTCTGCCCATGTTCCCTGGAGAGATCTGGTGGAGAATACAAATGAAACATTGGATATGTATCAAAGTTTAGGATGCAGTTATGTTGCTGTTCCATCCGTTGAAGAAGAATTACGTACATCAAAGGGAATGAAAAAACTGGCTGAGTATTTGGTACCAGTGGCAGATGCCTGCAAAAAAAGGGGAATAGGGTTACTGTATCATAACCATGATTTTGAATATGAAAAAGGGGAGGATCAGATTTCACTTTTGGATGGTTTCCTGGAACAGAATCCGGAGAATTTAGGTGCCGAACTGGATTTGGGATGGGTTTTGGCTGCTGGAGAAAATCCACAGGAGGAGATAAAAAAATATCATGGCAGAGTTCCTCTTTTACATATGAAGGATGTAAAAGAAAAGAATCCGGTGTATTTTTGTCCGGTGGGAAGAGGACTCTTACCGGTACGGGCCCTGATGCGAGAAGCATATGGTGCCGGTACGAAGTGGCTGATTGTTGAACAGGATAATGAGGATCTGACGACTTGGAATGATGTGGAATATAGCGTTGTGTTTTTAAAAGGACAAAGATTTGAATAATGAAGGAGAAAGATATGAAACAAATAAAAATTGGTACATGTATTCCTGGAGATAAGGTGGAAAGTTGGCTTCCCCATTTTGTGAAAGCCGGTTTTGAAACGATATCCATTAACTTTCATATGACGTTAAACGGAACCGATCTTGTGGAATTATCAAAAAAAGTCAAAGAAATTATTGGGGATTCCGGTGTGGAGGTTACCACTTTGGGATTGTATTGTAATCCAATTCAAAGGGAAGCGGATAAAGAGGCTTTGGAATATTGTCTGGAATGTGCACCGCTTTTTGGTGCAAAAATCGTCAGTACATTTGCCGGTGCATATGAAGGAAAACCTGTACCGGAATCGATTCCAAGGTTTGGAGAAGTATTTCGGGATCTTGCGGCAAAAGCGGCAGAAAAGGATCTGAAAATTGCCATTGAGAATTGTACTATGGGAGGAACCTGGAACCAGGCTACCTGTAATATTGGTTTTAATCCTAAGGCGTGGAAAATGATGTTTGAAGAAGTAAAGGCAGATAATATCGGATTGGAGTGGGAGCCTACACATCAAATGGTTCAGCTGATTGATCCGATTCCACAGCTGCGTGAATGGGGACATAAGATTGTACATATGCATGGAAAAGATGCAACCATTGATTGGGACAGCGTGAGAAAATATGGTGTGATGGGAGCCCATGAATTTGTCTATCATCGGACACCGGGATTTGGAGATACGAATTGGAGAGATATTTTTACTATACTTCATCAGCAAGGGTATGAAGGTGATATTTGTATAGAAGGATATCATGATCCGGTTTATTGCAATGATTGGGAAATGACAGGGCAGCTTCATGCACTGAATTATTTAAAATGGTGCCGCGGAGGCGATTTTACTCCAAATCCGTGGGGATAATCCAAGATAAAACAGAAACGGCTTTGTGACTGGGAGCGGAAAGGAAGGATAAACGTGAAAAAAATAAAAATTGGTATCGTTGGGTGTGGCGGGATCGCAAATAATAAGCATCTACCGGCTATTGAAAGAAACGGTAATTTTGAAGTAGCTGCATTTTGTGATATAATTCCGGAACGTGCAGAGAAAGCGAAAGAAAAATTCGGAACCGATTATGCTAAGGTATTTACCGACTATAAAGAGCTGGTTCAAGAAGATTTGGATGCGGTATATGTCCTTACTCCAAATAAATCACATGCAAAAATATCTATTGCGGCTATGCGGGCCGGTAAACATGTAATGTGTGAAAAGCCTATGGCAAAAACATATGCGGAAGCTATGGAAATGGTAAAAGTTTCGGAAGAAACAGGAAAGTTATTGACGATTGGATATCAAAGCCGCTATCGTGCAGATTCCATTTATCTGAAACGTGCATGTCAAAATGGAGATTTGGGTGAAATCTATTTTGCAAAAGCTCACGCATTGAGAAGAAGAGCCGTTCCCACCTGGGGAGTTTTTCTCAATGAGGAAGAGCAGGGCGGCGGTCCATTGATTGATATTGGAACCCATGCGTTGGATTTGACTTTGTGGATGATGGACAATTATGAACCGGCTTCTGTCACAGGAGCAGTTTTCCGAAAACTGGCAGATCAAAAGGAACAAGGAAATGCATTTGGTGAATGGGATCCAAAGGAATTTACGGTAGAAGATTCCGCATTTGGTTTCATTAAGATGAAGGATGGTGCTGTCATTGAGCTGGAGTCCTCCTGGGCATTAAATACTTTGGAGGTGGACGAGGCAAAAACAAGTCTATGCGGAACAAAGGCCGGTGCTGATATGAAAGACGGTCTTCGAATTAATCGGGTTCAATATAATAAACAGTGTGTGGAAAAGCCGGATTTAAACAGCGGAAGTGTAGCATATTTTGATGGGGCAGCGGAGAGTGAAACGGATCGTGAACAGAGAGTTTTTTATGAAGCGGTAACGAAAGGTACACCACTAACTGTCTTACCAAGACAGGCTGCTACTGTCACCCGAATCTTAGAAGCCATTTATGAATCGGCAAAAACAGGAAGAACAATTTACTTTGATGACGAAAAATAGTACTTGATGAAATAAAAACACATTTTTTTTACATACTGTCTTTGCTTTTTTCAGAACATCCATTATAATAATGACAAAGCTTCTTTTTAGGAAAAATCTTGCCGTACAGAGTTTAATGGTAAGTCAGAGTTGATAATTCGATGAAATTGATGGTGAAAATATGGGATGTCCGGGCAGGAATAAGAAAAGGGAGCGGAGCATAAAGAATAGGGTGGTGTCTGAAATGAAGAAATGGTTCGTAAGCTTGGTAGTGGCAATGGGACTCATATTGTCTTCCTGTTCTTCGGACAGTCAGGAAGCAGTAAAAGTAAATAATGTTGAAAATAAAATGAATCGTACCTATACGATTTCAGAACTATTTGATCAGTATGTGACTGTAACAAAAGGAAACTATTATCCCAGTGAATATAAATACGGAACAAAGATGTCAGAGATTACTCAGGAATTAGGAGAAGCTCTGCCATATGAACAGATGGAAACGGAATCACAATCCGGAACGGAAACAGAATCGTTAACTTCGGATGCTTATTACTATCGTGAATCATATAAGATGGATGATGGCACGGTGATGGATGTTAAAATTCTGTATTATGGAGATGAAAGCAGTGATCATGAATTGGAGCAGGTGCGCTATTTATTTCCTTTTCAGTCAAAGGAAGAATGCCGCGAGTTATGTGAGGCATTCGTAGAATGGATTGGAAAAAAGGGAGAAGGGGATGACAAAATAGAATTAAAACTGGAAGATATTTATCAGGAAAGCAATAATACAGATTTGGCTATTTCGGGGAAAGGACATCAGACTTATATGACAAGTGGAATCCGTTGGAAGACCGATGTAGCCGATCCAAATGATCTGGAACAGGATGTATTTTTTATTCAATTGATTAATCCTGCCCGTACGCATATTGACTGATAGAAAACATTGGATCCCGGGTTTCCTGGGAAAAAATGATGAAAGCAGGTATTTCAGACAATGGATACTGTCTGAAATACCTGCTTTCTATTTACGCGTAGACAACGATCTGTGCGCGGATGCTTCCATAGGTATACGGCGACAGTTCGCAAACGTGAGAAACTGGTAAAGTGTGTTTTTCATGGTTAGTCCGGATTGGAAACGGCGTTTTCCGAAAATCTGGTGATGATCAGATCTTCATATGGGACTCTTTCCTCCAGTTCATTGGCATCCATTAGGATATCCTGCAAAAGATCGAAGCTTTCCTGATGAAAGATTGTATTATCATTCCAGGTATTTTGCTGTTTATAACGCTCTACAATTGTGGCAATTGTCTTTTCATCCGTATCCGTAAACTGAGGAGAAATGACTTGGGCGATTTCTTCAGCGCTATGGGAATTTACATAGTCTAATCCTTTTTGAATTGCATTGGTAAATCCCTGAATGATGGTTTGATGATCATTTAAATAACTTTTGCGGACACAATATGCTGTATAAGGAACATAACCGGAAGCTTCGCCAAGAGAGGCCACCACATAACCTTCCCCCTGTTGTTCCAAAAGGGTAGCGTGGGGCTCGAATTCTACAGTGTAATCTCCCTGTCCGCCGGAAAAAGCTGCGGCGGTGGAACCAAAGTCTATATTTTGCACGATATTCACATCAGATGGAGTAATTCCATTTTGCTTCAGAATATATTCAAACACCATCTCTGGCATACCGCCTGTCGCCGGTATAATAATGTAAATAATTGTTCGATAATTGTTCAGAAGTCATTTGAGCAGATAAATCTGGCAAATATTGATGTATCAACTCCATAATCTCTTCTTTTGTTTTCACAATATTATAAGGTTTTAGCGGATTATCTGTATCTTCCAGAATCCCCAATTCTTTCATCAGATGGATATAAGGCAAGATACTTTGTTTCGTTTTCTTAAATCCCAATGCTGTCATATGTTCTGACAAGTATTTTGCAGATGTATATCCACGTTCATCTTCTATAATCAGCTTCATTACAAGAGCGATTACCATATTTTCCCGGCGATTCATTTCATCAGCAGGACTGTAATTGATTAAATCAGACAAACCATATTTTAAAGTGATTTCCGGCATGCCCTCTTTATCTACGTCAATTCTTTCAATCAACAATTCAATATCTCTTCGGTCAAGAGTTCCACCTGCAATGATTTTATCAACTACATCCAACGCATTTCTCAATTTGTCTTTTACATTCGGTGTTTCTATGGCAGTTTCGTTCAGTTCTTTTTCCTGCATCTCCAAACCATGAATCTGAGCCAATAAATCTTTTTGTAAAGAGTCATAAGTTTCATGGATCAAATCCTTATTTTCAGATGCTATGGATAAATCTTTTATTTTTTGTGTTAGAAGTACCTTCAGTTGATTTTTTCGGTTTTGAATTTCTTCCTGAATGTCCTGTCGTTTTTCTGCCAGCGTTTTCTTTTCTGCCTCAAAGTCCCTCATATCATACGTGCAAATCACTTCACAAAGCGCTTCTCTACATAGTTTAATATAATTCAGCACATCCTCCATCAAATCATTTTCCTCAATCAGATGCGCTTTCTCGCAATACCGCCTGCCTTTCGTATTATAGGTAGTACAAATATAATATTTTCTTTCTCTGCTGGAAGTTTGACGCTTAATCGGTGTCAAGCGACTTCCACAATCTTTACAAAACAAACAGCTTCCAAAAGGATTGGGAATTTCTGAACCGATCCATTCCCCCCTGCTTCCACGATAATTTGTTCGGTTACGCTTTTCTTTTAATTCCTGCACAAGAGAAAAAGTGGCTTTATCAATAACTGCCGGATGATGATCTTCAAAAATACACTGTTCTTCTTTTGGAACACGTTTATCCTTTCCATGTACTGTATTTCTGGCACGTTTTCTTAAACGAAAAGTTCCAATGTAAAAATCATTATCTAATAACTCTTTTACCATGCTGTCAGACCAAACGGTTGCAACTTTCTTTTTGCTTATGCGACCTTCTTCAATTTCTCGTTCTCGCTGTACCATAGATGGCGTTGGAATGCCCTGATCAGTCAAATAATTTGCTATTTTACGATAACCGGAACCGGATATATAAAGATCGTAAACCATTTTGACAAATTCAGCTTCTTTGGGAACGATCTTGATGATACTTTTGTCTTTCGTATCCCGACAATATCCAAAAGGTGGTTTTGTCATAAGCGTACCTTCTTTTTGTCTAGCTCCAATCGCTCTTTTGATTTTCTTACTGGTATCTTTTACATAACGCTCATTGAACCATGTTTTAATTCCAATGGTGTCGTCGCTGGAATCGAAAGAATCGTAATTATCATCAATGACAATGAGATGTTTTCCCCGTTCCTGAAATTCATCCAAAAGCAAAAGAACCTTCGCATTATGTCTGCCAAGACGAGAGAAATCTTTCACATATACGGTATCAATATCTTTA
>JAPFDH010000008.1 GCA_026169045.1 Lachnospiraceae bacterium | reverse complement strand
TCTTTGTATTTCTTCAATTTTATCATATAGTTTCAGCACTGTCGAACCCTTTATCATTTTATTTTCTTGGCACATCTGCCGGAATTTTTCTTTGTACTCCCGCAGTATTCTTCCTTTTTCCTCTAATTCCTCCAGTGTTTTAATTTCCTCTTTATCTGCCATGTATTTTCCTCTCAGACATAATTTTTAATACATAAATAATAACCTTTTTTTCGCTGTTGTTCAATTACAACTTATCGCCTTTTTCTCCCATCAATCGACAATCTTCTTTTTGCTATATACATATGATATACTTCTTTTTATACAACCAATTACTATTGTATAACTCACCATTTTTTCTATCTACAACACAAAAAAGTCAAGTTGTGATGGAAAGGAGGTGAGGACATGGAAATAAATTATGCACTTATAGGCAAACGTATAAGAGAAACCCGCAAACAACGAGGATTATCTGCCGAGGAGCTGGCTGAAATCGCTGATCTTTCTACTGTTTATATAAGCTATATAGAAAATGCCAAGCGTAAACCCAGTTTAGAATCTTTAATCAAAATTAGCAATGCCCTTGAAATTACTATTGATGAATTACTCTATGGAAACTTGTTATACAATCCTACGGAATATCAAACTGATATTGATTTATTAATGGCAGATTGTACCAGCACTGAAAAACGTTACATATTCGAGGTTCTTTCAGCCATAAAGAATATTTTACGAATCAATGATTGGCATCTATCCTCAAAACACAATTACGATGCTGATAACCCGAATGATTATTAAATCATTCAATAACAATCAAATATCTATTTCTACATAAACCATCTGTTAATCACTTAACTGATGGTTTATGTCTTTTTCAATCCAAAAATTCTATGATAGTTATATCAACTATAAAGGATGTCGCTATTGATGAAAGAAAGTGAAGAACGAAGCAGTAATATTGATGAACAGAAAGCCAGAATCCGGCAAAGATACAAAGGTATTGATCCAGAAGAACTGGAAGTAATTCCGGCACTTCCACCAGAGGATATTTTTAAAACAGAAAAAAAACTACGAGTAGCTGTATATGCAAGGGTATCTACGGATGATCCACGCCAAACATCCTCATATGAATTACAGAAAAATCATTATCAGGATGTAGTAAATAAAAATCCGAATTGGATGCTTGTCGAAATATATGCCGACGAAGGCATTTCAGGCACTTCGCTTCAACATAGAGATGCATTCAAAAAAATGATTGAAGATTGTGAAGCCGGAAAAATTGATTTAATCATAACAAAAAGTGTATCCCGATTTGCAAGAAACGTTGTTGACTGTATCCGATATGTACGAGAGCTTTCTTCACTCCGTCCACCCGTCGGTGTATTTTTTGAAACAGAGCATTTAAATACTCTTGATCCCAAAAGCGAAATGATTCTGTCATTCATGTCAACACTTGCACAGGAAGAAAGTCATACCAAAAGTGAAATTATGAATTCTTCCATTGAAATGCGTTTTCGTCGGGGAATATTCCTTACACCTCCTCTGCTCGGATATGACCAAGACGAAAATGGAGATCTTGTAATCAATCCACATGAAGCTAAAATTGTGCAGCTTATTTTTTATATGTATCTGAATGGAAGCAGTACTCAACAAATTGCTGATTCTTTGACAGAACTCGGTTGTAAAACAAAAAAGAATAATGATGTCTGGTCATCCAGTACCATACTACAAATCCTTCAAAATGAACGCCATTGTGGGGATGTTCTGGCGAGAAAAACATGGACTCCTAATTATCTTGACCATAAATCAAGGAAAAACAATCAAGACCGTAATCAATACAGAAAAGTCGGACATCACGAAGCTATTATCTCCCGAGATGATTTCATAGCTGTTCAAAAATTAATTACAAATGCGAAATATGGAAATAAAGAGATTTTACCAGAATTACATGTGATACAAGAAGGCTCTCTAAGTGGATTTATAAGCATTAATCCAAGATGGTCTGGATTTAAAGCTAGAGACTACTTTGAAGCATCTCAAAGCGTCCTTAAACCGGCAAATATGAATGTACCTGATACAATTACTGCTTCCGCCGGTTCCTTCGATTTAAGAGACTATGAAGTTGCCAGAGGACAATTTTTCTCCTCTGTTGGTCGGATTTCTGTTTCTTTTTCATATAAACAGATCTCTTTTAACAAAGATGCTATACGGAAATTTCCAAACATAAAATTTGTCGAACTGCTAATACACCCAAGCTCAAAACTACTTGCTATCCGACCATGTTCCTCTGAAACAAAAAATAAAGTGCAGTGGTCACGTCTCAAAGATGGTCAACTTATTCCAAAACCAATTTCCGGCGCTGCATTTTTGCCAACATTATACGAGATATTTAAATGGGACAAAAAATGCAAATATAGAATATTAGGAGTTGCCCACCAAAAAGGCAATGAAAATGTCCTTATTTTCAACATGGACGATACAGAAATACGAATACCGACAAGTACCAACGACGTATCCGCCCCCAATAACAACATGCCTGATACAATATCTGATTCTAAGAGTGTGTTAGCTTATCCTGCCGACTGGATGAATAGCTTCGGTAATAATTACTATACTCAGTCTCAAGCGCCAGAATTAACAGAATTTACAGCAGACAAAAACTGGCAGACTGCTTCAGAAAGTAAACCTTATAAAGAACCCGAGCTACAAACCACTCCCAAAGAAACCATTATACAAAATATAAAGAATATTATTACAGAAATTAAAGGAGACACCCAATGAGCGAGCAACCTATAAATCAATGGAATATGACTACAGAACCTTCTGATATGATGAAAATCAACACACCTATGCCAATAACAGTCGCGCCCAGCCCCTCAAATCAAATGGAAGTCATTGACGATGATTCTTTCAGCTATGACGGTTATCAAGTTGTACGTGGCGAATTCTTCGCTCATATTTACGAACCTTCGTTTACGTTTAATAACTACAAGGTATCTGTAAATACCGCCTGCATAAAAAAACTACCCGATGTCGAATATGTGCAAATATTAGTCAATCCCATTGAAAAAAAACTGGCTGTCCGTCCCTGTCGAGAAGAAGAAAAAGACTCTTTTCGTTGGTGTTCCTCTGGAAAAAAGCGTTCGCCAAAACAAATCACCTGTCGAATTTTCTTTGCTAAAGTGATATCTCTCATGGACTGGAATCCTAATTATCGGTACAAGATTCTCGGCAAACTAATTCGTTCTGGCAATGAAATACTGTTCATTTTCGATTTAACTTCACCTGAAATATTTCCTCGTACTCTAAAAGACAATGGAACTGTAACCACTGCTAGGACACCTTCTTATCCTGAAGAATGGAAGAATCAGTTCGGTATTCCAGTGGAAGAACATCAAAAATCAATGCAAGTCAATATATTTGAAGGCTACGCAGTATTTGACATACAAGAAAAGAAGAAGGCAACTGATAAATCCATAGAAAAAGCAAAAGAACCATCAACAGCAGAAAGTGAGGAAAAATCCTATGAACAACAAACACTCTTCCCATCCACTAATATGTATTGACTTTAAAAAGAATCGTATACGAATCCACCGCAATACACTCCGTCAAATTGGTAACCCAGAATATATTCAACTTCTTGTTAATCCTGATCAAAAAATGATAGGTATAAAGGCTAGTTGTGCGGAGGATAAATTGGCACATAAAGTTAAGGATTATTTTGTCATCAATGGTAACAGTTATGAATTGTACAGCCGAGAATTACTATATTCACTTTCCCAACTTAACCTTTCTTGGGAGAAATTTAACATTTTTCGTTTAGAAGGCAATATTTACCCAGATAAAAAAATAGCTCTATTTTCCATGGATAACATCATCACAAAACTGCCACAAACAGAATTCAAATCAGAAATAATGGGAGATGAGTATGCGCAATTATAGTATATATACATTAAAAACAAAACTAGAATTCACCAATTTGTATCAATATCTCAGTGAAAAAGATTATAAACAACTTGAACAACAGATATTATGTCATTCCTATCACACCCCCATCTGCACATGGAATGGTATTGTCATTAATGGTATAGAAGCATATGAATTATTTCGTAAACACAGTATTCCTTTCCGAATAAAAAGACTCCATTTTTCCAGTAAAGAAGATGTAATTTCATGGATATGTACTGACCAACTTAAACGAGAGGATTTAACCAATATCAATAAAAAATACCTGATTGGGAAAAAATATGATGCTGAAAAAATTATAGTTTCAAGACAACTTTCATCTACGAATAAATCTCATATTTCCGGTGCAAGCATCGCAGCAAAAAAAATATCCGAAGAATGTAATGTAGCAATGGCTACCGTTTACAAATATTCTGCTTACAGTAGTGCACTAGATATAATTGATGAAAAAGTTCCGGATTTTGTCAAACGAGTTCGTTCTGGTCAACTCTGGATTTCCCAAGCTAATATTATTGAGCTTTCAGGATTACCAAAAGAGCAACTTTTAAGTCTAAATAACTACCTTCTTGCCGAAAAGATAGAACATCTCAGTTATCATGATATGAAAAGGGAATTACTATGGAATAATTACGCCAAACCGATGTTAAGGAAAGAATCTTCCGTTTCTATTCCTTCAATACGCAACCTGCCACAATTTGATCCAGATGCGGAAATTGCAAGTCTTACATTGACGATTCCCTCGTGGAACAGTTCTATCGAAAGAGTATTAAAAGTTTCAGATTTTAAAATTGCATCTGATACAGCAAAATATAAGCTTAAATATCAGCTTATGTGTCTAATATCAACCACAAATAATATTTTAAAAAAATTGGAGGAAATATAATTATGGATGGAAATACCGAAGATTTACAAAAGTTTGTTCCCCAAGTGCATTTTGAGCAAATACCTATTAAAAATTTATGTTCAAATCAAGATTATCAACGTAATCTTTCCATCAAACACGTTCAGCGTGCTGCAGCTAATTTTGATCTTTATCAGATAAACCCTGTAAAAGTAAGTAGACGTGATGGGATAAATTATGTGTTCAACGGACAACACACTATAGAGATTGTTGCTCTCGTCTCTGGATCAAGAGAAACTCCTGTCTGGTGTATGGTTTATGATGATCTTGTTTACACCCAAGAAGCAGATATTTTTGCAAATCAGATGAAATATGTCAAATCGTTATTACCTTATGAAATATTCATGGCTAATATTGAAGCTGGTAATGATAGAGAACTTATTATTCGTGACCTTGTTGAATCATATGATCTCACTATTACTTCTTCCTCTCGCCCCGGAGGTATATGTGCTGTATCCACTTTAATTAATATCTATGAAAAATATGGTTTTCACACTCTTGATCGTGTTTTACGCCTTTGCGTTGCCACATGGGAAGGTGCGCCTATGTCCTTTAGTTCCAATATGCTTAATGCTATTGCCCGTCTGGATAATGCTTATGGAGAAACAATGAAAGATGACACCTTCAAAGAAAAAGTTGGGCGTGTCTCTGTCAGAGAAATCAGTCGTACTGCCAGAGAACGTCGTGCCGGTTCATTAGGATTCGCAGAAGCTCTTTTACTAGAATACAATAAAAAATCCAAGTATTCACTTCCTTTTGAGAAATTATACACTCATAAAACACCCAAAAAAAGAGAACCATCAACTGAAGATGAATCCGGTCAAAGTTCCACTCCAGAAGGTCAGTTAGATTTATTTTCTACGGATCAAGAGAATACTCAGGCTCTGCCAAACGAATAGCGCAGAGCCTTCAGCCTTTAATTCTATCCATACTTTCAAAAGAACACCCTGCTTTAAGGCTCTCTTTCATGCAATCACTATTTTATCTTATCCCAAATTCATCAACCGCTCCATCCGCCACCTTATATATGAATACCCATTCCAAATATTTGCTTTTACCGGATACTCTTTCCTGTAAACAAATACAGTGTGATATTTAACAAAATGTATTCTACACCAATTATGTATATCTTTCATATATATGTT
>JAPFDH010000101.1 GCA_026169045.1 Lachnospiraceae bacterium | reverse complement strand
CAGGATTGCCCTGTCACGCTTTCCACATAAAAACAGGAAAGCAAACCGTTCTATATCGCTCTGATGCATAATCATTCCCCTTTGCATAAATAATTCCTTATTACGAAACATTATAAAAAGTGAACTCAGTAAAATCAATATAAAGTTTCTTTATTACGAAACATCAAGAAATGAGAGGACTCTATCATGCAGAAGATCAGACCAGACATGGATATCGGCAAAAATATCCAAGCCATCCGTTATCAAAATAAACTTACGCAAGACCAGGTCATTGCAAAGTTAAATCTGATGGGAATTTCTATGTCCAAAAGTACTTATGCGAAACTGGAAACCAACCGTATGAACATCAAGGTATCGGAACTTGTTGCTCTTGCAAAAATCTTCCATACCGATATCAACACATTCTTTTCCGGGCTTCTCTAAACCGGAAAAGAAACATTTCCTATAATTCTTCTCCCCTCTTCTTTTCCCACTCTCCTTTATCTTTGTTCCCTCCACTCTCTCTTACATTGGGATTGCTTTTGAAATAATTCCTCATATCGAAGAAGTATATCCATACTGTCTTGTGTAAAATCAAAGGACTGAAGCATAGGGTATCGCGGCAATGCACTTGGGACATATTCCAATTGTTCCAACTGCTTAGATGTGTATTTTTTCTTTCTGGCTTCACTATATGGCAAAAGACCGTATTCCGTCTTATACGCTGGAATACGGTCTTTCTTCATTTCCTGTAATGCTTCAATCATATTTTTATGATGGTGTCGGGATTTATAGGTATCTATCTGCCCTCTGGTCATGCCGACAGCCGATGCAAAATCTGATATCCTTTTATAGAATTTCCCTTGAATCTTACATCTTGGAATAAAAGCAAATACCTCAGTTTTGGGCCATCCACATTCATCTCGCAGTTGCTTTACTAAGTGAAAGCATTCTATAAACGAATATTCTGGTTTATAGCGCTGTTGTCCATATACTAACAGCTTGGAGATATTATATTCCCTGCATAAAAAAGCAGCATTCTGATATACTTTCCCTTCATATTCAACTTCATATCTTTTCCCATTATTCCTGATTGGCAAATAAATAGCTTCCTCCAATGTTTTCCCATATTTTAAGCGTTCAAAAACATTACAGGGCTGCACTTGATACTCCGCACATAATTCTACTAATGTATTATAGGTTTTCCCTTCGAAGCATATCGGTTCTTTCTGCAATAGTTCAAGAACAATTTCTTCTAATGTCTTGTTTCTTGTATGGATTCCGGCTGAAATGGAAGTCTCTCTAATTCCAAATGCTGTTGCCACCTCATATCTGCTCTGATATCTTTTGCCCCATAGCATAATTTTCTTTTCTTGTGCCTCTTTGCAACGATCTACCGCTTCTTCTATTGTTTTGCACCTTTGTATATAATGTGCTAATGAATTCCAAGGTAATCCATATTCTTCAGCCAACGCTTTAGGCGAACGATATAACTTTCCATTGTATTCAAAAAGCCGCCCTCTTCCTCGCACATCATTGATGCACATTTGCATTGCATCTTCTAACGACCAACCCCGGCGCCGAAAAGAATAAATTCTCTGACGATCAATTCCATATTCCTCTGCCATTTCTTTTATCGTTTCATATGTTTTCCCATCATAGCAATACGCCATAGTCATCACCTCTTCTCTTTACCACACCAGTATACCCACTTATCGTAAAAAAGCTATTCGGACATACTACTAAAGTATTATCTCTATACCTGTCTATTTTAGACAATAAAAAACCTGCTACAAGGATGTCTTTCCTCATACCAGATATCAATACTTTCTTCCTACTTCATACACATTTTTTCTCATTACTTGTGTATCATGTACCTATATTGTCATGTAATCCTACTGTGTACACGCTATGTACAGTAAGCACATGGGGTTCAGTTTACATCCGCTAAAATCAACTGGGGATTCGTGACAATAGCCCGGGCAGATGCCACCCGCTGTTTCTGACCACCGGACATCTGATACGGATATTTATGAAGTACTTCTGTTATCTCCAGATTTTTTGCAACCTCTTTTACCCTATTGTCTACTTCTGACGGTTTTATCTTTTGAATCGTCAATGCCAATGCAATGTTTTCATAAGCGGTCATCGTATCCAAAAGATTAAAATCCTGAAAAATAAATCCCAATTCCCTGCTTCTGAATTGATTTAAACGATTTCCCTTTAATTTTGTAATATCCATGCCATTAATCCGTATGGATCCGCTACTAACACGATCAATTGTTGAAATACAATTCAGCAGAGTCGTCTTTCCTGAGCCGGAAGCTCCCATGATTCCGACAAATTCTCCCTTATCTACGTAAAAACTGATATCATCAATCGCTTTCGTTAAATTTCCTTTATTTCCATAGTATTTTTCCACACTCTGTACATCCAGCACTCTGCCCATATCGTTTGACTCCTTTCCTGTTTATGTAATCATCTTATCGCTTTTTATTAAAATGAGCCATCGAACTGACTTACAGAATCCTTACACTTTTGTAAGTTATGGTTTTTACGATCATCATTTTCTATCGTTCATTGTAATAACTTCCCACAGGAAAGATAATACGTACCTCCGTTCCCTCTCCTTCTCTGGAAAATAAAAGAATATTATGTCCCAGGCGCCTGCAAAGTTTTTGGCATAAATACAGGCCAATACCGGTGGATTTCTGTTTTCCTCTCCCATTACTTCCTGTAAATCCCTTTTCAAATACACGTTTTATTTCGCTTTCAGAAATTCCAATCCCATTATCTTTTACAGAAAAAATAACCTGTTCTTTTTTTCTCACTGCTGAAAACAAAATATATGGTGTTTCGCTGCGGTATTTTATACTATTGCCAACCACCTGATTTACCACAAATTCCATCCATTTATTGTCAGTATATACCGTTGTTTCCAGGTTTTCCATTTCTATTTTTATCTTTTCAGTGATCAACGTTTTCTTATTTTTCTTCAACACTTCCGCAACCACATTCTGTAACGGGACTTCTTTTATTAAATAGTCCTTCTCCACATTATAACTTCTGGCATAGTATAACGCCTGTTCCGTATAATCTTCAATTTTCTGCAGTTCTTCCTCCATACTCTCCATTGCTTCACTTCGATGATTTTCTGCTATCATTTTTCCCACAGCGATAGGGTGTTTTACCTCATGAATCCACATTTCGATATAATCCTTATATTCTTCATGATCCTTCCTATAACGTTTCACCTCTTCTGCCATGGAATGTTCCATCACCTTTAAAAATTGAATCAGATAATTTCCCTCTAAAAAATCAGCATCTTCCATCACCTCAGGAAGTAAATACGCCTGTTCCATCTCCTCTGCCTGTTTTTCGATTCGATCATAAAACTTCTTTTTCTTATGAAATTCCAAACACAAATCAACAAGGAATCCAAGAGGAATCCCTACACCGATATAGATTTGTAAAAACGGTTGGGAAACAGCCATCAACATTACTTCCAAGGCTATAATAAATATTCCCCACAAAAGCAGAGATGCCAGACGGTCCCTCAAAAAGTCTTTCCATTTCATTCCTTTTCTTTATCCTCCATCACATATCCTTGTCCCCGTCTGGTTCGAATTACATTTTTAATCCCTATGGATTCCAGCTTCGAACGGATCCTGGTTACATTTACCGTCAATGTGTTATCATCCACAAACATCTCACTATCCCACAAATATGACATTAATGCATCTCTTGTCACCAAGGTACCTTTTTGTTTCGCTAAAAAAAATACAATATTCCATTCATTTTTTGTTAATTCAATCTCCATTCCCTGATTTCTAGCCATTCTCTTGGCAACATCCAATTGCCATCCTCCACATTCTATAATTTCCGGAGATTCCTTTCCCTTATTCACTCTCCGTAAAATTGCTGCTATTCGAGCCAATAAAATCTGCGGATGAAATGGCTTTTCCACATAATCATCGGCACCATAATTCATACTGATCAGCTGATCCAAATCGCTGTTTCTGCTGGTTACCATAATAATTGGTATATCCGACTGTTTTCTGACTTCTTTACATATATATTGTCCGTCCACCACTGGCAAATTAATATCCAACAGAACCAAATCACATCCACAATGCAAAATATCTTCCACAGGAGTATCATATTTCTCCAATTCTTTTGTCTCATATCCGTTATGACAAAGAAAATATGCCAGCTCCTTTTTCAGCTTCTCATCATCTTCCACAATCAGTATTCGTTTCATGCCATTCCTCCTGTATACCTCACTGCCTCTTCCAGTCCCATGACCGTTTCATTTCTTTTTCCTTTTTCGTGCCACACGGAACAATCGTCTTCCTCCGAGAAAACATAGCACTCCGATTCCAATAAAACAAAGCCCGAAAATCACAACACCTGCTCCAAATAGTAAAAGAATCCCCATAAGCAGGGTGATTCCCCCCACTCCAAAAAGGAACAGCCCTGCTAACATACAAAAAATATACGTCCCAAAGGAAACGGTTTCTTCTTTCACACTGTTTTCTTTTTTGTTTTCATTGACAAGGGAACTTATTTTTTTCTCCTGTCTCTTTTTCTGTTCTTTTATCTGCTCCAGACAATTTAAAAATTCTTCTATTCCTTTTTCCTTCTCTTTCTGATTCCGTTCAAAGGGATCTTTTTGTTTGCTCTTCCCATCACCACTCTTTTCTTTTTTCAATAAAGGATAGGGAAGCAGATATCTCTCTAAATTGTAACTATCATCCCATCCGCACATTTTACACAAATGGGTTTCATCGTTTTCATAACCACACTTCGGACATCTCCACATATCTAATCTCCTTTTTGGTTCCTAACTCCGGCAATTTTTCCTTTCCAATCCCATTATACCTCATATCAAAAAACATGCCATAGATTTATTTTTCTTCTATTTTCTTTTCCTTTTCCTCCATTGACATAGCTCAAATATCCATGATACTATTAAAAAAATCATTGATTTATGAAGGAGCTCCCTATGAAACGTATGAATATCCGAAAAAAAAAGGGGTTTCCCCTCTCTTCTAAAAAATTTTTTATTTCCGGCATCTGTATTTTGTTCTCTTTTTTCTTTTCCTATTTTTCTAACAATGTGACAAGTATTGGCTCTTCTCTTTGTCTTTCTCATATACCGGTTTTCGTTGGTGGTTTTTTGTGCGGATATCCTTTCGGTTTTTTCATCGGATTTTTTTCCGCTGTCCTTTCAGGGATATTCTTTTCCATCCCCTGGATTCCTGATATAGTATCTGCTGCTGTGGAATTATCTTCCTATGGATGTATGATTGGCCTTATGTACCATTTTCTTCCCAAACATCTCGAATCCATTTTTACTGCACTTATTATTTCCATGACGACAGGAAAAGTTTTATGGGGCGTGTCCCGCTTAATTTGTTCCTGTTTTGGTTTTTCATCTTTAACCTTCCATACCTTTTGGGATTATACCGTTCTTTCTTGTATCCCGGGCATTTTATTAACTTTGTTTTTCGTTCCTTTTCTTATTCTCGCTATTCAGCAGGTTCGTTTTATGAATCATAAACGATAGCATCCGCACACGCCTCATTGTCTGCACGTAAATAGAAATGCTTCTGTAATTCCCAATCACAAGAATTACAGAAGCATTTTTATTTGATACGGGATTTTCTCAAATACCACTCCATCCCAATCTCTTCCAGTTTTTTTATTCGGTCTGCTCCCAGCTTTCCGATTCGATAAAATTTTCTCTGCTGTTTGATCCATTCTCCCAACGGATAACTATCTGCCACATATCCGGCCGGAACCCGCAGATGATTGTTTTCCCTATAGTAATTCTCTGCCAACGCATACCAAACATCCCAATCCGTACGCCGTCTCAATTCCCATTCCATTCCAATTTGCTCTAACGCATAAATCTGATGTTTGTCAATGGTATACTTGCCGGAACCATGATAAGCCGTTCTCTGTCTTTCAATCCATCTTCCCAACTCAACCCCCTGGGATGTCTGATATCTTCCCGGAACCCTCAAATCATGATAATTCTCATAATACTCCTTTGCCAGCTGATACCACTGTTCCCATGTCATTCTAGTATATTTTCTCATTGTTTTTAGTCTCCTGTACAGTGTGTAGCTGATAATATGACTGATTTGTCTTACTTTTATGTTATAGTATACATGATTTATTAATAATTGTCTAGTTTTTCCCGGAAACTTTATCAGAAGTATCTTATTCTATATTTGACAGTTTTACGCCTTTTATGTTTTTTAATATTCAATTCCTTTTCTGGCAGAAATTCCTTTATCAAAAGGATGTCTTATTTTTCTCATTTCTGTAATATAATCTGCCCGCTCCATTAATTCCTCAGGAACATCTCTTCCTGTCATCACAATTTCCAAACGTTCCGGACGATGATCCAAGAGAGATAAAATACGTTCATGGTCAACCAATCCATTCCGCCATGCTGCCATCATTTCATCCAAAACCAAAAGATCTGCTCCTTCTTTTGCCGCATTTTCGGCTTGTTCCCATATCATATGATAGTAATCTGCCGCCTCTTTTTTCTCTTCTTCTGTCATATTCCAGAGAAAGCCAAATGTTCTTTCCAGAGGAATAACTGTCACACCTTTTATCTGCCGCAGTCCGGCTACCTCACCGGAATTTTCTGTCTTTAAAAAGCGGGCAACAACCACACGACCTCCTCTTCCTGCCATCCGGACAGCCAATCCCACTGCTGCCGATGTTTTTCCTTTCCCATCTCCAGTATAAATATGAATTAATCCCATATTTTTTTCCTTTCTCCAAATTTCTTTCTTATCCTGAAAAGGAAACGGCTGCCACTGCATTATGCAGGACAACCGTTTCTTTCCTCTATCTCAAGTGTTTTACACTTTCCATATTTTAATGATGGAACAGACGAATTCCTGTAAATGCCATGGCCATATTGTAATGATTACATGTCTCAATTACATTGTCATCGCGTACAGAACCGCCTGGCTGGGCAATATATGTTACACCGCTTTTATGTGCACGCTCAATATTATCTCCAAATGGGAAGAACGCATCCGATCCCAGAGACACACCGCTCATCTGATCCAGCCATGCTCTTTTTTCTTCTCTTGTAAATACAGGAGGCTTCACTTTAAATGTTTTTTCCCATACACCATCTGCCAGTACATCCATATATTCTTCTCCAATATACACATCAATGGCATTATCACGATCCGCACGACGGATTCCATCTACAAACTGCAGATTCAGAACCTGTGGTGCCTGGCGTAAAAACCAGTTATCTGCCTTATTTCCTGCCAGACGTGTACAATGAACACGAGACTGCTGTCCGGCACCAATTCCAATGGCCTGGCCATCCTTAACGTAGCACACAGAATTGGATTGGGTATATTTTAAAGTGATCAGAGAGATTAATAAATCCACTTTTGCTGATTCCGGAATTTCCTTATTTTCTGTCACCACATTGGACAACAATTCCTTATTAATCGGAAGTTCATTTCTCCCCTGCTCAAATGTAATTCCAAATACCTGTTTCTGTTCCAGCGGCTGCGGACGATAAGATGGATCGATCTGAATAACATTATAATTTCCTTTTTTCTTCTGTTTCAGGATTTCCAATGCTTCTGGCTCAAATCCCGGAGCAATCACACCATCCGATACTTCTCTTTTAATGATTCTTGCTGTATCCACATCACAGACATCAGAAAGTGCAATAAAATCACCAAAGGAAGACATACGGTCTGCCCCTCTTGCTCTGGCATATGCACAGGCTAACGGAGATAATTCGCCCATATCATCTACCCAATAAATCTTCTTTAATGTATCATTCATGGGAAGTCCCACTGCTGCTCCGGCAGGAGAAACATGCTTAAATGATGTCGCAGCCGGAAGTCCTGTAGCTTCCTTTAGTTCTCTTACCAACTGCCATCCATTAAATGCATCCAGGAAATTAATATAGCCTGGTTTTCCGCTTAATACCTGAATGGGAAGATCACTTCCATCATTCATAAAAATTCTGGATGGCTTCTGATTTGGGTTACATCCGTATTTTAATTCCAATTCATTCATGGATTTTCTCTCCTATCTTCTTATCTTTCCTGGCGGCTGCTACTAACTATCTATGATCACGCAACACCAGATCCTATTTTCCACCTGACATATACCGTTTCATTACTTATTCTTATTTACAATTCTTGTTTCATATGTTCCTGTAGCAATATCGATAAAACGAACAAATAATGATACTTTATTTTCTTCATTCAAACTGTTCCAAACCATATCCGTAAATGCATCAATATCATCTGAAATAGCAACTACCTTCGGTTCTCCCTCAAAACTTGGAAGAGGATTTCCATCATGCATATAGGTATGAATAAATCTTCCCTCACCAGCAACCGGATTCTCATAATCAAACGTGAAACGGCAACAGGAATCCGGATTACCATTGTTACTTTTTAAAATAGACAAAGAATACCGATAGGTTGCGTTGGTCACATGCATTACACCGGAAATTCTTGGTGTATAATTCGGACAATCCGGTTCGAATTCACGGCTTCTCAATGATTGTTCAAATGTCAGCTGCATATCCATTCCGTCATAGATCGTATCTGTCTGATCTCCATTTGTCACAATCGTCTTATTTCCCAATACACGAACCGGGGCATAAATAATAAGACTGGGATCCACTAACTTAGACGGATCAAAGGCCTGTGTACGAATCCCTTCCCCATCTTCAACAAAGACACGATTCCGGCTGTTTTCACTTCTTCCCATAATAAAATATGCGGCTACCGCTTTTGTCCCATCTGCCGAACGTCCCAATACAATACCACGTCCCGGATAAGCGTTGTTTTTTAATTCTTCCTGCAATGATAACTGTTTCATACGTATCCTCCATTCTCTTTGGCTTTCTGACTTTCCTGAAAAGTCCCTGCAAAACAATAAAAAACCGCCCAGGTACCCTTTTCAGGTGCCCAGGCGGTCGGCGATCTCACTTCCTCCCGGTATACACCAAGAGCTCTTTACACGTACTCCCTTGTGGTACTCCACATCTTCCGCCAGTCATACGTGTCTATCTTCGCCTATATCATACAATATTCTTCCTCTCTGTGCAAGTCATTTTTTTATTTCTCTCATCTTTTAAGTATAGAATTACAATACATAGGTTACAGCTGAGTCTTTAAATCTGCTCGATACTAATATTTTATATATATATTCAGTAAAAATCCGATAAAAAACAGTATACCAACCCCAGACCACCCAGGTTATCTCCCACTTATGTGATATTGCTGAAATCAGCAAATAAAGAGCAGAAACAGTAATAGAGATAATCTAATTCATTATTTTTTTCTTAGCTATTTCATTAGTTGATATATACAGGAATGCTCAAGGCGACATATATGTATTGGCCAAAGAGTTTTGACAGAGAAAATCCTAATCAAGTAATTGAAAATAAAATATTAGAGATTCTTAAAGAGCATAAAGATTATGGATACCGCAGAATTTTAGGAGAGCTTCGTAAAATTCAGTAATGGAAAATTTCTTTGGACTACTCAAGCAAGAAATTTATTATGGCGTTGTTTACTATAGTTATAAGGAATTAAAAACTGAGATAGAACGTTTTATAAAATACTACAATGAGAAGCGAATAAAAGAAAAGTTAGGATGGAGGAGTCCGCTTCAATATAGACTCCATCTTTTGGCTGCATAAAAAAACGAGACGACCGAAGTTGTCTTGTAAAAGTCTAACTTTGAGAGGGCACCTCACAATGGATGAAAGTATTCAATTCAAATCTAAAAAAACGACTTTGGACATTAAAAGATATAAGTGATAGGACGGTCTAAAAAAGCGTCCGCCCCCAAACTGTCCGGCTATATGGAAATCAATTTTTAGATGCACTTTTGTGCATATTGAATCATAATTAAGCACAAAAAAGGCGATTTCCGAGTACCGAAATTCTGATTTCCGGATTTTCGATTTCGAGCCACAATAATATTCAAGGCTCTAGTGGATTTAATCGTTCCAACTGCTTATGGATTTCTGCTTTCAGTTCTTCTGTCAATGGAAGTTTTCCCGTTTCAATGCGGTTATAATGCTCTCGACTAATACCACAGGCACCCCTAAGTCTTCTTTGCGATACTCCGTATTCCTCACGCTTAAGTTTTAATTCTTTAATAAAATTTTTATCATTCATTCTTCAATTCCTCCAGTCAAAAAAGGGAGTGTCGCAAAATCATCAAAATAAATGATTGAGCGGCACTTCCGCTCGTTACAGCAAAAAATCCGGCGTTCTGCTCTGGTTTCAGCGCAGATCGTCGGATTTTTGCCGTACTTTAATAAAGCCTCCTGACAGT
>JAPFDH010000120.1 GCA_026169045.1 Lachnospiraceae bacterium | reverse complement strand
TATCGAACCAACTTATGGGAAATATGGGATGCTTCGTAAAAGCTATTTACAGGAACACAGAAAGGCAAAATATCAAATATTGTTGTTACAAGGAAAACTTGTCGAGCATTTGAATCAGATTGATGCAGAAGCAAGGGATAGGGAAGAACAATTAGTAAAACAGATGATGGAGAAACAAGGAATTACAGAGAAATTAAAAAGGCAGGACAACATGGAATGGACAAGGAGGATGAATGCCATTTGTCATGATGCAGAAGAGATGATTTTGACGGAAATGATATACACAAAAGGATAATGAACTGCATTGGATAGCAAGAATTTTGCAGCCCGGATAGCAAAAAAGTGGAAGTCCGGATGGCAAGATTCTTGCTGTCCGGAAAGACAAAAAAGTGAGGGATTAAAAATGTTGGTTAAGTACATAATAAAAGTGTTTTTATATTTAATTCTTGCAGTAATGACATTGATTCGCTGGTTATTAAAAATTCCGATGATGTTGGGAAATATTTTGCTTTACTTTTTATCAATTATATTTATTCTGACAGGTGTTTTGAGTTATGGATTTGCATTGGAATCTGCAAGAGAATGTGGGCGAATGATAATAATTGGGATGGCATTTGGTGCAATACCAGACTTTGTCCCATTTTTGGGAAAAAGTTTAGAGACATTGGTTGCCAAACTGTTAAGTATGACAAATGAATGAGAAAGTCAATATGAAAGAGGGCTGTGAAAGGCTCTCTTTTCTTTTTGCAACTGTGGAATGGCAAGATAATAACGTTATATACAGTGTATATTAAGTACAGATATTGTATTTCTGCATGATGGGAACATAGGGAGTCCATATAAATGCCATGAATACAGGACATGATGGATCTTTGTCTACTGGTCATGCAAACAGTCCGACTGATATGCTTTCCCGTATAGAAATGATGGTTTTAATGGGAATGGATTTACCTCTCGGAGCGGTTCGACGACAGATTGCATCGGGAATTGATATTCTGATTCATCTCGGAAGACTGCGCGATAAAAGCAGGAGGGTGTTGAACATAGAAGAAATAGCAGGATTGGAGGATGAAAAAATCATATTAAATCCACTTTTTCAATTTCAGGAAGAAGGTGAAGAGGATGGAAAAATTAAAGGAAAACTTATTTGCTGTTCCAGGGAATTGGTTCATAAAGAAAAACTTCTGGCAGCAGGATATGGGAAAGAAGTTCTCTTTCACCAAAATGCAGAAAGGTAGGTATCTGATACAGGGCTTTTTAATATTAATAGTATTCTGCTATGTATTTTATAAAAGCTTCTGGCCGGTTTTGCCTGGACTTCCTTTTATATTTGTTTATCTTAGAAAAACAAAGTTACGATTAAAAAAACAACAGGATGAAAAAATACTAGCGCAGTTTAAAGATAGCATTACCGTACTTTCCGGGATGTTACGATCTGGTTATTCAGTGGAAAATGCAATGAAAAAGGTTATAAAAGAGATGGAGGATATGTGGGGCATAGATAGTGAAATAGTCAGAGAATATCGTGTTATGGTTTCTAAGATGAGTATTAATAAAACGGTGGAAGAGGTCTGGAAAGAATTTGGAAAAAGAAGTGAACTGGATGAGATCGAATCATTTGCTCAAATATTTTCTGTGGTAAAAAGAAGTGGAGGAGAATTATCAGAAGTCATTCACTTGGCTGTGATGCAGATTCAGGAGAAATCCATGACGGAGGAACAGATTCGTGTTCAGATATCTTCCAGAAAGTATGAACAAAAAATTATGAATGCAGTACCGATATTTATTCTCTTATACGTTGGTTTTAGTTCGCCGGACCTTTTGGCTCCAATGTATGAAACATTAATCGGCAGGGTAATTATGAGTATTTGCCTGGTTATTTATATCACCGCAGGAATATTGGCAGAACATATAGCTGACATTGAAGTGTAGAGAACAGAAATAGAATGCCGTTTATATGGCGGAACGGGAGGTAGTATGATATGGGTATATATTTTTATTATGGTGTTTCTTATCGGATGGGTATGGCTGAAACGACAATATAAAAAAGATTTTATCCGATGTCATAAAAAAGAATTGAGTTGGTGTTTGCCCATTGCTCCGGGAATGTTGTGGATAACCGATTGGTGGTATGGCAAAGAGTGGGGAAAAAGAGAAGAAAACTATATACAGGCAGTATATATAAGACAAAAACCGGAAGAAATAAAATCCATTCGTCTAATAAAAATATTTGCATGCGTCTGGTATTGTGTGATGATTGGATGTCTGGCTCTTATTTGCATGGAAATTATGGTAAGACAGGAAATAGTGGATCCGCAGCAGGGGATTTTACGTCCAACATTTGGACAGGAACAGGAATATACGTTTTTTGTGGATGGTTTAACAGATCAGACAGAAGAGATTACGGTAACCGTTGAAGGAATGCAGCCGGGGGAAGAAGTTATGGCTGAAGTGTTTGATGAAATTATGGAAAAAGTAAAAGTACAGATGCTGGGTGACAATCCATCCCTGGATGAAGTGCGGAACGATTTGAATTTACCGACTGTATCCGATTATGGGGTACGTTTAGAATGGAAAAGTGATCGTAGTGACTTAGTGAATGATTGGGGAGAAATTCAACAGGAAAAAGTACAACAGGAGGTAAAAGAGGAGGGAGTCATTGTTACTTTCTCTGTGCGCATGACATATGCTTCTTATGAGTCAAATTATGAGATTTATGTCCGTTTAATGCCTCCGGTAAAAGATGAAGAATACATGAAACACTCACTTATTTCAGAGATTGATAAAAGAGAAAAAGAAACGATAAAAGAATCTGTTTTTTATCTGCCTGATGAAATAGAAGATAAACAATTATTTTATGAGCAAAAATCAGAGTATTCAGGAGATATATATTTTTTTCTTATTATCATGATATCGGGACTATTTGTTTTATATGCTCATAGTAAACTGAAGGAAGAATATGAAGACAGAAATAGGCAAATTCAGAAGGATTACGTATCGCTGCTGGCCAAAATGGGTATTTTGCTGAGAGCCGGATTGACCATAAGAGGAGCTTGGGAAAGGATGGTGAAAGAATATGAAAGAATAATAGGTGAAAATCCCGGCAAACGACGTTATGTGTATGAAGAAATGGTAGTTACATGGAATCAAATCAGGAATGGGTATCCGGAGACAACTGCATATCTGGAATTTGGAAGAAGGTGTGGAACATATGCATATGTTAAATTCGGAAATATACTGGAACAAAATTTGAAACAGGGAATCACCGGAATCAGTCAGATGTTGGAAAGAGAAATGACCGATGCTTTGGAAGAAAGAAAAAATGTGGCACTACGGCGTGGCGAAGAAGCACAGACAAAATTATTGTTTCCTATGTTTTTATTATTGGGAATCGTGTTGGTAATGTTGCTGGTTCCGGCATTTTTATCATTTGGATAGAAAGGAAACATATATGCTGTTTTGCGGAAAAGATTATATAAAATTATGGCTTTGGAATTTAAAGAACCGATGGATACCGGAAAACGGAAAAGAAGACGGATTCGGGACTGTGGAAGTTATTCTGATTCTGGTTGTATTGATTGCGCTGGTATTGATTTTTAAAAAGCAGATAACTGAATTGGTACAAAGTATTTTCAGACAGATCAATAATTCGGTAAACCAAATTTACTAAAGAATAGTAAATAAAAGCCATTGAAACAGGGGACAAACATAGGATTGTCCCCTGAAAAGAAGTTGTTTTATCGGGGGGAAAATCATTGAAAAATGGCAGTATAACTGTTTATCTGAGTTTGACTTTAATGTTATGTATCAGTATCATTTTTACTTTTTTAGAAAGTGCCAGAATTCAGGGAATAAAAACCTATATGATTATGGGAGCAGAGTCGGCATTGGATTCGGCATTTGCAGAATATGACAGAGATATGTTTGAAAAATATGGAATCACACTTTTTCATGGAAATATGGAAGAAGTAATGTCAGAATACCTGGAATATGAGTATCATCCGCAGACGAATAAACTGGGGAGTGGGATTACATGGTATTCCTTAAATAATACGGAACTTTCTGTTGAAAAAGTGATACGGGCAGTAGACTATAAAGGAAGTATTTTTGCTCAGTTGGTTGTGGAATATATGAAATATAGTGCTGTAGGAGATCAGACGGATCAGATTTTGGAACAACTCAATATTCTGGAGAAGGGAGAATCCGCCAGAAAAGATACGCAAGAGGCAAAAAAGGAAGCAGAGTCGTATGCTGGAGGGCAAGATGAAAAAGCAGAAAAAACAGAATATATAGAAGAAAAAGCTTACACTGCAGTTTTTGCGAATAACTTAGTGTACAGAAGTCAGAATGATGAAAGTAGAGAAGAAAAAGAAGAGAGGTTTGATCAGGAACGATATAAAAAGGAATGGGAAGACAGTGTAATATATGATGTGGAAGAAATCAAGAAAAGTGGATTTATGAAATATATTTTACCCAGAGGTTCGGCGTTATCAGGAGAAAGAATAGAACAAAATGATCTGCCTTCCTGTAATATTCCATCCGGAGAAGAATTGAAATACGGAAGTGGATTGGATGATGCAGGACGGGATTTGCTGTTTAATATGTATGTAACGTCACATTTTCCTTCTTTTGTAAGCAAGGAGAAAAGGAGTGGTGTCCAATATGAGCTGGAGTACATTTTATTTGGAAAAAAAAGTGATGATGAGAATTTAAAAACTTCTATAGAACGTCTTTTGTTAATTAGAGAAGGATTAAATGTTATTCATATTACAAAATCGCCGGAAAAAATGCAGGCAGCCATGGCGATGGCGATATCGATTATGGGATGGACACAAAATCCGGCATTGATAAAACTGACACAGGCGGCCATCATAGGAGCCTGGGCATATGGAGAATCCATTGTAGATGTCAGGTCATTACTGGGGGGAGGAAAAATTAATTTAATAAAAAGTGAGGAAGAATGGAATCTGAGTTTGGAAGGATTTGTATCTTTTTTAAGCGGAACGCTTACAGAAGGAAAAGAAGGAAAGAATGGATTGACATATACGGATTACCTGCGGCTTTTACTGTTTATAGAAAAAAAGGAAGATAAGTATTATCGAACGATGGATATGATACAGGTAAATATGAAAAAAACAAATCCGGAATTTCGAATGGAAGAATGTATTTTTGGGGTACAAATGGGATTGGAAGTGCAGGCATCAGGTATTTTTTCAAATTTTATCCAGAATCAAGTGGGTGAAAATTTTCCTAAGCAGTATAAATATAATTTTTCGGTTTCCAGAATGTATTAAACTTACAAAAATCTGAGGGTAAATATTAAGAAGAAAGGAGGGGGGAGAAACGTGTCTTTTTCTGTAAACGCCAATGGAATTATAAAAATAAAAAGGACTCTCCAAGTACCCAGAAATATATTAAAAAGAAAAGGTTTTAAATGTAATATGATCCAACGTTTGCAGAAAAGGATGCGTTTCTCTGTCCTCGGAAGCCTGACTGTGGAAGCGGCATTTGTATTACCTTTTTTTATCATGATATTATCGGGGATTGTCTGGTTTGGACAGGTATTTTATATTCAAATTAGGATCCAGGCTGCTTTGGAACAGACAGCAAAAGAATTTGCTTCCTACTATTATGCGGTGAAATCTTATCGTGATAATGGGGAGGCGGACAGCGGTTTACAGTTTATAGTGGGAGAGTTTTTGGGAGAAATCACTTCCTCAGCAGCAGCAAAAAGCAGAATAAAAGATTTGGTTGGAAGGGAATTTTTGGATCATTCTATTATAGAAGGGGGAAGCGGTGGTCTGTCTATGTGGGGATCATCTTTATTCCAGAAAGAAGATTTGGTGGATTTGACAATCAGCTATCATATTCAAATTCCGTATCTGAACTTTTTGAAACCATTGTCAATCACACAAAGATCTGTGAGACGGGCCTGGACGGGAAAAGGTGGCGGTATAAGCACGCAGGAAGAAGTTGTGTATATTACAAAGAATGGAAGCGTATATCATACATCATTGGATTGTACCTATTTAACACCATCTTTACGGGAAGTCAGTTATGAAAATATCAGTGAATTTCGGAATGAATCGGGGGAAAAATTCTTACCCTGTGAGAAATGTTCCGAGGGAAAGTCCGATGATTTTGTGAAACGAGTATATGTTACAAAATATGGAAATCGTTATCATTACAGTGTAGCGTGTACGGCTTTGACGCATGGAATTCGTTCTGTGAAAAAATCGGAAATCGTTGGAATGCCCCCATGTAGTAAATGCACAGGAGAGAAAAAATGAAGGTTTTGTTACAGATTGGTATGATGCTATTGATTTTGGTACCATGCTGCATTATGGATTTAAAAACAAAAACATTACCCGTTATATGGCTTTGGGTTTATACACTGATAGGAGTCGTTGTATCTGCTTTTGGAAAAGAAGAATGGACATCAATTTTTTTGGGATTTATTCCGGGATTTTTACTATTTTTTATCAGTTTTGTGACCAATGGTGGTATCGGAAGGGGGGATGCATATTTGTATTTGGCAATTGGAAGTATTATTGGAGTAAGGGATACTTTGATTGTATTATTTCTGTCATTGCTGTTAGCTGCTGGTTATGGTGTTTATTTGCTTAAAGTTCAAAAAAAACAAAGAAATTATAAAATCCCTTTTGCTCCTTTTACAGCTGGAGGGTATGGGATTTTTCTTTTGATTTTTTTCGGTACTCAGTTGGTTGGGACATAAATGTAGCTATGAAAGAAACAGAAAAAGAACAGGTGAAGTAATATGCAGGATAGTATAAAAGAAAAGGATGGAAGTTATACGTTAGAGGCAGTATGGATTATGCTTTGTATTTTTGTTTCCATTGCAGCGGTAATTTTTATGGCGGTTTCTGTTCATGATAAGACGATGGTTGAAACTATATGTCGGAAGATAGCGGGTATGGGGATTCATAAGATACAAGAAAATGTGAATTTTGAAACAGGAGAGTTGGACTTGAAACAGTTGGAGGATAAAAATATTTTATGGAGAGTATTGTATGATTTCAAACCCACGGAAAATATGGTGATAAAAAAAGCAGAAGAAGAGGTGAAAAAAGCAGTTTTTTTTGGAAACAATCCGAGTATAAAAGTAGAATTATGTGGGGATAAAGCAGTGATGCAATATGAAATGGAATGGAGAATTCCCTGGAATATCGGAGACTCTTTCATTCCAGGAAACATGAAGAGCATTCAGGGTAAAATTGAATTAAAGCAGGTTGAATCAGAAGAATTGATACGATTATGTAAAGGAATGTTGCAGTGAAAGAGGGAATATATGGAAGAGGAAAAAGAAGAGATAAGTTTTGATAGAATTATGGGGAATGATTACATGACGATAAAGGGAAAACATGGAGAAGAACAGAGAAATTATCAAATTAGGATGATTACAGAGAATAGGATGAAATATTTTCTGGATTGTTCTGTCAAATTGATTGATAATGGTTTGGAATACCGTTATCGTATTTCTTCCATGTACTCTTTGAAGCAGGTAATGGAGAAAAGACGGTTTAGAGAACAGGATATTATTCAATTAATAGAGGGGCTTATAAAGGCAGCGGAGGGATTGGAAGAGTATCTTTTAAGTGAAGATAAAATATTATTGGATCCGTGTTTTATTTACGTTGATACCATAAATGAAAATAACAAGTATGGAATATCAGCAGAACGGGATCTGTATTTTTGTTATTATCCGGAAAAGGAACAAAGTTTTACGCAGTCAGTGAAAGCATTCTTTCCATATATTCTAAAAAAAACAGATCATGAGGATAAAGATGCAATTATTTTAGCATATAGTTTATATCAGATCAGCTTAGAGGATAGGATTACAATCGATGAGTTAAAGAAAACATTACATATGCCGCTTCTGGCTGGAACCAAACCGGAAGAGAACAAAGAACAAAATGAGGTGCATAATGTTGATAATGAGAAAGACATTATGGAAGGAGAGAAAAAAGAACCGGTTTATGTAGATAGAGAAAAAACAGAGAAAAAAACGGAACAACAGAACCAGGATTGGACGAAAAATACTTCAGAAATAATGGAAAACGCATCATCAAAATCAGCGAACAAGATTGGAAATGAGACAAAAAAGCAGAAAGATCGTAACGAAAAAAAAGATAGAAAGAAGAGCATAAAAGAAATCATGGTTCCTTTCTTGTCAGCAATCATTGTTTTTGGATGGTTTGGCTATCATTATATGCGTGGAGAATTTCCGTGGATGGAAGACCCGGAATTATATACAGGAATTATTTTGCTAATTATTGCATCCAATATGGTGTATGTGTTTGGAAATGCATTTCAGGCAGTGGAGGAAGAACGGAAAAAAAAGAAGCATACAGAACGTGCGAAAAAAAATAGGGGAGATGCCGGTCATATGAAAGATAAGAAAGAGAATCAGATGAACGGTGCGACAGAAAGAAAACAGCATAAATATGCTCTTTTATCATGTCAGCCGGAGAAAATTCCCAACATTCCGGTGAATCATTTTCCTTTTGTAATCGGCAGGAAGGCAGAAGAAAGTGACTTTCAGATTATGGATCAATCTATCAAGAATAAGCATGCCGGATTGGAGAGGGAACAGGGAGATGTTTATATAATTGATTATTCTTGTGGAGCGACCTATATTGATGGTTATGCATTAAAAGAAGAGGAAAGCATGCCGATATTACCGGGGCAAGAAATACGTTTTTCTGATTTTTCATTTATCTGGGCAGATCAAAAAATATAGTTGTGAATTGCTATGATGGGGGATTGGTTGAAACTGGACGCATTCTTTTCTCTGTGATATAATATCAAAATAGAGTATTATCTAATATGAGCGAAGGGAGGAAAAATCATGGAGGAATGTATTTTTTGTAAGATAGCTGCCGGAGAAATTCCATCTTCCACAGTATATGAAGATGATTATTTTAAAGCAATTTTAGATTTATCTCCTGCTACGGTAGGGCATACCATTATTATTCCCAAGAAACATATGAAGGATGTGACAGAACTGGAGGAAGAATATTCATCCAGAATTTTGACAGTGGCTGCTAAGATCGGGATGGCTATGGAGAAAGCACTGGGGTGTACCGGATTTAACCTGGTTCAGAATAACGGAGAATCGGCCGGTCAGACAGTGATGCATTTTCATATGCATGTGATACCACGTTATGACGGAGGAAATAAGATTGTAACATGGCCGCAAATGGAAACACAGAGTGAAGACAGAGAAGCGACCGCCCAAAAAATAAAAATGCAGCTTTCTTCCATGTGATAGCTGAGTATTTCATATGACATAAACTGCCTTGAGATGTATGGAAAAAATGAAAGGAAAGATTTCATCCCATGCATTTAAGGCAGCTTTTTGTTTTGAGAAAAATATGTTAAAAATATATCTACTTTTCTGAAATTGACTTTTTGTATAGAAAAAGATTAGAATAAAACGAAAAAGGGAGGTAACACGGTATGGCATTTCATGTTATCAATGAAGCAAAACGATGCTTAAATTGTAAAAAACCTATGTGTATGCAGGGATGTCCCATTCATACGCCGATTCCCGACATGATCGATACATTTCTTCATGTAGGATTGAATGAGGCAGGCGAGAAAGTATTGGAAAATAATCCGCTTTCTATTATTTGCAGTTTGGTTTGCAATCATGAGAAGCAGTGTGAGGGTCACTGCGTACTTGGAAGAAAAGGACAGCCGGTTCATATCAGCAGTATAGAAAATTATATTTCTGATACGTATTTTGATAAAGCCGAAATCAAATGCGCACCCAAAAACGGAAAAAAGGCGGCTATTATTGGTTCAGGTCCGGCTGGAATTACCATTGCCATTATTTTGGCAAAACGGGGATATGATATTACCATTTTTGAATCCAGAAGTAAAATTGGAGGAGTTTTACAGTATGGAATTCCGGATTTTCGTTTGCCGAAAACCATATTGGAACGATATAAGAAAAAACTGTTAAGTCTTGGTATAAAAATCAGACCGAATACAACCATTGGCGGAGCTTTGGAAATCAGTGATCTGTTTCGGGATGGATATCGTTCTATTTTCATAGGAACAGGAGTGTGGAGACCCAAAACCCTGGGAGTAAAGGGAGAAAGTCTGGGAAATGTTCATTTTGCCATTGATTATCTGGCCAATCCGGATGCCCATGATCTGGGTAATACAGTAGCGATTATTGGAGCTGGAAATGCTGCTATGGATGTGGCTAGAACGGTCTTGCGTCATGGAGCCAGCAAAGTTACACTTTATGAGAGAGGAACGGTATCCGCTGCCAGTGAGAGAGAATTATCTTATGCGATGATCGATGGAGCGGACATTGTTTATTGTAAAGATACCGTGGAAATTACCGAGGAAGGACCTGTTTTTCGAGATGTTTATTACGATGAGGAAGGAAACATAACCGGATATTCAACAGAAACGGAATTGGTAAAAGCAGATTCCACGATTGTTTCCATAAGCCAGCAACCCAAAGATAAATTGGTAAACACAACAAAAGGATTAAAAGCAAATGAACGGGGACTGTTGGTTACCAATGAGGACGGGGAAACAACGTGTGAAGGAATTTTTGCTTCCGGTGATGTGGTGAGAGGAGCGAAAACAGTAGTGGAAGCCGTTGCATATTCCAAACATGTGGCAGATGCAATGGATGAATATATGCAGAAAATAGACTGATTTTAAATGATGCAGCGGAGGAGATTCCAAAGACTTTTCTAGTTCTTTGAGATCTCCTCCGCTTTGTACGTTTTTTGTATGAATGGCAAATGATTATTGCTTTTTTTCGCTGAGTTGTTTAATCAAATTGAGAACAATATCAACGCCATTGGATTGTTTACTTTTAGACATAGCATTTATGTAAACAGATCTGTTTTGATAAACCTCTTGAACTGCTTTAAGAAGAGTAGAAACCTTCAGATTTTCTTCCTGAATAACATAAGAAAATCCCTGACGTTCAAACGAAGCAGCATTTAATATCTGATCGCCGCGACTGACAGCAGCAGAGAGAGGAACCAAGACATTGGGCTTTTTTAGTGCCAGCAGTTCACATATGGCATTGGCACCAGCACGGGAAAGAATAATATCAGAAGCTGCCATTAAGTCTTTTAATTCATTGCTGATGTATTCATACTGAACATATCCGGAGACATGATTCAGGGAAGAATCCAGATTCCCTTTTCCGCACAGGTGAATGATTTGAAATTGTTTCAAAAGTTCAGGAAGTGCTTCGCGCAAAACCTGGTTGATTATTCTTGAACCGGTACTTCCGCCCATCATCATAAGAATTGGACGGTCGGCAGACAAGCCTGTAAAACGTAGTCCGGCCTGCTTGTCACCGGACAGTAATTCTTTTCGAATGGGAGAACCAGATAGGACAGCTTTATCGGCAGGAAGTTTTTCCAAAGTTTCAGGAAAGTTACAGCATACTTTGGTAGCCGATGGAATAGAAAGTTTATTAGCTAATCCGGGAGTCATATCCGATTCGTGGATAATAACAGGAACATGGCACTTTTTTGCCGCTAAAACAACAGGAACAGAAACGAAACCGCCTTTTGAAAATACAACATCCGGTTGATAATCCCGAATGATCTTTACGGACTCCGCGTACCCCTTTAGCACGCGAATGGGATCAGATAAATTCTTGAGGCTGAGGTATCGTCTGAATTTACCTGTTGATATGCCAAAATAAGGAATCCCTTCTTTTTCAATTAATCCGCGTTCCATACCATTGTAAGAACCGATATAACGGATTTCAAATCCTGCTTCTTTTAACCCCGGCAGGAGTGCAATGTTCGGGGTGACATGTCCGGCAGTGCCGCCGCCGGTCAATAATACCTTTTTCATAGCTGCTCCCATCTGCAGTTTAATGAGACTGCTTATATTGCTTCAATGCTTTTGCCAATTGATCCGGACAGGAAGTACCGCGCATGCCGCATTCAATTCCTTCCATACGGCTGATGGCATCATTGATATTCATTCCTTTAATCAGAGCGGAAATTCCCTTTGTATTTCCGTTACATCCTCCGACAAATTGAACATGAGTAATAATATCATTTTCCACTTCAAATTGAATTTCTCTGGAACAAACGCCAGAAGTCTTGTAAGTATTCATAAAATTTCATCCTTTCTGTACTGATGTTTCCTGAATAGAAAAAGTCCAGAAAACACAATAAAACTTAAATCATCGGTCATCCACTTTCGCAGTAAAAAAGAGACAATGGATGTGATAATTGTATCTTAGTTAGTATATCATATTTCCGGCGGTGAAGGAAGTACTTAAAAATGAGTATAGCAAAAACGGGATATTCCATTACAAATACAGTCGGCAAGATTCATAATAAGGGACAGGCTGGTATTGTGTAAAGGAAAAAGGGATGTATCCTGCCTGCTGCTGACAATTCCGGTAATGGAAATATGTCCAACGGCCGGCAGATCTTTATCTACAGCCTGACCTGGTTTTAATGGGCGGTTACTCAGTGTAATATATCCGACATGTTCTGTCATACCAATGGATGCATCAATTGCCACTAAAATGGGTTTATCTTTCCTAAGACTGATCCAATGTAGCGTTTGTATGAGATTCACCGCATGTACCGGGTGTTCCAGGGAACCGATAATCGTTACTTCCCGTCCGCAAAGTTTATTTAATTTATATCCTATGACTGGTCCCAGGCTGTCTCCTGTCACACGATCGCTGCCAATACATAGAAAAAGAATGGGTCTTTGTCCCGGCTTCTTTTCCAGATTGGAGACAAAATGAGAAAGCTGGTTTGCAAATAAATGACTGGAAAAGGTATCATCGGCCCGATGATAAAAGGTTTCTTGTGTATTCAATCGCATGATAATCCTCCATAAGTGAAATCTTTTTTTGTTTCATATAGAGATTCTTTCCCATTTTATGCTGTTTAATCGGATCAAATACCTATCAGAATAGGAATATGAATAAAATTATTCTGGGGAAAACGGTATCCTTTTTTGTCAATCTATTTTTGTGATTCGACACCCGATAACAACAAAATTCGCACGTTATTTATATTACAATAAACGGAAGTGGCGAAAGAGAGAAGAAGGAAATATTAGATGGGAGGAAGAATCATGGAGGAAAATAGAAAACTGCCAAGAAATATTCGTCAGATAGGAGAACGGGACAGCTTATATCGTATATACATAGAAGATTACGTGGATACATTTCTGCATAAATTGGAAGGCGAAGGAACAACAAAAGCAGGTTTCCTTCTGGGAGAGACAGTGACATTGGAAGAGGAAAAATGCTGGTTCATAAACGGAGCAGTTGTGGTAGATGATTTGTGCGGAAAAGAAGAGGCAAAGTTTGATGATAAGATCTGGAGTCAGGCGCAGGAAGATATGGATGCATATTTTCCGGGGATGAAAATTTGCGGATGGTTTTTGAAAGAACCGGATGGTGAAGATATGGATTTTCTGATTTTACAGCAAATTCATAGGGAGGCCTTTCCGGAAGGAGAGACGATTTTTCTGTTATGCCAGGGGAATGAATTGAAAATGTGGGCAGGATCGGACGGTGAACTTTCGGAGACATCAGGATTTTATATATATTATGAAAGAAATAAACAAATGCAGGAATATATGATTAACCGGAATGAGGGGAATCGTGTAGATGCTGCAATTGAAGATAAAACAACACGAAATTTTCGATCCATTATGGTGGAAAAGAAGGAGGAAGCAGGACAAAAACATAATGTGGCTATGTATCGTATTTGTGCCGGACTGGCGATGGTAGTGCTTGTTTTAGGAATTAATAATTATATTAGTTATAGGGAAATGAATGAGTTGGCAACACAGACGCAATCTATGGAAGGGCAGGTTGAGGAAGTAAATGCCACTGTAATCAATGAGGCTTTGTCTCAGGAACAGAATGATTCGGCACAGGGATCCCATGGAGCAACCGATTCATCGGTAGAAATACAGGATGAGGAAAAAGAAACAGAGAGTACTAACATTACAGAAGAATCAAAGGAAAATGAGTCGCAATATCAGTGGAGAGAGATGGAGACACAGGTTAATGCGGGAATCCATTATTATGAGGTAAAGCCTGGAGATACATTGATTTATATTAGTGTAAGCATATATGGAACAACAGATATGGTATCTAAAATTTGTGAATTAAATGAAATTGATGATCCAAACGCCATTGCAATTGGTCAGAAAATTCAATTGCCATAAAGATAGAACTTATGTTATACTGTCCCTGGAGGAATACAGGAATGGCAAATGATACAAATATATCCAGAGAAGCGAAGAAAAAACAGTTGCGCCGTCAGGTAATAAGCAGTGACGAACTGAAAAAAAATAAGGATTATCAGCGCAAGAGAAAGCAAAAACAGCTTCATAATTGGATGCTGATCCTCGGATCCATCGCTATCATAGCTGTTGTAGTTCTTGGCGTATACATATATGGAACAATGCGGACATATAAAACATTTGGTGTGGAATGGGAACAGGATCTGATTGGAGCAGATGCATCACGGTTTGTCCGTCTGGAAAAGGGTGTCGTGCAGCTGGGCGGAGATGGGGCTACCTATTATAGTGATGCTGGTGAGACGGTATGGTCGGTGCCATATGAGATGAGGCAGCCATATGCGGCTGTTCAGGATGGATTCCTGGTGATTTATGATAAAAGAGGACAGTCTCTCATCATTTGTGATGGTACAGGAGAAAAAGGACGTGCAGATACAACCTATCCCATTACATGTGCAGATATCTCATCACAGGGAGTTGCGATTGCTGTGACAGAGGACAGAGAATCTTCCTATATCTCATATTTTGATTCTGAAGGAAACAAACTGGAAATTGATATTAAGTCTCCTTTGGCAACACAGGGCTATCCGGCGTCTGTAAGTATTTCGCCAAATGGCCAGCAGTTGATGGTTTCCTATACATCTATCACAGGTGGCAAGGGAACCAGTGAGGTTGTCTTTTATGACTTTGAGATGGGAAAAGATGTACCAAACCGGGTAGTCGGTGCATTTCAAAATTATGCGGAATCCGACACGATTATTCCATTTGTTCAATATTTGACAGATCAGTGCGGTGTGGCAGTTGGTGATAATATGATTTCTTTTTTCTCTACAAAAAACCGAGTCAATATTGAGCAAACAAATGTGGAAATAGACGATGAGATTCAAAAAGTTTTTTATGACGAAAGTCGTTTGGGTGTTGTGGTAAAAGAAAACAAAGAAAATGGAGAAACGGCCGAGTGGATTCTTCGGTTGTACGACTCCAGTGGAAATGTGGAATTGGAAGAAACGATTCCGGATAACATGGAAGAGATATTTATACAAGGGGACAGAATTGTAATGTATGAACCATCCTCTTGTGTGATTCAGACAGACGGAGGAAGGATCCGTTACGAAAATACCTTTGAAAACGGTATTACAAAAATGTTGCCGGGTGGATCTGACAGAGAATATATTATTGTCAGTGATGGCAAGATAAAAAAAATACGCTTAAAATAATTTACTATAATTTTTTTTGAATTCTTAGGAGGAAATGGAATGGGAAACATTGAAAATCAATCCGTTAATGCGATTCGTGTATTGGCTGCTGATGCAGTTCAAAAGGCAAAATCAGGACATCCGGGACTTCCCCTGGGATGTGCTGCAGTTGCATATGAACTGTGGGGAAAACATATGAAGCATAATCCAAAAAATCCGCAATGGAAAAATAGAGATCGTTTTATCTTGTCTGGAGGCCATGGATCTACACTTTTATATTCCCTGCTGCATTTATTTGGTTACGGAGATCTTTCTGTAGAGGATTTAAAGCAATTTCGTCAGTTTGGATCTTTGACACCGGGACATCCGGAATATGGACATACGGTTGGTGTGGAAGCTACGACCGGTCCTCTGGGTGCAGGTATGGGCATGGCTGTCGGTATGGCTATGGCGGAAGCGCATTTGGCAAGTGTTTTTAATAAAGAAAATTTCCCTGTAGTTGATCATTATACGTATGTACTGGGTGGAGATGGCTGTATGATGGAAGGAATTTCTTCAGAAGCATTTTCACTGGCTGGCACGTTGGGGCTTTCGAAACTGATTGTATTATATGATTCCAATAAGATTTCTATTGAAGGATCTACAGATATTGCATTTACTGAGAATGTACAAAAAAGAATGGAAGCTTTTGGGTTCCAGACTATTACCGTAGAAGATGGTAATGATTTGGCTGCTATCGGTGCTGCCATCGAGGAAGCAAAGGCAGATAAGGAAAGACCTTCTTTCATTACTGTGAAAACACAGATCGGATATGGTTGTCCGGCAAAACAGGGCAAAGCCAGTGCTCATGGAGAACCTTTGGGTGAAGAAAATGTGGATGCATTGAAAGAAAATTTAGGATGGCCGTCAAAAGAGGCATTTTATGTTCCGGAAGAAGTGTATGCGCATTATCGAACACTGGCAGAGGCAGGTGAACAGGCAGAAGAAGAATGGAATCAGTTATTCCAGAAGTACTGTGAAGCATATCCTGAGATGAAAGAACTCTGGGAACAGTATTATAATGCGGATGTAAAGGAAAAGCTGGATGCGTGTGAAGATTTCTGGAATTATGAAGAAAAAGCGGATGCGACACGTAATCTTTCCGGTAAAGTGATTAATCGATTGAAGGATATCTTACCTAATTTAATCGGCGGATCAGCTGACCTGGCTCCTTCCACAAAAACTTATATGAATGGAGAAGGAGATTTTGCAAAGGGACAGTATGAAGGAAGAAATCTTCATTTTGGAGTTCGTGAGCTGGCAATGACAGCGATCGGAAATGGTATGATGCTGCACGGAGGACTGCATGCATATGTTTCTACATTCTTTGTATTCAGTGATTATACAAAACCAATGGCGCGTCTGTCTTCCTTAATGAATGTGCCGTTGACCTTCGTGTTTACACATGATAGTATCGGAGTTGGAGAGGATGGTCCGACTCATGAACCGATCGAACAGTTGGCTATGTTCCGTGCTATGCCGAATTTCCATATGTTCCGTCCGGCAGATGCAACGGAAACCATTGCAGCATGGTATAGTGCTATTACATCGGAAAAGACACCTACGGCATTGGCATTGACAAGACAGAATTTGCCTCAGCTGGAAGGTTCTTCCAAGGAAGCATTAAAAGGCGGATATATTCTTCAAGACTCTGAAAAAGAAATACCGGATGCTATTCTTATGGCCAGTGGATCAGAAGTTTCCCTGGCGGTGGAAGCGAAAAAGCATTTGGCAGAAGAGGGAATCGATGTACGTGTAGTAAGTATGCCGTGTATGGATGTGTTTGAGGAACAAAGTGCCGAATATAAGGAAATGGTTCTTCCGAAAGCAGTAAGAAAGAGAGTGGCTGTAGAGGCATTAATCGGATTTGGTTGGGAAAGATATACCGGTCTGGATGGTGTTGTTCTCAGTATGAACAGTTTTGGTGCTTCTGCTCCATACAGCAAGCTGTTCCCGGCTTTTGGATTTACTGTTGAAAATGTAGTGGAAAAAGTAAAAGGCTTATTTGAATAAAATAGGGTGTTTTGAGGCCGCCTGGCCTGCAGGGGTTAGATTCCTGTGGGTCTGCGGCTTCTTGTACATAAAAGGAAAATGGGGATACAGAAAGGAGAAGGTATTATGAAAACATATGAAGTTCAATCTGTAAAGGATGAAAAAGAATTTTTGGAAAAAATTGATCAGTGGCCGAAAGCAGAGATTGATGTATATCCATGGGGAGGAGACTATCGCCCCAGAGCCTATGGTATCTGCTGCGTTGGTCCGGAAAGTTTTTTTGTGTATCTGGCAGCTGAAGAAAGTAAAGTTCGTTGTGAAGTGACAGAGCAAAATGGCCCGGTGTGTACGGATTCTTGTTTGGAATTTTTTTATCAGCCGACATCAGATGGGTATTTTAATTTTGAATGGAATCCTAAGGGCGTTCTTCATTTGGGGTTTGGAAAAGAACGTCATGGGAGAATTCATGTGACAGAAAAGAATAACAGTGATTTTCTGATTGATAAGGCGGATTTTGATAGGATCGGTGTCACAGGTCTTTGGTATGTGGCATTCCAGATTCCCTTTTCTTTTATCCGCAGTTATGCGCCGGAGTTTGATGAAAAGGCTTCCTTGATAGGAACGGTTAATTTCTATAAATGTGGCGATAAAATGGATGAGCCTCATTGGGGGTGTTTTTCTCCTGTGAAAAGCGAAAAACCGGATTATCACAGACCGGAGTGTTTTGCTCAGATGAAAAGAAAGCAGTGAGAAGAGCGATGGATCCCATTGGTATCACAATGAATTACTGATCTTATAAAAACAGTAAGAACTCTATGTAAAACGAGAGCTCTTACTGTTTTTTTTATAAATACGGAAAGCTATTGACAAAAGGAAAAGATCGAGTATAATATTTTTGGCGTTGTTTAGAATTACTAAACTTGGAGTTTAATTTCACGATAATAGGATAACGCGATTGGGGAATGATATGAAAATCGGAGAAAAAATAAAACAGCTGCGAATCGTTAAAGGACTGACGCAAGAAGAATTGGCTGATCGGGCAGAATTGTCAAAGGGATTTATATCGCAGGTGGAAAGAGATTTAACATCACCTTCCATTGCTACATTGGTGGATATTCTGCAGTGTTTAGGGACTACAGTAAACGAATTTTTCAATGATCGTCAGGAAGAGCAGATTGTATTTGGAAAAGAAGATTATTTTGTCAAAACAGATGAAGAACGTCACAATGCCATTCAATGGGTCATTCCGAATGCCCAAAAAAACATGATGGAACCGATTTTAATTCATTTGGAGGCAAATGGAACTTCAGTGGAAGAGGATCCCCACGAGGGAGAAGAATTTGGTTATGTACTTTCCGGCAGTGTGTTTGTCACATTGGGAAAACAGACATATAAAGTGAAAAAAGGAGAAGCATTTTATTTTACAGCAAATAAAAAACATATGCTGTCCTCCAAAACAGGAGCATCCGTTTTATGGGTCAGTGCTCCGCCTAATTTTTAACAAAAGAATTGAGTATTTGATAAGATTTTGTGATTAAAGGAGAACGATGGGATGGAAAAGCCATTGATTAATCTTGTGGATATTTCAAAGAGTTACGATGGAAGCATTGTGCTGGATCAATTAAACTTAAAGATTTACGAAAATCAATTTGTAACATTGTTGGGACCCAGTGGATGCGGAAAAACGACGACACTGCGTATTATTGGAGGATTCGAGACGCCGGATGAGGGAAAAGTTATATTTGATGAACAGGATATTACACATGTTCCGCCTCATAAGAGGGCTTTAAATACTGTATTTCAGAAATATGCATTGTTCACCCATATGAATATTGGTGAAAACATTGCATTTGGCCTTAAAATTAAAGGAAAGAGTAAATCCTATATTCAGGATAAAATTAAATATGCTTTGAAGTTGGTGAATCTGGAAGGATTTGAAAAACGTATGCCCGATTCGTTAAGTGGAGGTCAGCAGCAGAGAATTGCTATTGCTCGTGCCATTGTCAATGAACCGAAGGTTCTTTTATTGGATGAGCCTTTGGGCGCATTGGATTTGAAACTGAGACAGGACATGCAGTATGAGTTGATTCGTCTGAAAAATGAGCTGGGTATTACGTTTATTTATGTAACCCATGATCAAGAAGAAGCACTTACCATGTCGGATAATATTGTTGTCATGAATCAGGGATATATTCAACAGATGGGAACGCCTGAAAAAATCTATAATGAACCGGAAAATGCATTTGTTGCTGATTTTATTGGGGAGAGTAATATTATTGATGCAATCATGATACAGGATCGCCTGGTACAGATTTTGGGAGCAAAATTCCCTTGTGTGGATGAAGGATTTGGTACAAATCGTCCGGTGGATGTAGTGATTCGTCCGGAAGATGTGGATTTGTTAAAACCGGGGGAAGGAACTTTGGATGGGGTTGTTTCCCACATGATATTTAAAGGCGTTCACTATGAGATGGAAGTAATGGCGGGGGGATTTGAATGGCTGGTTCACAGTACGGATATGTTCCCGGTAGGTACAAAGGTCAGCATTCATGTGGATCCATTTGATATTCAGATTATGAATAAACCGGAATCAGAAGATGAGGAGGCAGTGGGAGTCAATGAGTAAAACAAAACGATTATTGGCTGGTCCATACCTTTTATGGATGATTGCTTTTATTATTATTCCATTGGTAATGATAGCGATTTATGGATTTACAGACAAGACAGGTGCATTTACATGGGAAAATGTAATCGCCATGGTGCGTCCGGAGCATTTAAAAGCATTGTGGCTTTCTTTGAAGCTGGCATTTTTGTGTACGTTAGTATGTCTGCTTTTGGCTTATCCGTTGGCATTGATTCTAAAGGCCGGAGGCGTAAAAAAGGGAAGCTTTGTAGTGATGATTTTCATTTTGCCCATGTGGATGAATTTTTTGCTGCGCACATATGCATGGTTAAATCTTCTGGATGACGGAGGGATTCTTTGTACCTTATTGGAAAATTTGGGAATTGCCAGATTCAGTATTGTGGGAACGAATACTGCCATTGTTTTGGGAATGGTATATAACTTTCTCCCTTTTATGGTACTTCCTCTTTATAATGTCATGTGCAAAATAGATGATAACGTAATTAATGCGGCAAAAGACTTGGGAGCCAATGGATTTCAGGTATTTTGGCGTGTCATTCTGCCTTTAAGTTTTCCGGGAATTGTCAGTGGGATTACTATGGTGTTTGTTCCGTCTATGACGACATTTGTAATTTCGGATCTCTTGGGAGCAAGAAAGATTATGCTAATTGGAAATATTATTGAACAGGAATTTTCTACAGCAGCCAATTGGAATCTGGGATCAGGTTTGTCCATGGTTTTGATGATATTTATATTGATCAGTATGGCAGCATTGAACCACTATGATAAAACAGGAGAGGGGACATCATTTTAATGAAAGTGAAAAAATTTTTGTCACAAATATATATGACGTTGATTTTTATTTTTATGTATGCCCCGATTGTGACGTTGATTGTATTTTCTTTTAATGAAAATAAGGGGCGTCGATGGAGCGGTTTTTCTTTAAAATGGTATCAGGAAATGTTTGAGAGTGAGATGATTATGTCCGCATTGTGGAATACGATTATCATCGCATTTATTTCTGCGACAGCAGCCACCCTTTTGGGAGTAATTGCATGTATTGGTATTAATTCTCTGAAAGGAAAGGCGAGAAATGCATATCTGGCCATTAACAATATTCCTATGCTGAATTCCGAATTGGTGACAGGCCTGGCGATGATGCTGTTATTTATAGCATTCGGAATCAGTTTTGGATATACGACAATTATTGTGGCACATACAACGTTTTGTATTCCCTATGTCGTATTGAGTGTGTTGCCAAAGCTTAGGCAGACTGATCAAAGAGTGTATGAGGCTGCGTTGGATTTAGGGGCAAAACCTATTTACGCCTTTTTTAAAGTGGTACTTCCGGATCTTCTTCCTGGAATCGTGTCCGGTTATCTGTTGGCGTTTACCATGTCATTGGATGATTTTATTATCACTCATTTTACGAAAGGAGCCGGTATCAATACTTTGTCTACGCTGATTTACAGTGAAGTGAGAAAAGGAATCAAACCATCCATGAATGCTCTTTCCACCATTATGTTTTTCTCTGTGTTATTGCTGCTGGGTATAGGAACATATGGGCCGAAATGGAAGGCAAAGCTAAGAAAAAATGAAAAATAAAATCACAACAGCAGGATAAATAAACAGAGAGGAACAATGAAACAGGAGGAGCTGGCATTGAAAAACAAAGGATGGCATCAATTTTCCTGGATAGTATCAGTGGGATGTCTGATGGCAGGGCTGATTTTATCCGGATGTGGAAAGAAAGAAGAAAATACAGGCAATTATCCAAACGGAGAGGTAAAAGTATATAATTGGGGAGAATATATTGATGAAGATTTGATCGGTCAATTTGAGGAAGAATATGGGATTAAAGTTATTTATGACACATTTACTACAAATGAAGAAATGTTTCCCAAGCTGCAGGCGGATACCAGTATGTATGATGTGGTATGTCCTTCCGATTATATGATTGAAAAGATGATTCAGAATGATATGGTGCAGCCGGTTGATAAATCCAAAATAGAAAATTATAAAAATATCGGTACGGCATATTTGAAAAAAATGGAAGAATTTGATCCGGGAAATCAATATGCAGTTCCATATACATGGGGAACGGTGGGAATCCTTTATAATACATCCATGGTTCATGAGACGGTGGACAGTTGGGATATTTTGTGGGATGATGCATATGAAAATGAAATCATAATGCAGGATTCTGTTCGGGATGCATTTATGGTAGCCTTGAAACGTTTGGGCTATTCCTGTAATACGACACAGGAAGAACAGTTGGAAGAAGCGATGCTTAGTCTGCGGGATCAAAAACGTTTGGTAAAAGCATATGCCATCGATGAAGTCAGGGATAAAATGATCGATGAAGCGGCAGCTCTTGGCGTGATTTATTCCGGTGAGTATCTTTACTGTAAAGAAGAAAATCCCAATTTGGCGTATGCTGTTCCTAAGGAGGGATCCAACATCTGGTTTGATGGATGGGTGATTACAAAAGATGCTCAGAATGTGGAAAATGCCCATAAATGGCTGGATTTTTTATGCTCTGCACAGGCCGCATACAAGAATTTCGAATATATTACGTATGCTACGCCAAACCTGGCAGCACAGGAAATGATCGAGGAAGAATATCGAAAAGATCCTGGAATCTTTGCTGATGAAGAAACGATAAATCGATGTGAAGTATATCGTTTCCTGGGAGACGATATGGATAATACGTACTATGAATATTGGAAGAAAGTGAAGTAAGTGAAAAATATAAAATTTATTTTGCAATATGAGGGGACTCGTTACGATGGATGGCAAAAACAAGGAAATACAGAGAATACCATCCAGGGAAAATTGGAAGCGGTTCTCTCCCGACTGGATGGTCAATTTGTTGAGGTCCATGGGTCGGGAAGAACGGATGCAGGCGTTCATGCCTATGGACAGACGGCCAATGCAAAAATGAATACGGAAAAAAATGTGGATGAAATCAAAGATTATGTAAATAGGTACCTGCCAAAAGATATTGCCGTCATAGACGCAAAAGAAGTTTCCATGCGTTTTCATAGCAGGCTATTGGCTGTTTCAAAGACGTATCGTTACCGCATTCGTACAAAGAAGGATAGGGATGTTTTTAGCAGAAATTTTGTGTGGCATTTAGGTAAAAATCTCGATCTTTCTTCTATGAAACAAGGAGCAGAATTGTTGGTGGGGGAGCATGATTTTTTCCCATTTTCCAGTATGAAGAGGGGAAAAAAATCTACGATTCGTACCATTACTTCCATTCAGATTGAACAGGTGAGAGAAGAAGTCCATTTGATATTCACCGGAAATGGCTTTTTGTATCATATGGTTCGGATTCTGACCGGTACTTTAGTAGAAGTTGGTCTGGGAGAAAGAGATCCTAAAGAAATTAATGATATTTTTTTGATGCAGGATCGGAAAAGAGCTGGGCAGATGGCACCCGCCCAAGGACTTGCGTTAATGAATGTTTTTTATGATAAGAAGGAAGAATAATAAGGAAAGGTAATCAGTAGTCTGCTGGTTACCTTTTTTTCATATCAGTGTAATAAAAATTTTAAAAATTTTTCACTTTGTCTTATTTATATTAAAATATTATGAAAATATAGATTTTATACTGGAAAATGTTCTTCTATTTTGGTACAATTATAAACAGGAAGGAAGACATTGTATGGAAAAAAAGAAAAAAAACAGATTGTATAAAAGTTTTCAGTATGCGCTGGAAGGAATCTGGACCGGAATCAGACAGGAGAGAAATATGAGGATTCACTGCGGCGCGGTTATACTGGTGGTTTTTGCAGGAATTTTTTTTAAATTGTCCTTGACGGAGTGGTGTCTCTGCTTCATTTTGTTTGGCTTAATTTTAGCGTTGGAATTGATGAATACAGCGCTGGAATCTGTGGTGGATTTGGTGACAGAAGAGTATAGGCCATTGGCAAAGAAAGCAAAGGATACGGCTGCCGGAGCTGTTTTGGTTGCCGCAGTCATGGCGGCGGTGGTGGGATGCATGTTGTTCCTGCCAAAACTCTTTTTGCTTTTTGTGTAAAAATGACAAAAATTGAATAAATCGATGGAAAGAGGTGGAACGATGGATGGTTTTGGAGAAAGTATAAGAAAAATTTTGCTGGCAGGAATTGGAGCTGTGGCAGTAACCGGTGAAAAATCCAAAGAAGTGTTGGATGATTTGGTGAAAAAGGGCGAGCTGACAGTGGAACAGGGAAAAGTTCTCAATGAAGAATTGAAACATACAATTAAGAAAAAAATGAAAGAAAATGTAAATGTTTCAGTTAAAACATCTACGCCGGAGGAATTGGATGAGCTTTTGGAAAAAATGACACCCCAACAGATGGCACAGCTTAAGGAAAGAATCGCAGTTATGGAAGAGAAGCAGGAGGAGAAAGAAGAACAGGAAAATCAGCCAGAGGAAGAATAAGGAATGAGTGAAAAAGAAACACAGGACTATCGGGGACGTCTTCGGGAAATGACAGCCGTTCTTCGTAAGTATGGGGTAACCCGTGGGGTTACCCCAGAAAAATTACGTTTCATATTGGAAGAATTGGGTCCCACTTATATTAAGCTGGGACAGATTATGTCCATGCATTCTGATATTTTGCCAAGGCGTTATTGTGAGGAACTCATGCATCTTCGCTCAGAAGTGACGCCAATGCCTTTTTCGGAATTGTTGGAAGTGATCGAAGAATCGTATGGATGCAGCTGGAATGAAATTTTTTCTGTTGTGGAAGAAAAACCTCTTGGTTCGGCGTCCATTGCCCAGGTACATAAAGCTATATTAAAAGAAGGCGATCCTGTGGTAGTGAAAGTTCAGAGAAAAGGTATTTATAAGACCATGGCCAGGGATATCGGATTGCTTAGAAAAGCGGTACATTTATTGCCGCCGGTGTCTCTCAAGGGCGTGGTGGATTTGGAAATGATTCTGGATGAATTATGGGCGGTTACCCGGGAAGAAATGAACTTCCTGACAGAGGCTTCCAATATGGAAGAGTTTGCAAAAAGGAATAAAAACATTGCTTATGTAGCGGTACCAAAATTGTATCAGGAATATACAACAGCTCATGTTTTGGTCATGGAATATATTGAGGGATTTTCTTTGGATGATAAAGAGAAACTCTTAGAAAACGGATATGATCTGAAGGAAATAGGAACAAAACTGGTGGATCATTACATAAAGCAGGTAATGGATGACGGTTTTTTCCATGCGGATCCCCATTCCGGAAACGTGAAAATCCGAAACGGATCCATTGTGTGGATTGATATGGGAATGATGGGACGTCTGACAGAACGGGACAGAGAACTGATAGGAATTGCAATTCGTGGTGTAGCAGCTGGTGATGTGGGAATGATTCAGGAAGCGGTATTGGCTTTGGGAGAATTTAAAGAAAATCCGGATCAGAGTCATTTATACGAAGATATCCGCAGTCTGTTTTCTAAATACGGTACCGTGGATATGGGCAGTATCGATGTGGCACAGCTGATGATGAATCTGATGGAAGTTATGAAAGAAAACGGAATTATTATGCCCCATGGATTAACTATGCTGGCGCGGGGATTAACGCATATGGAAGGTGTATTGGCTGACATTTCGCCGGATATTAATATGGTTCAGATTGCTTCTTCCCATATGGCAGGCAGTTTTTTGAAAAGTTGGGATTGGAAGAAAGAACTAAAGCGTAGTGGAAAAGATATTTATCGCTCGGTACATAAAGCAATTACGATTCCGTCATTGGTAACAGATATTTTAAATGGTTATCTGAAGGGGCAGATGCGTCTGCATATGGATCTCCATGCATCGAGTACATTGGAACGCCTGCTGCTGCGTCTCGTGCGTAATTTGGTTATGGGACTTTGGGTTATGGCTCTCTTGATCAGTTCAAGTATTCTGTGTACCACAGATATGCAGCCGAAAATTTTGGGAATACCGGCATTGGGAGCGATTGGATATTTCATTGCATTTGCAATTGCTATGTTTGTTTTTTTAAGAAGATTATTTTCAAAGAAAAAGTAAAGATACGTTAATCTGACGATCGGATGGAGAGGTTTTGTAAAATTCGTTTTTAAAACCTCTTCTTTTTTTTACGCACATTTTACAAAACCATGCTGGTAGATTTTCCAATTCAAAACGTATAATAAAGTCGTTCCAAAACAAGGGAGTAAAAAAAGAAAACGGGAAAGACATCCCGAGGGCCGCAATTCGTGTTTGGCCCATGGAAGAAGGAGAGGAAGAATTATGAAATTAAAGAAAATTGCTGCGTTACTTACTGTATGTGCTATGGGAGCAAGCCTGGCTGCTTGCGGTTCTGATTCCGCGACAACTACAGCAGCTGAAAAAACAACATCTGGTTCTACAACAAGTGCTGGAACAGAAAAAGAAGCGGATGATAAAACATCAGCAGAAGTGGCTGAAGATTTAAGCGGTTCCATTGCTACTGGAGGATCTACCAGTGTGGAAAAGGTAATCGGTGCGCTGAGCGAAGCATTTATGGAAGAGTATACAGACGTAGATATTACATATGACCCAACAGGAAGTGGTGCCGGTATTACAGGAGCACAGGATGGAACATTGGATTTAGGATTATCCAGCCGTTCTCTTAAGGCAGAAGAAAAAGAAAAGGGTATGACAGAAACTACATTTGCTTTGGATGGTATCGCAATTGTGGTTAACAGTGAAAATACAGTAGAAGATTTGACATTAGAGCAGATCAAGGAATTAGCAACAGGAGAAATCACAAACTGGAGTGAAGTAGGCGGAATTGATGCGCCGGTTGTCTTGATCGGACGTGAAGCAGGAAGTGGTACACGTGATGGATTTGAAAGCATTGTCGGTGTAGAAGATAGCTGTAAATATGAGCAGGAACTGACAAGTACAGGTGCTGTTATGGCTGGTGTGGCTTCCAATCCAAATGCATTTGGCTATGTTTCTCTTTCTGCTGTAGATGAAACAGTAAAAGCTGTGACAGTAGACGGAGTAGCTGCTACAGAAGAAACTGTTCAGGACGGAACTTATAAGATTCAGCGCCCATTTGTTTTCGTAACAAAAGAAGGGGAAGAATTAAGCCCACAGGCACAGGCATTTGTAGATTTTGCAACAAGTGATGCGGCAAAAGATTTGATCACAAATGCAGGAGCTGTTCCGTTAAAATAAATTGTGTGTGAAATATTCTCCGTGTAACATGTAAAAAAGGATAGCAGGAAGGAGTTGTGGGATGGAAAACGAAGTAATATTTCCTGATGAGAATACAACTCCTTCTTTTTCTGAGAAAAGACACGGTGGGAATGTCTGGATCATTTACAAATCTGCCTGCGGGTGTGACTGCAGGAATGGAAAGGCATAAGAGAACAATGAAAGTAAAGCATATTATTGAGCGTGTAATGAATGCAGTATTTTTTATATGCGGTATGGTTTCCATTGCTGCAGTACTGCTGATTACTTTGTATATGATTGTTGCTGGATTCCCGGCAATTAAAGAGATTGGTCTGTTTGATTTTTTGTTTGGCACAGTGTGGCAGTCCACAGCCAGTGATCCGAAGTTTGGAATTTTACCATTTATTATGACAAGTATCTGGGGAACTATCGGAGCGGTTATCATTGGTGTTCCGATTGGGCTGTTTACAGCGGTTTTTTTAGCAAAGATGGCACCGAAAAAATTAGCTGCCATTGTACATCCGGCGGTGGAATTGTTGGCTGGCATCCCCAGTGTTGTATATGGTTTGATTGGTATGATGGTATTGGTTCCGGCCATTATGGATATTTTTAATCTGAAAAGTGGAAGTTGTCTGTTGGCTGCGATTTTGGTGTTGGCAGTTATGATTCTTCCCGGTATTATTTCTGTAAGTGAGACTGCTTTAAAGGCGGTTCCAAAAGAATATGAAGAGGCAAGTTTGGGCTTAGGGGCAACATGGACAGAAACGGTGTTCAAAGTGTCTGTTCCGGCAGCTAAGAGCGGAATCGCAGCAGGTATCGTATTAGGTGTGGGCCGTGCTGTGGGAGAAGCTATGGCTGTTATTATGGTAGCCGGTAATGTGGCAAACATGCCTGGTTTGTTTAAGAGTGTACGTTTCCTTACTACAGCCATTGCCAGCGAAATGAGTTACGCTGCGGATGGAAGTCTCCAGAAAAATGCATTATTTAGTATTGGTCTGGTGCTGTTTATCTTCATTATGATAATCAATGCGGTATTGGGATTTGTATTGAAGAAGGGAGAAAAGAAATGAAGCATGGGACAAAAAGAAAAATAAAAAGCGGGATTTTAAAGGGACTTGTTTATTTTTGTGCCGCTTTTACAGTATCCATTCTGGTTGCTCTTCTGGGATACATTTTTGTTAGAGGAATTCCAAATATTACCTGGCAGCTTTTAAGTACAAAACCCAGTGCCATTCGTGATACTATTGGAATTTTACCCAATATTTTAAATACGCTATATATTATTCTTCTTACACTGTTAATTGCACTGCCCTTGGGTGTAGGCGCCGCTGTGTATCTGACAGAATATGCAAAAAATAAAACATTTGCCAGAATCGTAGAATTTACTACAGAAACATTGGCAGGTATACCAAGTATTATATATGGTTTGGTAGGTATGCTGTTTTTTGTAAAAGTATTAAAATTCGGAACAAGCTTACTGTCAGGAAGTTTGACATTGGTTATCATGATTTTGCCTACGATTATCCGAACAACGCAGGAAAGTTTAAAGACAGTTCCGGCCAGTTACAGAGAAGGTGCTTTGGGATTGGGTGCGACGAAATGGCATATGATTCGTACCATTGTGCTGCCTTCTTCTATTAGTGGTATTGTAACAGGATGTATTCTGTCTGTCGGACGTATTGTAGGAGAAAGTGCTGCGCTTTTGTTTACGGCGGGCAGTGCTACCATTATTGCCGATGGATTGATTTCCGCTTATACAAAAGGCGGAGGAACGCTTTCGGTAGCTTTGTATATTTATGCGTCTGAACGTGCAGAATTTGATGTCGCATTTGCCATTGCGGCGATTCTTCTGATCATGGTGTTTATTTTAAACTTGTTGGCAAAACTGGCTGCGAAAAAGCTTAACAGAGGAAAGGAATAAAACGCACGGAATATCCGGGCAGAAATGAGGAAAAGTATGAATCCTGTTATTTTAGAGTCAAAAGACCTTCATTTATATTATGGTGAAACAGAGGCCTTAAAAGGCATTGATATGAAAATTTATCAGAATGAGATTACGGCGTTAATCGGTCCTTCCGGTTGCGGAAAATCTACATTTTTGAAAACATTGAATCGTATGAATGATTTGGTTCCTAATGTACGGATTACAGGTGATGTGACGTTAAAGGGAAAAAACATTTTAGATAAAGATGTGGATGTGACAAAACTTCGTCGTCAGGTTGGAATGGTGTTTCAGAAAGCAAATCCGTTTCCTATGAGTATTTATGATAATATTGCATATGGGCCAAGACTTCATGGAGAACATAGTAAAGTACAGCTGGATGAGTTAGTAGAGAATGCTCTTCGTGGTGCTGCCCTGTGGGACGAAGTAAAAGACCGATTGAAAAAAAGTGCTTTAGGTTTGTCAGGAGGACAGCAGCAGCGTCTCTGTATTGCACGTGCACTGGCTGTTCAGCCGGACATTCTTTTAATGGATGAACCGACAAGTGCGTTGGATCCGGGAAGTACGCTTCGTATTGAAGATTTGATGGCAGAATTGAAAAAGGATTATACGGTTGTCATTGTTACCCATAATATGCAGCAGGCGAGTCGTATTTCAGACCGTACCGCATTTTTCTTATTGGGAGAATTGATTGAGTATGGTGAAACTTCTCAGATCTTTACCAATCCGGCGGAAAAGAAGACAGAAGAGTATATTACGGGACGTTTTGGATGAAATCAGTTTATCATCAATATGCGAAACAGATGGCGGGAAAGTATTTCAATAAATAATGGGTGGAAGGGAATGGCGCTGCTCCCGGAAATCGGATATAACCTATAGGAGAAGCGGCGCGGAAATGAGGACGGAAATGAGAGTTGTTTACACCAATGAGCTAAATCAGGTTAATAAGCAGATTCAGCAAATGGGCAGTGAGTTGATTACTGCTATTGAGAAAACAAGAAATGTATTGAATACTTTGGACATACAAGGGGCAAAAGAGCTGATGGAGGGTGACGAAGTATTCGATAAAATGAATCAGGATATTGAAACACAATGCCTGGATATTGTCGTAACACAGGCACCGGTAGCTTGTGATTGGAGACGTATCGCATCGATTATGCGTATGGTGGCTGATCTGGAACGTATTGCAGACCATTGCAGTGACATTGCTGAGTATGTATTAAAACTGTCAGAATGTCAGCGTGTAGAGATACCAGACTATTTTGGAAAAATGTTCGATGTGATGATAGAAATGCTTACAGATACAGTTCAGGCATTTGTTGATATGGATAATGAAAAAGCGATTCAGGCAGCGAACCGAGACGATCTTCAGGATGATTATTTTGAAAAAACGGTGGAAAATCTGATTGTCCGTATGGAAAAGCAGCCGAAAGAAATTACTCAGTATGTTGATTATTTGATGATTGCAAAGTACTTAGAACGTATGGCCGATCATACCACAAATCTTGCTGAATGGATTGCATATATGGTAAAGGGTGAATTAAAAACATATCAATAATGGATAGAAAAGTCGAAAGCAACATAAGGTGTTTTTGATTATAAAATGGATCGATAAAAGTCCCGTTGTATAATTTTTGATGCAGCGGGACTTTTTGTTTATTTACGCGCAGACAACGAGCCGTGTGCGGATGCCTGCATAGGATCGTTTATTCTATTCTGATGTATTGTTTTACGGAAATTTAACAAAAGAAAGCTAGAGGATTTAACGGATTTTTAATATTGTGATATAAGAGAAAGTGGATTTTAAAAGATTAATAAGAAATATGGGTGAAAAGAAAGGGAAAGCGCAAAACGCTATGCGAAAATCGTTATGCGGAAATCGCTATGCGAAAATCGCTATGCGAAAATCGCTATGGAATCATAAGCAAATAGCGGTACAGATGGCAGGAATCTGTTGGGATACGCTTGGTATACAAAAATGAGATTGGAACTGGATAAACAGCTTATACGACTTCATGTGGAATTAATAAAAATGGGAAGTCTTTGTGAGAAAGCAATTTCCCTGTCAGCAAAACTTCTTACAAAGAAAAGTGATGCAATGATGCAGGAAGTATTTGGGGTTGATGCGGAAATTGATGCAAAAGAGAAGGAATTAGAATCCTTTTGCATGATGCTTTTACTGAAACAACAGCCGGTGGCAAAAGATTTCAGAGAAGTATCAGCTGCACTGAAAATGGTTTCCGATTTGGAACGGATCGGAGATCAGGCAGCGGACATTGCAGATTTATCACGTCATATCAAAGGAGAAACGGTTCATGGTATGCTTCATATTGATGATATGGCATCCGCAGCAGTCAAAATGGTAACGGAGAGTGTGGATGCATTTGTAAAAGGAAATCTGCTGGTAGCCAGAAAAGTAATTGAGGATGATGATATTGTGGATGGATTGTTTAATTGTGTCAGAGGTGAATTGATTAAGATGATTCAGGAAAAGAAGATTGAGGCAGAAACAGCGGTAGATTTGCTGATGGCAGCAAAATATTTAGAACGAATCGGAGATCATGCAGTGAATTTGGCGGAGTGGGTAGAATATTCCATTACCGGAGAAAGAAAAAATAATGAACATCATCCAAATATGTGATAAACTATAGGTGCATTAGATGAAATAGTAGAGAAGGCTGCCGTGTGGCAGCAGGAAGAGGAAGAGAATGAATAGAATTTATATTGTAGAGGACGATGATAATATCAGAGAGCTTTTGATATATACATTGCAGACCCAGGGAATGGAAGCAGAAGGGTTTGCTCTCCCGTCTGATTTTTGGAAAGCTATGGATAAGAAATTGCCGAATCTATTGCTTTTGGATATCATGCTTCCCCAAGAAGATGGACTTAGCATATTGAAAAAAATCCGTATGAATTCTAGAACAAAAAAATTGCCGGTAATTATGCTGACAGCAAAGGGAAGCGAGTATGACACGGTATTGGGATTGGATAGCGGTGCTGATGACTATATTCCAAAACCATTCCGTATGATGGAATTGCTCTCCCGTATTCGGGCACTGCTGAGAAGATCACAATCAGAAGAAGAGACATTGGAGTATAAGGTAGACGGGTTGACAGTACGACCATCTGCACATTTGGTTATGGTAGGGGAAGAAGAAGTGGTCTTGACATTAAAGGAATTCGAACTTCTTTGCCTGCTTTTGAAAAATAGAGGAAAAGTTCTGACCCGTGCGCAGCTCCTGGATCAAATTTGGGGATATGAGTTTGACGGTGAAAGTAGAACGGTAGATGTTCATGTGCGAACATTGCGGCAAAAACTGAAGGAAGCAGGGAGCTTAGTGGAAACGATTCGGGGAATCGGCTATAAGATCAGTTGAGAAGGAAGGTGCGGTAAGTGACAAAAAAGATATTCCGCTCCATGCTTTTGGTCTGTATGGTGGTATTAATCTCGGCAATCGCGGGAGTCATGGGTGTTTTATATCACTATTTCAGTGAAAACATACATGATAATTTACAGAGCGAAGCTATGTATCTGGCAGTTGCCGTGGAAAATGAAGGAATTGAATACTTAAACAGGATAACCAATCAGACAGAACGCATTACTTTGATTGATGAAGATGGAACGGTATTATATGATAATATGGCGGATATTACTCTCATGGAAAATCATGCAGATCGTATTGAATTTAAAGAGGCTATGGAAAATGGCGTTGGAGAGTCTACTCGCTATTCGGGAACTATGTCAGAACGGACAATATATTATGCAGTGAAACTAGGCAATAATCAGGTTTTGCGTGTGGCGAATACCCATTATACGGTTTTTACATTATTGGGGGGATTAATTTTTCCAATTGTATTGATCCTTGCGGGAATGTTGGTTTTATCAGCAGTAATCTCTTCCAGAGTATCGAGAAAAATTGTGGAGCCTATGAATCAATTGGATCTGGAGCATCCGGATCAGGGTGAAGTGTATGATGAGTTGGTACCTTTTGTAACCAAAATAAGCAGACAAAAGCGAACGATTAATCGCCAGTTGACCGATGCAAAAAAACAGCAGGAAGAATTCTCTGTAATTACGGAAAATATGCAGGAAGGATTTCTTGTGATTGATAGCGAAACAGAAGTATTGTCATTTAATAAGAGTGCATTAAAACTGCTTCATGCTGATTATTTTGCCCCTAAACAGAGTGTTCTGACCTTAAATCACAGCAAAGAATTTTGCGAAGTAGTAGAGACTGTTTTGGCAGGAAATCATACGGAAACCGTATTGGAATTGGGGCAAAAACGCTGTCAGTTGATTGCCAATCCGGTATGGGAAAAAGACAACGTAAAAGGTGCTATTTTTGTACTTATTGATGTGACAGAAAAAATGGATCGCGAGAATTTGCGTCGGGAATTTACAGCCAATGTTTCCCATGAATTGAAGACACCACTTACATCCATTTCCGGTTATGCAGAAATTATTCAAAACGGTTTTGTGCGGCCGGAAGATACAGGAAAATTTGCCGGAAAAATTTTTGAAGAATCACAGAGATTGATTACACTTGTCAATGATATCATCCGCATTTCCCAATTGGATGAGGGACTGATGCCATACGAAAAAGAAGAAATCGACTTATATGAAGCAGTCAAAGAAACAATGGAGCATTTGGAAGCAGCAGCAAAACAGAGAGGAATTTCTGTGAAACTGGCGGGAACTCATGAAATGATTTACAGTGTAAGAACCATCCTCCATGAAGTGTTATATAATTTATGTGATAATGCTATCAAATATAATAAAGAAAATGGACTGGTAAAGGTGACCGTGAGAAAAGATGGGGATGCGATCTGTGTGACGGTAAAAGATACCGGAATCGGAATTCCGCAAGAAGATCAGGAACGAGTCTTTGAACGATTTTATAGGGTAGATAAAAGCCATTCCAAAGAGATTGGGGGAACTGGTCTTGGTCTTTCTATAGTGAAACATGGAGCTGCTTCCATGGGAGCCGCTATTTCTATGGAGAGTGTGTTAGGGGAAGGAACTGCGATTACTCTTACATTTCCAAAGGAAAGAGATGAAGCATAACGCAGAAATGGTTGAATTATTTTATTAAAAAACTGATTTTTTGAACAGATATAGAAAGGAGACGCGTTTGCTCAACGAGCAGAGTGTCTCCTTTCTATATGGCATGGAAAAGAAAGGGTACTCAGAATACCAGCTTCATGATACAATAAAATTGGAATATCCAATTATCGTATAATGAAAGAAAATGGAGTTCTTAATAAACAAGATAGGATGATGACGATGAAACAATCAAATCGATTGGTGACAGGCATACTGGCCCATGTAGATGCAGGAAAGACAACCCTTGCAGAGGGGATTTTATATAGCAGCGGAAGTATACGGAAATGGGGACGGGTAGATCATAAAGATGCATTTTTGGATACATATGATTTGGAACGTTCCCGTGGAATAACCATTTTTTCCAAACAGGCTGAATTGAAATTATTTGACAGAAATGTCACTCTTTTAGATACTCCGGGACATGTGGATTTTTCAGCAGAAATGGAGCGTACTCTGCAGGTACTGGATTATGCTGTGTTGGTGATCAGTGGAACCGATGGTGTGCAGGGCCATGTAAGGACATTATGGAAATTATTGGAACGCTATCAGATTCCGGTTTTTCTTTTCATTAATAAGATGGATTTGCCTGGTGCAGATGCTAAGAACGTATTGGAAGAATTAAAAAAACGCCTGAGTGACGGGTGTGTAAATTTTGATGCTGCACAGGGCATGGATGTGCTCTATGAAAATGCCGCTGTCTGTGGAGAAGATATGTTGGAAGAGTTTCTGGAGACGGGGGCGATTTGTGATGAGACCATGCGAAGGGCAATTAAAGAAAGAAGATTGTTTCCCTGCTTTTTTGGTGCTGCTTTAAAGATGGAAGGAGTGGAGGAATTTCTGCAGGGATTCTATCGGTTCAGTGAGTGTCCGGTATATCCTGAAGATTTCGGAGCCAGGATCTATAAGATTGGACGTGATGAAAAGGGCACCCGTCTGACTTATATGAAGATTACCGGAGGAAGTCTGCATGTAAAAGATCTGCTTTCCAATAAAAAAGAAGAAACGGACAAAGAGGAAGAGTTTTGGGAAGAGAAAGCGGATCAGATTCGCATTTATTCCGGAACACAGTTTGAAGCAGTCAATGAAGCAACAGCCGGGATGATCTGTGCAGTTACCGGTCTGACAAAAACAAAAAGCGGAGAAGGACTGGGATGGGAAGAAGAATTTCAGGAACCATACCTGGAGCCTGTTTTGAATTATCGGATTCAGCTTTCTGCCAGTCAGGCAGAAAGTGGTCAGCCCAATGTCCATGAAATGTTAAACAAGCTGCGTCAGCTGGAAGAGGAAGAACCCCAGCTGCATATTGTATGGAAAGAGGGAGTGGAAGAAATTCACGCTCAGGTAATGGGGGAAGTGCAAATTGAAATTCTGAAAAGTATGATCGAGGAGCGATATGGTTGGGATGTGGAATTTGATTCCGGAAGTATTGTATATAAAGAAACCATCGCAAATACCGTGGAAGGAATCGGTCATTTTGAACCGCTGCGTCATTATGCGGAAGTTCATCTTTTGTTGGAGCCCGGGGAAAGAGGAAGCGGAGTTGTTGTTTCCTCCTGTATCAGTGAGGATGTGCTGGATCGCAACTGGCAGCGATTGATATTAACCCATTTGATTGAGCGCAGCCATCCGGGAGTTTTGACCGGATCGGAAATCACAGACATGAAAATTACAGTAGCGGCAGGAAGAGCGCATTTGAAACATACAGAAGGCGGGGATTTCAGACAGGCTACCTATCGGGCGATTCGTCAGGGATTAAAGAAAGCAAAAAACATTTTGCTGGAACCGGTATATGAGTACAGTTTGGAGATTCCGTCTTCCATGGTAGGACGGGCTCTGTCTGATATACAGCGGATGTATGGGACATTTGATCCGCCTATTCCCGAAGGAGAAATGACGTTGATTACGGGAACAGCACCGGTGGTTACCATGCGGGGGTATGCCATGGAGGTCACAGCGTACAGTCAGGGAATGGGGCATCTTTCCTGTGTGGTAAAAGGGTATGAGCCATGCCATAATGAAGAAGAAGTGATTGCTGATATAGGATATGATGCTGAAGCCGATGTGGAGAATCCTTCGGGATCTGTATTTTGTTCCCATGGTGCCGGATTTTATGTGCCATGGGATCAGGTAGAGCAATATATGCATTTGGAAAGCGTTCTTCAAAAAAAGAAAGAAGAAAATACGCAGCCTGTGCGCCGGAATCATACGGTATCTGCTTTGGCAGATGATAAAGAATTGGAAGAAATTTTTCTGCGTACATATGGACCGAGTAAGAGAGAGAAGAATCGGTTTCAGAAAAACAGAGAATTATTCAGTGATACCATGAAAGTTCAGAAAAAACCCAGGGGGAGAGATAAGAAAGAGGAGGAAGCAGGAAAGGAGTATTTGCTGGTAGATGGATATAATATTATTTTTTCATGGGAAGAATTGAAAGAATTGGCAAAGGTAAATGTGGAAGCTGCCAGAGGAAAATTAATGGATATTTTGTCCAACTATCAGGGGTATAAAAATTGTGTTCTGATTTTAGTATTTGATGCATATAAAGTGGAGCGCGGTCAGGGAGAAGTGATGAAATATCACAATATATATGTGATCTATACAAAAGAAGCTGAAACGGCAGATCAGTATATTGAAAAAGCTGTCCATGAAATGGCAGGAAAATATCATGTGACAGTAGCTACGTCCGATGCTCTGGAACAGGTAATTATCTGGGGACAGGGAGCGAAAAGAATGTCAGCTCAGGATCTTTTAAAAGAAGTAGAGCGTGTATGTCATGAAATACGGACAGAATTTTTGAATAAACCTCAGAAAGGAAAGCATTATCTGTTTGATCATCTTCCAAAAGAACTGGAAGATATGATGGAAGAAATTCGTCTGGGAAGAAAGAAAAAGTAGAAGATTTTACAAATACAGAAAGGGAATATTTCACATAAGTCTATTGAATCCAGGTGATCCCTCTTTTATAATGCATATAAAGAAATATTTCGATCTTGTGGGAGGTTTTTTATGAAGTATTATGTGGATGGTTCTGTATTTACAAGCGGTGACGGAAGTGAGAGATTTCCGTTTAAAACAATTCAGGAAGCAGCAGAAAAGGCGATGGCGGGGGATGAAGTATTGGTATTTCCCGGAGTATATCGGGAGTCGGTTAACCCGATTCATGCCGGTACATCAAATCAGAGAATTCATTACATCTCAACAGAGCCTTTAAAAGCAGTGATTACTGGTGCGGAAGAAGTAAAAAGCTGGAAACCATACCAGGGGAATGTGTGGGTTTGCAGAATTCCCAATGGGGTTTTCGGAGAGTATAATCCATACACAACTTTGGTGAGCGGCGATTGGTATATTGCGTCTTTTATTGCCCATACCGGAGAAGTGTATCTGAATGATAAATCTCTTTATGAAGTTCCAGAGCTTGCCCAGGTTTTATCACCGAAGAAGTCCATGGCTTCCTGGGATGCTGATTTTTCTGTTTATACCTGGTATACAGAACAGGATGAAGAAAAAAATGAAACGGTTTTATATGCAAATTTCCATGGTTTGAATCCCAATGAGGAAACTGTGGAGATCAATGTTCGTCGGACACTTTTCTATCCGCAAGAAGAAGGAGTCGGTTATATTACGCTTTCCGGTTTCTGTATCACGAAGGCTGCTACCCAGTGGGCTCCGCCTACGGCTTATCAGGAAGGAATGGTGGGTCCTCATTGGTCAAAGGGATGGATCATTGAAGATTGTGAGATTTCACATTCCAAATGTTCCGGCATTTCTCTTGGAAAGTATAAGCAGCCGGAGAACGATAACAAATGGCTCAACTGGAAATTTAAGGACGGAACCCAGACAGAAAGAGACTGTATCTGTCAGGCGCAGAGAGAAGGATGGAGCAAAGAAACCATTGGTTCCCATGTGATTCGGAGATGTAATATTCATGACTGTGGGCAGACAGGAATTGTTGGTCATTTAGGCGGTGTTTTTTCTCTTATTGAAGACAACCATATTCATCATATTAATAATAAACAGAATCTTGCAGGCGCTGAAATCGGTGGAATTAAAATGCATGCTGCCATTGATGTTATTTATCGGAGAAATCATATTCATCACTGTACCCGTGGTCTCTGGTTAGACTGGCAGGCACAGGGTACAAGAGTGACGCAGAACTTTTTCCATCACAATTGCCTGCCCATTGCCGATGACTGTATAGATCCGGGAACACCTGGTTTGGGAGAAGATATTTTTATAGAAGTATCTCATGGACCTACTTTAGTTGACAACAATCTGCTGCTTTCGGAACGCAGCGCAAAATTGGCTACACAGGGAGTGGCGTTTGTCCATAATTTGATTGCAGGATCCTTTACGGCAGTTGGTATGGGTACGGATAATGGTGCAAAGACCTTGTCCTCTCCGCGTTATACCCCATATCATGTTCCCCATGGAACCGCTGTTGCCGGTTTCATGACATTCCTCCATGGTGATATGCGGTTCTATAATAATATCTTTGTGCAGCAGCCCATTCGTTCCGGTCTGCAGAAAATCCGAGATTTCCTGCAGGGTGAGGGGAAAAATCAATGGGATGACGGGAACATCCTGGTAGGAACGTTCCCATATAATAATGGATATCAGTTGTTTGAGGAGTGGAAAAAGGAATTTGAAGGTTATTGCGGAATGGGTAGTGAACCCAGTGACCGCTATTACATACATCTTCCTGTATGGTCGGAAGGCAATGCATACTTCAATGGCGCTGCCCCGTGGAAAAAAGAAAAAAACGCTCTTGTAGACGATTCCCATAAAGTGTCGCTGTCTGTAGTAGAAAAAGATAGCACATGGACTGTACAGACCAATTTGTATGAGGTTCTTCCTGAATTTTGTGTCGGAACCATCAGTACAGAAACATTAGGTATGGCCTTTGAACCAGAGCAGTATTTTGAAAATCCGGATGGTTCACCGATTGTGTTGAATACCGATTATTTTGGAAACCACAGATCCATTCGGCCATGTGTAGGACCTTTTGAAAACGGCAAAAAGGATTTCCTTTTATAAAAGTTCCTTATTTATATTAAAAAAGAAAAGAAGTCTTTTCCTATGGAAAGTTTTTTCCTATGGAAAGGGCTTCTTTTCTAAATTCATGGAAAATAATACATCCCTGCATTTTTAAGGCAGAGTTTCTTCACTGGTATAAATGTTGTTTCGTTCGATAAAACAGGTAAATGGCGGCCACTGCGGCAATGGCTTCTGCGATAGGGAAGGATGCCCAGATTCCGTTGACTCCGAAAAACTTTGATAAAATATAACTCAGTAAAATGGTAATGATAAACTGGCGGAGTAAGGAAATAATGAGAGATTCTTTTCCTTTTCCCAGTGCCTCAAATGTACCGGAATATACGGTGCTGAAGGTAGAGACCAGAAAGCCCAGACTGATAATTCGCAGAGCCGTTACTCCGCTTTCCATTAAAGCAGCATCGGCATCAAACAAAGAAAGAATGGGTTTTGGAAATACCAGAGCCGCTATGGTTCCCAGAACCATGAGAATCGCAGTAAAAAGGAGGCTCAGGTGAATGGATTGATACATACGTTTTGTCTCATGTGCTCCGTAATTGTAGCCCACGATTGGACGAAGCCCCTGTATGATACCGTTTGCCGGCATGTAGATAAAGGTTTGGAGTTTAAAGTAAATTCCAAGGACAGCCACATATACATCAGAGAATCCGATTAGTAAACCGTTTAAGATACTGATCAGAACAGACGGAAGTGTTGTCATAATACTGGAAGGAATTCCGACAGAATAAATTTGTCGGATAATGGATCTATCGAACGTAAGGTGGGATTTACTGATGGTAACTCCGATATTCATTTTTTTGTAGACCACAATATAAAGCAGGAAAGCAGCAATTTGTCCGATTACTGTAGCAATGGCAGCACCGGATACCCCCAGAGCAGGAAAACCAAAATAACCGAAAATCAGGATGGGATCCAGAATAATATTGATGATGCATCCTGTTCCCAGAAGAAACATGGTAGCGACCATATTTCCGGTTGCCTGAAAGATTTTTTCCATGCTGATTTGAAGAAGACTGCCAAAACTAAAACATAAAACTATTTTACCGTATTGGGCGGCCATATTTAAAATTTCAGCATTATCGGTAAAGAGTTTTAGAAAAGGCACTGTGACAAATAGCCCAATGAATACAAATAGGATGGAGTGGAATACCGTAAGAGCCATTCCGATGGTGGCGGCTTTATCAGCATTTTCCTGATTTCCTGCTCCAAGGTGTCTGGAAATCACAGAGCTGATTCCCACACCGATCCCTACTGCGACAGATACAATTATGTTCTGAAGCGGATAGACCAGTGATACGGCTGTTAATGCATCCGTGCCAAGTCTGGATACAAAAATACTGTCCACAATGTTGTAAAGGGATTGAATTAACATGGATAACATCATGGGAATGGCCATGGAAAGAAGTAGGGGCAACACAGGCCGTGTTTTCATAAAGTCTTGTTTCGATTGCTCCATAAGAAACCTCCTAAAATCGTAGAATACCAGAATCTTTACTGGAATAGCTTCTATCTATGTTATGTTGTTACAAAGAAAAAAACCGTAGTTCCTGTTTATGCATAGAAACAGGCAAACATACGGCTTTATGCAGTCCTTATCCTAACATGTCTAAGGAGAAAAGTCAATGTTATACGCTGGATTTCATAGGGATGATGTGATAGAATAGCGTTATATTGATAAAAAGCGCGAAAGTGTTTGCTGTGAAAAACGGTTGGGGAAAGGAAGAAATTTATGGAATATAGGAGATTTGATCAGACGATTGTTGCAAGAATTGATAAGGGAGAAGAGATTCTTGAGAATTTACAAATAATATGTGAAAAAGAACAAATAAAACTGGCAAGTGTTTCTGCGTTGGGAGCTGTAGGAGAATTTACAGTAGGCTTATTTGATACCGCTGAGAAAAAATACCATTCGTGCATGAAAAAGGGAGATTTTGAAATTGTTTCGCTGACCGGTACAGTAAATACCATGAATGGAAAGTATTATGCACATATCCATATGAGTGCAGGAGACAAAGACTATCATGTGTTTGGCGGTCATTTGAACCGGGCAGTCGTGAGCGGGACATGTGAAATGGTGATTCAGATTATTTCCGGTAGTGTGGATCGTGTTTATGATGAACAGGTAGGCCTTAATGTATATCAGTTCTGAGTAAAAGGATACGGTTATATTTAGAAGAGATAGAAAGGAATAGAAGATGAATATTTTAGTAACGATTCCTGTGGAAGAACGTCACAGGAAAAGGTTGGAACAAATCGCGCCACAGGCGTCATTTGTGTATCAGGCAGCGGCAGAAGTGGAGCGGGATGTCGTGCAGAAAATGGATATAATCATAGGAAACGTGAAACCGGAGAAGATTGCCGGAACAGAACAATTAAAATGGTTACAATTAAACAGTGCCGGGACAGATGGCTATTTGGCAGAAGGTGTATTGCCAAAAGAGGCAAAATTAACCAATGCTACAGGGGCATACGGTTTAGCAATTTCTGAGCATATGATCGGAATGGCTTTGGGGTTGAAGAAGAAATTATATTTATACGCTGAAAACCAAAGAAATGGCCAGTGGAAGGATGAAGGAAGTGTTACATCCATTTGGGGCAGTGTCACATTGGTGATCGGTTTGGGAGATATTGGCAGTGAATTTGCTTCGCGAATGAAAGCTCTGGGAAGTTATGTTATCGGAATCCGCCGTACGAAAACGGAAAAACCGGAATTTGTAGATGAATTATATCAAATGGATCAACTGGATGAATGTCTGGGACGTGCCGATATTGTGGCTATGAGCCTTCCCGGAACAAAGGAGACAAATGGTATTATGAATCGCGAACGTATCAGAAAAATGAAACAAGATGCGATTCTTTTAAATGTGGGCAGAGGATCGGCAGTGGATACGGATGCGCTGTGTGACGCTTTGGAAGAAGGTTGGATCGGTGGAGCCGGTTTGGATGTAACTGATCCGGAACCGCTGCCCGTAGGTCACCGCCTGTGGAAGGCACCGAATCTGATTCTGACGCCTCACGTTTCCGGGCAGTATCACCTGAAAGAAACGCATGAAAGGATTCTTGGAATTGCATGTCAGAATCTGGAAGCATTTCTTAAAGGGAAGCCGCTGAAAAATATGGTAGATTTTGAAACTGGGTATAGAAAGCTATAGAGTGTGAGTAAAAATGAGTAAAAATGATTTTTCAGATCTGGGAGACCAGATTAAAGATATGGTACAGGGTGCTGTAAAAAATATGGATTTTGAAAAACTGAATCGGGATATTTCCGGGACAGTGGGAAAGGCATTGGATGAGGTAAAATCAAGCATGGGGATGCAATCGGAACGTTCAAAAGAAGATTCAAAGCAATCCTCCCCATACCGGTATCAGCGGGCGGCAGATCGTTATGTGCGCTATGAAAACAGAAGAAACCTGCCCAAACCTGTCTTTGGCAGAGCAAAGGGCGCTGTTGCCGGGATTTTAGGAACAGTTTTCGGCGGAATTGGCACATTTGCTTTTGGAATGGCCGAATTATCCATTTTATCGGCCTCTGCCGCAGGATTTATCGGATCAGGGATCACCACGATCAGCCTGGCTGTATTGTCACCATTTTTATTGGCAAGTCTGGTTATACTGGTGTCTGGAATTCGTATGAACAGGCGTACCAGGCGGTTTAAACGTTATTTATATCAGATTGGTCAGGCAAGTTTTATTACCATGGAAGAATTATCGGAGGCTACAGGGAAGTCATTGGGATTTGTTCGCAGAGACGTCCGAAAAATGATAGAAAATGGAATGTTCCCAGATGGACATATTGATCCGGAAGAAAGATATCTGATTTTAAATGATGAAACCTATCGTCTTTATCAGGCCACCCGTATGCAGCAGATGGAGATGAAAAAGCAGGAAGAAAAGGAAGAAGAAGCCCGGGCGCAGGCACAGGAAAAAAGAAGAAAAGATGATAAATTAAATAAGGTAATGGAAATAGGGGAAGAATATGCCCGTCAGTTAAAAGAAGCAAATCTTGTTTTGGAAGAAAAAGAAATTTCTTTGAAACTGACAAGACTGGAAATGGTGATACGAAAAATTTTTCAGTGTGTTGAGTTGAATCCGGAAAAACTGCCGGAAATAGAAAAATTTACGGAATATTATCTTCCCACTACGTTGAAATTGGTCAATGCCTATCGGGATTTTGATAAAGAAACCATTCAGGGAGAGAATATAAAAAAAGCGAAAGAAGAAATCAGCCAGACATTAAATACCATTATCCATGCGTTTGAAAACTTGCTGGATAGTTTGTATGAAGATGTGGCTATGGATATTTCAACGGATATCTCTGTTTTAGAAACTATGTTGAAACAGGAAGGTTTGACAGATAGTGAATTTGAACAGATGAAGCAAAAAAGAGAATAGATTTTTGAAAACTGTTATTTGGGAAAAAGATAGATAATAGAAATGAGGAAAAAAATGAACGAAGAGGAAATGAAACGTTTTGCTGAAGAAACATTGGATACCCCAAGTCCAACATTGACTTTTGAGCCTTTTTTAGAAGAAAAGAAGGAAGTCGTGAAAGAAGAAAGTGAGGCTCCTATTCTGGAGGAAAGTAATCTTTCTCCTCAGGAGAGAAAGATGGTAGATGATTTTTCGAAACAGATTGATTTATCGAATTCCAGTATGATTTTGCAGTATGGTGTAGGCGCCCAGAAAAAAATTGCTGACTTTTCTGAATCAGCACTGGAAAATGTAAAAACGAAAGATCTGGGAGAAATTGGAGAAATGCTTTCAGGAGTGGTTTCCGAACTGAAAAGTTTTGATGCGGAGGAAGAATCAAAGGGAATTTTCGGCTTTTTCAGAAAAAGCGCCAATAAATTGGAAAGTATGAAAGCAAAATATGAAAAAGCAGAGACGAATGTAAATCGTGTGATTAAAGTATTGGAAGGACATCAGATTCAGCTCATGAAAGATGCGGCAATGCTGGATAAAATGTATGAAATGAATAAGACATACTTTAAAGAATTGTCCATGTATATTTTAGCCGGAAAAAAGAAGATTCAGGCGGTTATGTCTGAAGAAATCCCGGCATTGAAAGAAAAAGCAGAAAAGAGCGGGCTGCAGGAAGATGCTCAGGCAGTCAATGACTTAGTCGGACTCTGCAATCGGTTTGAAAAAAAGATTCATGATTTGGAATTGACAAGGATGATTTCGATTCAAATGGCACCACAGATCCGTTTGATTCAAAACAATGATACATTGATGTCGGAAAAAATACAGTCTACCATTGTAAATACGATACCTCTATGGAAAAGTCAGATGGTATTGGCGTTGGGAGTGACCCATTCGGCTCAGGCAGCGCAGGCACAGCATGAGGTGACGGACATGACCAATGAATTGCTTCGCAAAAATGCAGCAACACTTAAAATGTCTACTATAGAGACTGCCAGAGAATCGGAACGGGGCGTTGTCGATATTGAAACATTGAAAATGACAAATGAGTCTTTAATATCTACCATTGATGAAGTGATGAAAATCCAGAGTGAAGGACGGCAGAAGAGACTGGAAGCAGAAAAAGAATTGTATCGAATTGAAAACGAGTTGAAAAATAAACTGTTGCAGTTGAAACGATGAATTGAGGAGTAAGATTGAAAATTAAAAAGTAGAGGGTATCATTTTTTTGCATGGCAAACAAGCCATCTGTGATGGCTATTTTAAAAATTGAATATTCAGAATGTTAAGGTTATGCAGTTGCTGACTTGATCTTATAACCTTGATTTTTTG